>NZ_JBSHHY010000010.1:102299-213160 GCF_053618675.1 Streptomyces sp. NPDC055632 | reverse complement strand
CGTCGACCACCTGGCCGCGTCCCCCTCCCGCTACGAGGAGGCCCGCGCCCGCCTCGACCTGGCCCGGGTCACCGGCTCCGCCGAGGCCCTCGCCGAGGCGACCGCCCTGGCCACCACCTGCGGCGCGTCCCTCCTCACCGCCGACGCGGTGACAGCCCGTGCGTCGTCCCACCCTCCGCAGTGAGGTAATGTTTCCCCTGCACGCCGACGCGGGACCAAACCGCCGAGGACGCGCATCGGGACGTGGCGCAGCTTGGTAGCGCACTTGACTGGGGGTCAAGGGGTCGCAGGTTCAAATCCTGTCGTCCCGACTTTTCGAAGTCGCAGATCAGGGGCCGTTTCAGAGCAATCTGAAACGGCCCTCGATCATTGTCGGAGGCCGGTCGGCACCGGACGGACGGTCCTGAGCCGGCTCCGCGTCATTCCCGCGGGGCGTCGCGCCGCGTTTCCGCGTCGAGCGTCGCGCGGAGGCGATCCGCGTACGGCAGGTCTCCGTGCCGGGTCGACCAGTCGGCCGCCAGACGCATCACCTGGACTCTCTGGAGGGGCGGGAGCGCCGGGAGAGCGAGCAGATCCTCAATGATCTGACATGCCTTCGGCCTCATGCCGTGCTCTTCGAGCCAGCTCAGGGCGCTGTCGACGGCGCGGGATCTCCGGTCCTCGTCGAGGGCCGGGTGGCGCAGGACGCCGGAGAGCACGGAGCGGGACTTTATCGACCGGTCGGTGCTCAGGCGGTCCAGAGCGATGTCGATGCCGACGCGTGCCTGTTCGGGGGACAGGTCGGGGCGTGTGAGGAAGGAGGCGAGCACCGGGCGCTGGACCTTGCCGCCGTGGCAGGCCAGCCACCGCAGGCTGACGTCCGCGAGGGACCGTGCCTGATCGCGCGTCAGCCCATCGAGCTGACTGAGCATGACGGACATGAGCACGTGGGCGTCCGGACGTGCGAGGAGTACGGTGCATCCGAGGTGGACGGCACGCTCCAGCTGTGCGGACGGCAAGTCCGGTACGCGCAGGAGGGAGCTCAGTACGGAACCGAACGCCTCGTGTTCCGGGTGGCTGTCGAGCCACGTGAAGGCGAGCGTGACGGCGGTCCGAGCCTGGTCCCGGGTGAGTTTCTCGCATTGGATGAGCAGGCGAAGGAGTATGGCCGGGGCCGACTCGGCGTCAGGTTGCGACCTCAGCCGTTCCAGGAGGATGGCGGCGGCGTCCGCCATGCTGTCGGTGGACAGCAACGTGCCCAGGACGCGGGAGCCTGCCGGGTGGTCGGCAGGACCCACGGTCGCCCACCAGCGTGCGACGGCGATCACCCTGGGACGCAGCTCCGGCGGGCACCCGTCCGTGGAGAGGAGTCTCTGCACGACCCGACCTGTGCTCGGGTGTACCCGTCCCCTCTCCAGCCAGTCCAGTGCGCTTCGGATCAATGTCGCGCGGTCCGGGTCCGGGAGGCGATCGTCTTCGAGCAGAACACACAGTTCCGGACCGATGTTCGAGCCCGGGCGCAGATCGGAACGCAGCCACGCGAGGCCGTGATCGACGAGTTTCCGGCGGGCGGCGGCCTCGATGTCCGTGCGCTGCAGGAACCCGCGGATCACGGGTGCGACTCCGAGGGACCGGTAAGGAGTGAGCCACGCCAGTATGCCCGTGACCACTCTCTCCAGTCGGTCCTCGGAGTGGTCCATGCCGAGCAGGCGTTTCAGCAGCGCCGGCGTGTGACGCCAGTCGGGCCGGGAGGACACCCAGGCGAGGGTGCAGTCGACCACCAGGTCCTCGGTCCTCGGCGGAAGGTCGGGGCGCTCCATCAGCGCGAGCAGAAGATACTCCGTGTCGGTCTGTCCGCCCCGGCGAACGAGCCATCCGACGGAAGCCTCGACGAGGAACGCGGGAGCGGGGTCCATACCTCGCAGGGCGGCGGTGAGAAACGGCCGAGCGGTGTGGCCGGCCTCGGCGCGGGAGAGCCAGGGGGCAACCAGGGTGTTCCACACGGAGCGGTCGAACCCTTGCCAGGGCCGGCTCGTCACCATCGTCAGCAGCGCTTGGCCGCCGTCGTCACCGGCTCCGGCCAAGAGGTGGCCGAGCCGGTTCATGTGGGCCGC
This sequence comes from Streptomyces sp. NPDC055632, assembly GCF_053618675.1. Classification (NCBI taxonomy): domain Bacteria; kingdom Bacillati; phylum Actinomycetota; class Actinomycetes; order Kitasatosporales; family Streptomycetaceae; genus Streptomyces; species Streptomyces sp. NPDC055632. The sequence continues at coordinate 211,067 of NZ_JBSHHY010000010.1, read as the reverse complement.
GAGCCATTCCCCGCAGAAGCGTTCCAGGGCGGCGATCCGATGGGCGGGGCCGTGCGCCGCCATGTCGACGGCCAGCCGCCGGAGATGGCCGGTGAACAAGAAGAACGTATGCGCATGCCGTGTGAACGCGGCGAAGAGCGCACCGGCGGTTCCCGCGTCGATGCTCCATCCGGGAGGAGGCATCAGCGACTGCAACAGGAGTTCGTCGGTGACGATGTCGTGGACCACGACCAGCTGGCCGTCGACCTCATCGAGCCACCCGAGGGAGATCAGCGTGTCGACGACGCGCCGCCCTCCGAACGGAACGGCCGGCCCACCGGCCGCTGTGAGGAACGTGTCGACGGCCTGTTCGACGACCACGCGAGGCTGGGGGCTCGCCACGACCGCCACGGTGAAGGCCAGCTGCTCGACGGCAGGGGTGGCCATACCCAGGGAGGAGGGGCTGAGGGCGGGGCTCGTGGCGAGCGCGTCGCGGCGCATGCCCTCGCGCAGCCAGTCCAGCAGCTCGCCAGGCCGGACGGACGCCGCCGCCGGTGTGTGCTCGGCCAGTCCCTGCTCCTCGATCGCCCGCGCGATCAACAGCGCGATCACCGGACGCCGCCCGCAGATCCGGGACAGCGCCTCGTTCCCCCACCGGCGCACGGTCTCGGGTGCCGTGTGGCGGACTATCTGGTCGATGACCGCGGACTGGTGCGGCCAGTCTTCCCGTACGTAGATCTCGTCGAGCACTCGGCTGCTGCCACGGAGCTGAACCGTGTGCAGGGATCCGGGTCGCACGGATGCCAGGCATGCCACGCTCACGCCACGCTGCTTGGCCTCCGGGATCAGCACTTCGGCGAGGACGCGCAGGTCGACCTGTGGGCAGGCGTCGAGGTAGTCCAGTATCAGCAACACCCGTCGGTGGCCGCACGAGACGATGGCCGCGGCCACGTCGTCGACGGTCACGGCGCTGTCGGCCTGGACGTGCAGGACCTGCCAGCCCGCGCGGTCCGCTCGGTGAGCGACCTCGAAGCACGTCCGAGTCTTGCCCGAACCGGCTGGTCCTACCAGCAGCGCCCCTCGTGAACGGCCGGTGCTCAGCCGGGCGAACAGGTGGTCCGGGTGCGACGCGTGGTCCGTCCCGGGATGGATGAAGGGCAGGTGTTCCTCATCGAGGAAGCTGCGGCGTCCGAGCAGGCGCCGCATGACCTCGGCATGGGTGCGTACGCGGCCGCGCACGGCTGGGTCGAACGGCGTCGGGACGATGTCCTTCGGCGGCACCGGCTCCACCCCGTGTTCGGCCAGCAGGCGCACGAACTCAGGATCCCGGGACACTTGGGAGAGGTCTGTCGCGGTGAGGCTCGCCGCGCCGGACGGAACGTGATGACTCGTGCACACGCCGACGAGAACGCCGTCTCGCGTGATGACCCCTGCCCCGGACACCCCCTGCCAGGGGGACCCGCTCGATTCCAGCGGCGCAGGGCTGCTGAGGGACAGCTCCATCTCGTGGCTCCCCAGGAAGGAGCCCAGGAGGATCGAACCGGCCAACTGGCGCGTTTTCGGAATGCCTTGACGCAACGCGTGGTCGGGGAACCCGATCGCGACGAAGGGCACCGACTCCGCGGTTCGGGGCAGGACGCCCCACCGGGCGGGAGGGACGAGGGGCCCGCCCTCCCCGAGAACCAGGAGGGCGAGGTCCACCTCATGGTCCCGGTGCCGTAGCACCGCGGTGACCTGAAGCCTCTGTGCCGACTGCCCTGGAGTTCTCACCTCATGGCGGTCACCGTGCCGGGTGAAGCCGTGGGCGGCGCAGATGACCAGTCGTGAGGCGAGCAGGAAACCGGAAGCGGCGAATCGAGGGACGCCGTCGGATCCACGGCGCACCACCATGGCCACACGCTCCAAGGACTGCTGCGCGGCGATCACATCAGCCACAGCCGACACCACTCCCGGAGGGCCGACTCATCCACGAGGTCAATCCTCCAGAACGGCTCCACGCCCCGAATCCGTGAGGACCGAGCCGCCGTCGGCCGTCTCGGCCGAGAGCTCCAAAGACAGGGTGTGCGTGGTGGAGACGCCCTCGGTCGCCTTTCCCCCGGCCGACAGCACCCAGAACTTGACCTCGCCCTGAGCCTCCGCCGACGCCGTCACGGCGACCTGTACGTCCAGCTTCACGGACTGCACTCGAAGCCGGACCGGCTGGCCCTCGCCGTCCGCCATCGCCTGCGCCAACTCACCACGCAACGCCTTGATGGTCTCCGCCAGGCCGATCTCCACCAGTCCCCCTCTTCCAGACCGCTGCTGCCGCCCTCGTGCCCGTGTGGTGACGGTGGCGGAGGCGGTCTACGTGATCATCCCATCATGGTAAACGGTCGAGGCGTCGGCGGCGGTGTCGTACCCGAGGCGACGCCGGGCGGCAACACGCCTGCGCGGCAACACCGGTGACGGGCCGGAGGGTCGGCGGGAGCCCTTCCCGTATCACCATATGGACTAGACCAATTCTGTGATCAAGGAGCGCCGACCTGGGGTGCTTCGCGTGCGACCTGCGGCGTTCGCGGCGAACCGCGAGGGGCGGGAGTGGCCGGAGGGGGTTATTGGTCTAGACGTTTCGCGTGGGGCGTCGTTACATGGTCCGCGCACGATCAAGGGAGCTCCCGCACCATCGTTTTCATCTCTCCACGCAACCGGAGGAAACTCATGGTCAAGAGTCTGTCCGCCCTCGCCGGCCGCGCCCTCGCGCGGGTCCTGCCCCAGGAGACCGCCGCGGCCGCGTGCGCGTGCCCGGCCGGCAGCTCCAGCTGGTGTTCGGGCGAGAACCTGTACACCCGCTTCTGCTGTTCCTGGAACTGCGCCGCCAAGCCCACCTGCACGGTGACCGTGGTCTACGGAGCCTGCTGACGGATCGGCTGGGCGACGGGCCCCGGCGACCTCCGTGTCGCCGGGGCCCGGCACCGCCGGCATCGAACTCCGGCCCGCACCACGGGACGAGAGGGGACGCGAGACGTGGACCACCTGCTCTTCGGCGCCCGGTGCGCCCTGACCCTGACCCTGCTGACCTCGGCCGTCGGCAAACTGCGCACCCCCGGTGACCTCGGCCGGACCGTCGCGGACCTGGGCTTCGTCCCGCAGCGCCTCACCGGCGTCACGGCCGTGGCCGTGATCGCCGCCGAGGTGGCGGCGGCCCTGCTGATCTGGCTGCCCGGTGCGACGGGCGCCGCCGCGTTCCTCGGTGCCGGAGCGCTCCTCGTGGCCTTCACGGCGGTGCTGGTCGTCCTGATCCGCAGGGAGGACGACGTCTCCTGCGCCTGCTTCGGCGCCTCGCGCACCCCCGTGGGTCCCGCCCACCTGGTGCGCAACGGCGTCCTGCTGGCCGTCTGCGGCCTCGGGGTCGTCGCGCTGGCCCGGGGAGCGGACGCCGTGGTGCCGCCCGAACCGCCGGCCGCGTTCGCGGCCGGGGCGATCGCGGTCGTCGTCGGTGTCCTGCTGATCGCCACCGACACCCTGGCCGGTCTCTTCGCCCGGCCGCAGTGACACCGGCCCCGCCGCCCCGGCACCGCCCGCACCCGCCCCGCCCGCATCCGTACCACCCGCGCGGGCGCACCCGTCGTACCGGCGGCGCGCCCCGTCGAGAACACCGGCACCGCGTGTGCCGCACCGGTGGCCGTCCGACCACCCCCAGCACACGGAAATGAGGCACAGTTGTCCGTCACCACCACCGTCGTCGTCTGTCTGAACGCCGTCGTCGGCGTGCTCAACCTGGTTCTGCTCCTGGCGCTCGCCCGCCGCATCACCGACTCGGGCCACGGCCACGGCGGAAACGCCGGGGAGGCCGCCGTCACGGTGCCGGAGAACCGGCTGGCCGACGGATCGCCCGTACCGGCCTTCCGCGTGACGACCCGTCACGACGGGGAGATCGACGAGGCGGATGTCCCCGGACCGGCGGCCGTAGGCTTCTTCTCCACGACCTGCCGCCCGTGCCGCGAGCAGGCTCCGGGCTTCGCGCGGATCGCCTCCACCGTCCCCGGCGGGCGCGACCGGGTCGTCGCCGTGATCAAGGGGGCCGGGAAGGTGGCCGACGACCTCGTGGAGATCCTCTCTCCCGTGGCGCGCGTCGTCGTCGAGGCCGACGACGAGAACGACCCCACCCTGCGGCCCGGCGTCAGCCTGGCCTCCGAGGCCTTCGGGATCGTCCGCTGGCCCAGCTACGTGGAGATCGGCGCGGACGGGCGGATCACCCACCGGGAGTCGGCGACCGAACTGTTCGCCGACCCCGCCGAACTCGCGCCCCAGACGGTCTGAGCACCGCCGTGGACACCGCACCGGGCGACGGCACGCGTCGCCGCACCCTCGAAGCGCTGCGCTCCGCGGCCGCCGCCTTCGCCCTGGCCTGGCGGTCGAGCCCGGCCACGGTCGGCGCGTACGTGGCGGTCAGCGTCGTCGCGGGCCTGCTGCCCACCGCGGCGGCCCTGCTGGTGAGCAGCCTCCTGGACCGGCTGACCACCCCCGGCGGCGGTTCGCTGACGCCGGTCGCGCTGCTGCTCGTGGCGGCGACGCTCGGCACGTCGCTGACCACCCCGGCCTCGGAGTTCCTGCGCAGCGAGAGCACCCGGGCCCTGCGCGTGCGGGTGCAGGACGAGATGCTGGACGGCGTCAACCGGCTGCCGGGCATGCGGCACTTCGAGGACCCCGCCTTCCAGGACCGGCTGCGGCTCGCCCAGCAGGCCGCCGGCAACGCACCGGACCTGTTGGTCGGTTCGGTGGTCAGCGGTCTCCAGGCGGTGGTGCTGCTCGCGGGATTCCTGATCACCGTCTTCGTCATCAACCCCGTGCTCGGGGCGGTCACGGTCCTCCTCGCGGTGCCGGCGCTGCGGACCCAGCTGGCGGCGGGGCGGCGCCGTGCGGAGGTGCTGCGCGAGACGATGGGCAACAGCCGCCGCGAGATGTTCTACGGGAGCCTGCTGTCGGACACCGACACCCTCAAGGAGGTCCGGCTCTTCAACCTGCAGCGCTACTTCACCGACCGGGCGGCGAACGAGCTGCGCACCGTCGTCCGCGCCGAACGCGGCACCGACCTGCGCAATCTGCGCGAGCGCGTGCCGGACCTGCTGCTCGGTGCGGCGGTCTTCGCCGCCGGGCTGCTCTGGGCGGTCCGCGCCGCCGGCCGAGGCGAACTGACCGTCGGTGACCTGTCGGTGTTCGTGACGGCCACCGCCGGCATCCAGCGCGGCGTCGCACAACTCGCCTCCACGGCCTCCACCGCGTACCAGGCGGCCCTCACCTTCACGTTCTTCCGGACCCTCCGCGACGTCCCACCCGACCTGGTGCTCACCGACAGCCCCGACCGGGTGCCGCGCCTGACCGGACGCATCGAGCTGCGGGACGTGTGGTTCCGCTACACGCCGGAGTCCCCGTGGATCCTGCGGGGAGTCGACCTGAGCCTCGCGGCCGGCGAGGTGACAGCGCTCGTCGGCGTCAACGGGACCGGCAAGAGCACCTTGGTGAAGCTGCTCTGCCGGCTCTACGACCCGACGCGCGGCCGGATCCTGTGGGACGGAGTCGACCTGCGCGACGTCGATCCGGCCGACCTCAGGGAGCGGATCGCCGCGGTCTTCCAGGACTACGGCCGCTACGACCTGACGGCCGGGGAGAACATCGGCATCGGCCGCGTCGCCGACATCGGACGCGAGGACCTGGTGACCGAGGCGGCCAGCTCGGCCGGGGTGCACGCACGGCTCTCGCGGCTCGGACAGGGCTACGACACCCTGCTCAGCCGGATCTTCGCGTCCGCGGGTTCCGCCGGCGCGGCCGTGGGCGAACTGCTCTCCGGCGGCGAGTGGCAACGCGTCGCCATCGCACGGGCGTTCATGCGCCGTGACGCCGACCTGATGGTGCTCGACGAACCGAGTTCCGGCCTGGACGCGGCGGCGGAGCGGGAGATCCACGACAGTCTGCGCACCCTGCGCGCCGAGGCCACCGTGCTGGTCATCTCGCACCGGCTCAGCACGGTCCGGGACGCCGACCGGATCGTCGTCCTCGGCGAGGGCCGCGTCACGGAGAGCGGAACGCACGACGAACTCCTCGCGCGGGACGGCACATACGCGAGGCTGTTCCGCCTCCAGTCGGAGGGATACGCGCCGCAGGAACCGACCGGCGCCCCGGCCCTGTTGCCGGGACCGGACGCCGACGGCGGGCCGGACGGTGACGGCCGACCGGGTGGTGACGGCCGACCGGGTGGAGACGGTGAACCGGGTGGAGACGGTGAACCGGGTGGAGACAGGAGCCCCGGCGCCGTCGACACCCTCCCCACCACCTCCACCCCGGCCGACACGCGGCCACCCGTGGACGCTCGATCGGTCGTCCCGCGGTGACCGCGGTCACCGTCGCCCTGATCGCCGCCGCGGCACTGGTCGTCGGGTGCCTCCTGGCGGCGCGGCGCGTCCTGATCGCCGTCACGGTGCACGGCGCCAGCATGTTCCCGGCCCTCGCGCCGGGAGACCGCATCCTGGTGAGGCGAGCCGCGTCGCCGGCCGCACGCCCCCGCGTCCACCAGGTCGTCGTCCTGCGCTGCGACCGCATCCCCGGGGCGGGTCCGGGCGGGCTGGTCGTCAAGCGCGTCGCCGCGCGCCCGGGGGACCGGGTGCCGTCCGCGGTCGGCGACGGCGTCGTCCCCGACGGCCGCATCGTCGTGCTGGGCGACAACCCTGAGGTCAGCACCGACTCCCGCGTATGGGGGCCGGTGCCCCTCGACAGCGTCGTCGGGACCATGATCGGCCGCCTCGCCCGCCCGGGCCGATCCCACCCGGCCGCACCGCGCGAGCGGACGCGGGGCTGACGCCCACCGCGTCGGCCGGCGGCAGCCGGACGCGGCCGAAGTCTTCCCGGATCCGGCAATGAACCGCCCTCCACCCGTGTGACACCATGATCCGGCCCGCGGCGGCACCGTCCGTGACGGAGTGTCACGGGGCGGGCCCGGAGCGGGGATCGGCAGGCGAGGGGGAGGCCATGACCGTAGTGCCCCAGGCGAACGGGCGGTTGCGGACCGGTGGGCACATGGTCGTGTGCGGGGACGACGCGCTCGCGCACCGGATCGCCGTCGAGCTCGCCGACGTGTACCGGCAGGCCGTCACCCTGGTCGTGCCGCCGCCGGTCGGTTTCGAGGGGGTGGCCGGTCAGCCGGCGGGCGTCTCCCGGGCCTCGGCGCTGCTCGGCCGGATGAGCGCGGCGGTCGGGCGGCCGGGCGGGCTGCCGGGGAACGGCGCGGACGCCGGGCAGGGGCCGGGCGTGCGGGAGGTGACCGCCGCCGTGCCCGACGAGCAGGTCCTCGCGGAGGTCGGCGTGGCGCGGGCCGAGGCCCTCGCCCTGCTCTACGAGGACGACGAGGCCAACATGCGGGCCGCGTTCCTCGCCCGCCGCCTCAACCCGAGGATCCGGCTCGTCCTGCGGATGTACAACCGGAACCTCGGCCGGCGCATGGCGGAGCTGCTCGACCAGGCCACCGACCTCACGGTCCCCGAGAACGTCCGCGGCCGGCACGACACCTCGACGATCGTACTCTCGGACGCCGACACCACCGCCCCGGCGCTCGCCGCCACCGCCGTCGCCGGCACCCGCAAGATCGTCCAGGCCGACGGACTGCTGCTGCGCGCCGCCGAGCGGCTGCCCAGCCGCCCCGGGGACGTCGCCGCGCCCGGCCTCGCGACCCTCGCCCTGCTGTCGTCCACGACCACCGACCCGGCCGGCGCCGAGGGCTCCGACCGCAGCGGCCCGCAGGCCCCCCAGCTGCTCCCCGACGACGCCGCCGTACGGGCCGCCGCGGGGCGCGGCACCATCGTCCTGGAGGCCGTCACCCACGAACCGGCCGCGCCCCGCAGGCGCACGAGCCGGGGCGCCTCCTTCAAGGAGCTCCTCTCGCGCCGGCTGCGCTGGGCCCTCGCCGGGGTCGTCGCGGCCGTCACCGTCCTGGCCGTCGTCTCCTCGCTCGTCACCGACGACTCCGCGCTGCACGCCGTCTACATCACCCTGCTCGACCTGTTCGCGATCGCCGACCCCGCCGTCGAGGAATCCGCCCCCCGCCAGATCCTCCAGCTCCTCACCGGGTTCGTCGGCCTCGCCCTGCTGCCCCTGCTCGTCGCCGGCGCCCTGGAGGCCCTCGGCGCCTAACGCAGCGCCGCCGCCCTGCGCCGGCCGCCGCGCGGGCTCGCCGGCCACGTCGTCCTGCTCGGCCTCGGCAAGATCGGCACCCGCGTCCTGGCCCGGCTCCGCGAACTCGACATCCCCGTGGTGTGCGTGGAGGACGACCCCGACGCCCGGGGCGTCGCGCTCGCCCGGAGCCTGCGCGTCCCGGTCGTCCTCGGTGACGTCACCCAGGAGGGAGTCCTGGAGGCGGCCAAGGTCCACCGCGCGCACGCGCTCCTCGCCCTCACCAGCGCCGACACCACCAACCTGGAGGCCGCGCTGTACGCGCGCACGCTCGCGCCCGACCTGCTCGTCGCCCTGCGCCTGTACGACGACGACTTCGCCACCGCCGTCTACCGCACCCTGCGCGCCGCCCACCCCGGCGCGCTCACCCGCAGCCGCAGCGTGTCCACCCTCGCCGCGCCCGCCTTTGCCACCGCCATGATGGGCCGCCAGATCCTCGGCGCCATCCCCGTCGAGCGCCGGGTGCTGCTCTTCGCCGCGCTCGACGTCGCCGGACAGCCCCAGTTGGAGGGGCGCACGGTCCAGGAGGCCTTCCGGCCCGGCGCCTGGCGCGTCCTCGCCCTCGACACCACCGCCCCGCAGGCCCGCCGCCCCGACCTCACCGCCGCCCACGACCGCGACGCCCCGCCGGGCCTCCTGTGGGACCTCCACTCCGGCTACGTCCTGCGCCCCGAGGACCGCGTCGTGATCGCCGCGACCCGGGCCGGCCTCGCCCAGCTCCTCGAACGGTCCCGTACGCCCGCCTCCGGCCGGGGGCTGTGAGGCGCCGCCGTCACAGCTCCTGGTCCGGCCAGTCCAGGAAGCGGGCGCCGATGACGGCCGTCTGGAGGGTGTAGCGCTGGGCGGGGTCGCCCGGATCGGCGCCCGTGAGGCGGTGCACGCGGTCGAGCCGGTACGTCACCGCCCGCACGCTCAGGGAGAGCTGCCGGGCCGTCTCGGCGGCGACGCAGCCGGTGTCGAAGTACGCGGTGAGCGTGTCGATCAGCGGCCGGGCGCCGCCCCGCGCCTCCCGGAGCGGGCCCAGGACGCTGACCACCAGGTCGGCCATGGCCTGGCGGTCACGGGTGAGGACCGGGTAGACGAGGAGGTCGGCGGCGCGCAGGACCGGGTCGTTCAGGTCCAGGCGGGCGGCCAGGTCGAGGGCGTTCAGGGCCTCCTCGTACGACTGGACGACACCGCCCGGGCCCGAGTGGGGGCGCCCGATCGCGATCTGTCCGCCGTCGGTCGCCGCGTACGCCTGCTTCGCGAAGAAGGACAGCACCTCCGGCTGGTCGGCCGGGGCGACGCAGACGAGGCGCCCCTCCTTCGTGGTGAGCAGGATGCGCCGCTGGCCGAACCGGGCCACGAGGGACGCCTCGACGCCCCGGGTGACGGAGGCGCCGTCCTCGTACGGCTCCCTGCCCTGCGCCACGGCCACCGCGTGCGCGTGGGCGAGCAGCAGGTCGAAGCGCTCGGCGCGCTGGGCGAGGCGGCCGAGGTCGCTCCGCCCGTACAGCAGGTCGTCGATGAACTCGCGGCGCGACGCCTCCTCCTGGCGCACCGCCAGGATCCCCGCCCGCTCGTGCCCCTCCGCGAAGGCGTCGACGGCCTGCTCGACGACGGCGAGGAGGTGGTCGCCCGCGGCGCGCGGCAGCTCCGCCCGCAGCTCCCCGGCGGCCGAGAGGTGCGCCCGTATCAGGGCGCGCAGCCCGATCCCGGCCTCGGCGGCCCGCTCGCCCCGGGCCCGCAGCGCCTCCAGCTCGTCGCGGGTCAGCCGCCGGCCCGTCGCCGAGGCCCCCGCCAGGATCTCTCCGTACCCCTCCAGGTACTCCCCGGACACCACTCGTTCCACCGGCGTCCTCCCCGCCCCTGTGCCTCGCTCGAACCCCCCTCGACGCACGGACCCGAACGCGGGCCGGACACCGCCAAGGGGCGGTCACCGGCATCAAGGACGCGTCAAGATTGCCGGAAACCGGCAATGCGAACAAGTGGACGGCCGAGCCACGATGGCTCCACGGAGGGCACGTCCGCCGGCGGAACGCCGGGGACGGGCAGCGAAGACCGCGCGTCGAGGGGAGGGGGAGCACGATGAGTGAGTCCCCGACCGATGCCCTTCTCCCGGACGGCGCCCGCTCCGGCGGCAGTGCCCGCCTCCCGGCCCGTGGACGTTTCCCGGCCCGCGGGCTCTCCCCGGCCGGCGCCCGCCTCCGGTCCGGCACCCGCTTCCCGACCGGCGTCCGCCTCCCGGCCGCACCGGCGTGCCGCTGCCTCGCGCGGCGCACGGCGAAGCTCTTCCCCGACGAACCGTAGCCGTCCCGGGAGGACTCCGGTCCCCGGGTACGGCCCCCTCACGGCCGGCGGACGACGGCGCCCGGCCCGGGCGCGGACCTCCCGCACGGGACGGCCCCACCGCGGACGTCCACCGGCCGGCGGCGCGGACGCGGTGCCGCCACACCCCTCAACCTCCTTCATACACACGGGGTTCCCCATGGATGCCATCACCGTGGGCATCGGCGCGCTCGTCGCCGTTGTCCTGCTCTTCGTCCTCGTCCTGGTCTTCGTGATCGGCAGACTGTTCCGCAAGGTGGAGCAGGGCAAGGCGCTGATCGTCTCGAAGATGCGGAAGGTCGACGTCACCTTCACCGGACAGGTCGTCCTGCCCGTGCTGCACAAGGCCGAGGTCATGGACATCTCGGTCAAGACGATCGAGATCTCCCGCACCGGCCGCGACGGCCTGATCTGCCGGGACAACATCCGCGCCGACATCCGGATCTCCTTCTTCGTCCGCGTCAACAAGACCGTCGAGGACGTCATCAGGGTCGCCCAGGCCATCGGCACCGTCCGCGCCAGCGACAAGGACACCCTCCAGGAGCTGTTCAACGCCAAGTTCTCCGAGGCGCTCAAGACCGTCGGCAAGCAGCTCGACTTCACCGACCTCTACACCAAGCGCGAGGAGCTGCGCTTCCGGATCATCGAGATCATCGGCATCGACCTCAACGGCTACAGCCTGGAGGACGCGGCCATCGACTACCTGGAGCAGACCCCGCTCGGCCAGCTCGACCCCGGCAACATCCTCGACGCCCAGGGCATCCGCAAGATCACCGAGCTGACCGCCGCCGAGAACGTGCGCACCAACGAGTTCCGCCAGCACGAGCAGAAGGAGATCACCCGGCAGAACGTCGACGCACGCGAGGCCATCCTGGAGCTGGAGCGGCGCCAGGCCGATGCCGAGATCAAGCAGAAGCGCGAGATCGACACCGTACGGGCCCGCGAGGAGGCCGAGACCGCCCGGGTGGTGGAGGAGGAGCGGCTGCGGGCGCAGAGCGCCTTCCTGAGGACCGAGGAGCAGCTCGGCGTCCAGCGCGAGAACCAGGCCCGCGAGGTCGCGGTCGCGCAGAAGAACCGCGAGCGGGTCATCGCCGTCGAGACCGAGCGGATCGAGAAGGACCGCCTCCTGGAGGTCATCGCCCGCGACCGGGAGACCGAGCTGACCCGCATCTCCGCCGAGAAGGAGGTCGAGGCGGAGCGCCGGGACATCGCCGAGGTGATCCGCGAGCGGGTCGCGGTGGACCGCACGGTCGCCGAGCAGGAGGAGTCGATCAAGCGGCTGCGGGCGGTCGAGGAGGCCGAGCGCAACCGTCAGGCGATCGTGATCGCCGCCGAGGCCGAGGCCCAGGAGCGGCTGGTCAAGGACATCAAGGCCGCGGAGGCCGCCGAGCAGGCCGCCGTGCACCGGGCCGCCGAGGAGCTCACCCTCGCCGAGGCCCGCAACAAGGCCGCCGACATGGACGCCCGCGCCAAGATCCGCCTCGCCGAGGGCGTCCAGGCCGAGGCCGCGGCCGAGGGGCTCGCGGCGGTCCGGGTCCGGGACAAGGAGGCCGACGTCATCGAGAAGGCCGGCCGCGCGGAGGCCGGGGCCACCGAGGCCCGGCTGCGCGCCGAGGCCGCCGGCGCCCGCGAGAAGGCGCTCGCGGAGGCCGAGGGCGCCAGGGAGAAGGCCCTCGCCGAGGCCACCGCGATCGGCGAGAAGCTGAAGGCCGAGGCCGCGGGCCTGACCGAGAAGGCGGCGGCGATGGCCGCCCTCGACGAGGCGTCCCGCGCCCACGAGGAGTTCCGTCTCCGCCTGGAGGCCGAGAAGGACGTCCGGCTCGCCGGCCTCGACGTGCAGCGCCAGGTCGCCGAGGCGCAGGCCACCGTCCTCGCCACCGGTCTGGAGAACGCCGACATCAACATCGTCGGGGGCGAGTCCGTCTTCCTCGACCGGCTCGTGCAGTCCGTCTCGCTCGGCAAGTCCGTCGACGGCTTCGTCGAGCACTCGGGGACCGCGCAGGCCCTCGCCGGTCCGTGGCTGGACGGCTCGCGGCCCTTCACCGAGGACCTGACCCACGTGCTCGGCTCGCTCTCCGGCTCCGACGTGCGCGACCTCAGCGTCTCCGCGCTGCTCGCGAAGCTCATGAAGTCCGGCGCGCTCGACGGCCTCCTGCCGGCCCCGACCCCGGCCCCGACCCCGGCCCCGGCCCCGGCCGCGCCGGCCGGGACCGCCGCGCTGAACGGCGCGGCCAAGGACTGACCGCCCACGGGGGTGGCGGTCGGTACGGGTCCGGTGCCGGCGAACGGGGGAGTGGCCGGCACCGGACCCGCAGTCACTACGGTACAAGGGAGCACAGGGATGAGCGCCGGAATCGACCAGGACACGTACGCGGTGCTGCGCGACCGCCTCACCGCGCAGGCCGGCGAACTGGCCCGGCGGGCCGAGGCGCTCAACACCGCCCGTACCGCCGCCTTCGGCTCCGGCGGACTCGCCCTCACCGGCACCGACCGGGTCCGCACCGAACGCGCCGGGGTGCTCCTGGACGTCGTCGCCGTCGGGGACGGCGTCCTGCTGTTCGGCGGGAGCCCGGTCGCCACGGGCGGTGAGGGACCGGCGGTCGCCGACGTCCTCACGCTGCACGACCGGGACCTGAACCCGCTGCCCGGGGACGCGGTCCCCGGCCTCCTGGACGACCCCGGCTTCGTCCGCGAGTTCGCCGCGCTGCACCGCTACTTCCGGGGCGCCCGGCTGCTCCGGCTGCGGCGCGTGGAGGACCGGCTCCTCGCCGTCTTCCGGACCGGGGAGAAGGCCGACGACCTGCGGGTGCTGCGCTGGGCCCTCGAACCGTCCGGCGGGGCGCGGTTCCTCGACGCCCGGGGCGAGCGCGACCACACCTTCCCGCCCGCGCACGACCTCGACTGGACGGAGAGCACCCGGGACGACCACGTCTCCGGCCGGCACCCCCACATCTCGCTCGGCGGGCGCCTGTACGTCTCCACGACCGGCGGGGCGCTCACCGTCAAGACGGAGAACGACCCCGAGACCGGCACCGGGGTGTACGCGGAGCCGGTCGACGAGCCGCTGCAGTCCCTCGCCGACGCCGAGGTCGCCCACGCCGTCGTCGGCGCCCTGACCCTGATCCGGGTCCGCCCGTACAAGGAGGAGGCCGTCCGCCACCTCGTCTTCAACGCGCTGACCGGGACCGTCGTCCGGCTCGACGGCATCGGGCAGGCCTGTCTGCGGCTGCCCGACGACGAGGGCGTCGTCTTCCCCGGCGGCTACTGCCTCTCCTCCGGTGCCGTGAAGACCTTCGACACCGACACCTCCGGCCTCGCCTTCGACCGGGCGGTCCGCTCGCCCAACGGCGAGGACCTCCTCTTCGCCTTCCACGCCGAGGCGGAGGGCCGCGGCCTCCTCCTGCCGTACAACCTGATCCGCAAGGAGATCGCCACCCCGCTCGCCTGCCGGGGGTACGCGCTGCTCGACGACGGGACGATGGTCGTCCTGCGCGGCGAGTCCGGCGAACCCGGCCGGGTCCACCCCGTGCAGGTCTGGACGACGCCGTACGTCTCCGACACGCACGCGGCCCCCGTGAGCGACGACCCGCTGGCCCGCATCGGCAACGCGGACCTCGTCCGGGGCATCTCCGACTGCCTGTCGATCGCCCGGCGGGCCACCGAGCTCACCCCCGCCGGCGAGGTGTACGAGGCGCTCGTCGCCGCCTGCGAGAGGGCCGGCGACGTCCACCACTGGCTGGGGGACCCGGAGACCGGGGACCTGCGCACCCCGCTCACCGAACTCCGGGCCACCGCCGGACAGGTCCTCGACGAGTTCGCCACCGTCACCACCCTCACCCGGCAGGCCGCCGACGCCCTCGCCGGGGCGACCGAGCGGATCGCCCGGCTCGTCCGGCGCGTCCGCGGCGAGGCGCCCGCCACGGCGGAGGAGTGGATCTCGCGCATCACCGAACTCCGTCGTGCCCAGGGCCACCTGGTGTCCCTGAAGGAGATGCGGTACGCCGACACGGACGCCGTCGACGCCCTCGCGGCGGACGTCGAGTCCGACGTCGCCGCGGCCGGCCGCCGCGCCGTCGCCTTCCTGCGGGGCGAGGACGCCTTCGCCGGACAGCACGCCGAGGCGGAACGGCTCGCCGCCGACGCCGGGGAGGTCGCCACCGTCGCGGGGACGGGCCCGGTCGGCGAGCTGATCGACGAGCGGACCACCGGCCTGCGCGCCCTCGGCGAGATCGTCGCCGGACTCGACATCGGCGACGCCACCGTCCGCACCGCGATCCTGGGCCGCGTCGCGGACGTCCTGGGCGCCCTGAACCGCGCCCGCGCCGTCCTCGCCGCCCGCCGCGCCGAACTCCTCGACCGCGAGGGCCGGGCGGAGTTCGCCGCCGAGTTCGCCCTGCTCGGCCAGGCCGTCACGGGCGCGCTCGCCGCCGCCGACACCCCCGACCACTGCGACGACCAACTCGGCCCGCTGCTCCTCCAGCTGGAGAACCTGGAGTCCCGCTTCGCCGAGCACGACGGCTTCCTCGCCGACCTCGCCGAGCGCCGCACCGAGATCCACGACGCCTTCACCGCCCGCAAGCAGTCCCTCCAGGACGCCCGCGCCCGCCGCGCCGAGCGCCTCGCCGGATCGGCCGACCGCGTCCTGGAGACGATCGCCCGCCGGGCCGCCGCCCTGACCGGCCCGGACGAGGTGCACACGTACTTCGCCTCCGACCCGATGGTCGCCAAGGTCCGGCGCACCGCCGCCGAACTGCGCGAACTCGGCGACCAGGTACGGGCCGAGGAGCTGGAGGGGCGGCTCGGCGCCGCCCGCCAGGAGGCCGGGCGCGCGCTCCGCGACCGCACCGAGCTGTTCTCCGACGGCGGCGACACCATCCGCCTCGGCCGGCACCGGTTCGCCGTCAACCGG
Source organism: Streptomyces sp. NPDC055632 (assembly GCF_053618675.1). Lineage (NCBI taxonomy): Bacteria > Bacillati > Actinomycetota > Actinomycetes > Kitasatosporales > Streptomycetaceae > Streptomyces > Streptomyces sp. NPDC055632. The sequence continues at coordinate 195,673 of NZ_JBSHHY010000010.1, read as the reverse complement.
CAGGCACCCGAGCTCACCCTCGTCCCGCACGGGGACGCGCTCGCCCTCGCCCTCACCGGGACCGACCACCGCACGCCCGTCACCGACCCGGAGTTCGCCGCGACCCGCCCGTTCTGGGACCGGACGCTGCCCTCCGAGTCGCCCGCGGTCTACCGGGCCGAGCACCTGGCCGCCCGGCTGCTCGCCGAGCACGGCGCGGACGGCCTCGTCGGTGCCGACCTGCCCGCGCTCGCCCGGACCGCCGCCGAGGCCGCCTACGACGAGGGGTACGAGCGCGGCGTCCACGACCACGACGCGGCGGCGATCCTGGAGGTGCTCCTCGGCCTCCGCGAAGGGGCCGGACCGCTGCGGTACCCGGCGGCGGCGCGGTCCGCCGCCCAGCTCTTCTGGGCCCACGCCGCCGACGACGCCCGCGAGCAGTGGACCCGCCGCGCGGTCTCGCTGACCCGTGCCCGCGACCTCTTCGGCGCCGCGTCGGCCGTCGACGGGCTGCGCGAGGAACTGGCCGGGGAGATCGGCGACCCGACCGCCGCCGAGTACCTGGTCGAGGAGCTCGCCGCCGGCCCGAGCGGCTTCGCCGTCTCGGACGCGGCCCGCACCCTGCTCGACAAATTCCGCCGGGCCGTGGGCAGTTCCGCGTACGACGACGCCCTCGCCGGGCTCGCGGACCCCGGCGCGCGGCGCCAGCTCGTCGAGGCCTGGCTCACCTCCTACGCCTCCGCCTCCGGCGAGCCGCTCGACGGGGGCGTGCTCACCGAGGCCGTCGCCGTCGAGCTCTGTCCCGGACTCGAACGGTACGAGGTCGACGCCCCGACCACCGCGACGGTCACCGGCCTCCTGGGCGCCCACCCCCGCGTGCGCGACCGCGCCCTCGACGTGCGGATCGACGAATTCCTTTCCAGGACACGGGAGTTCGCCGCCGTCGACGTGCCCGCCTTCCGCGCCTACCAGGAGCGCAGGGCGCAGCTCGTCGCGGCCGAGCGCGCCCGGCTCCGCGTGGACGAGTACCGCCCCTGCGTCATGTCCTCCTTCGTCCGCAACCGGCTCGTCGACGAGGTCTACCTGCCGCTGGTCGGCGACAACCTCGCCAAGCAGCTCGGCGCCGCCGGGGACGCCAAGCGCAGCGACTCCCACGGCCTGCTGCTGCTCCTCTCCCCGCCCGGCTACGGCAAGACCACCCTGATCGAGTACGTCGCCGACCGCCTCGGCCTGCTCCTCGTCAAGGTCGACGGACCGGCCCTCGGACAGCGCACCACCTCCCTCGACCCGGCCGGGGCGCCCGACGCCACCGCCCGCCGGGAGCTGGAGAAGATCGCCTTCGCGCTGTCCGCCGCCAACAACGTCCTGCTGTACGTGGACGACATCCAGCACACCTCGCCGGAGTTCCTGCAGAAGTTCATCCCGCTCTGCGACGCCACCCGCACCCTGAACGGGCACGACCTGCGGGGCAAGCGCTTCGCCGTCTGCATGGCCGGCAACCCGTACACCGGGTCCGGACAGGCCTTCCGGGTGCCCGACATGCTCGCCAACCGGGCCGACGTGTGGAACCTCGGCGACGTCCTGACCGGCAAGGAGGACGTCTTCGCGCTCAGCTTCGTCGAGAACGCCCTCACCTCCCACCCGGCCCTCGCCCCGCTCGCCGGCCGCGACCGGGCCGACCTGGAGCTGCTCGTCCGGCTCGCGGCCGGCGACCCGACCGCGCGCCGCGACCGGCTCGCCCACCCGTACGCCCCGGCCGAACTGGAGCGGATCCTCGCCGTCCTCGGGCGGCTCCTCACGGCCCGCGAGACGGTCCTCGCCGTCAACGAGGAGTACATCGCCTCCGCCGCCCGGAACGACGCGGCCCGCACCGCGCCGCCGTTCCGGCTCCAGGGCTCGTACCGCACCATGAACAGGATCGCGGCCCGGATCTCGCCCGCCATGAACGACGCCGAGCTGGCCGCCGTGATCGACGACCACTACACCGCCGAGGCCCGGACCCTCACCACCGAGGCCGAGGCCAACCTCCTCCGCCTCGCCGAACTGCGCGGCACCCTCACCCCGGAGCAGGCCGCGCGCTGGGCCGAGGTGAGCGCCGCGTACGTCCGCGCGCGGGCGCTCGGCGGCTCCGGGGACGACCCCCTCGCCCGTGCGGTCGCCGCCCTCGGGCTCCTTGCCGACCGGATCGCCGCCGTCGAGTCGGCGATCGACCGGGCGGCCGACCCGGGGAACCCGCTCCGGGCCCCGCGCCGACCGTGACCCGGGGAGCCCGCCGAGGGCGCCGCGCCACCCGTGAGGAGCGCTACATGAGGAGCGCGCCCGGGTCCCGGACCAGCGGGGCCGTGCCGACGGAGTTGCTCACGTTGAAGGTGACGCTCCCCGCCCGGTAGCGGTCCTCGGTCCACTCGATGGGGCGGCCGTCCGGGTCGCTGGTGAGGTGGCGCTGGCGCAGGAGGGGGCTGCCCCGGCGGACGCGGAGCAGCCGGGCGTCGTCGCTGCCGGCCGGCACGGCGTCGATGAGGTGCTCGCCGTAGTGGGCGACGATCCCGGCCTCCTCGGCCATGCTGTCCATGATCGAGGCGCAGTCGACCGGCAGGGCCTCGACGGCGGGGGCGGCCCAGGCCGCGTACGCGGTGCGCTCCACCATCACCGGCTCCCCGTCCAGGTACCGCAGCCGCAGCACGCCGAGGACCCCGGCCCCCTCCGGCAGGACGAGCCGGCGCGCCTCCTCGGGGGTGGCGGGGCGCCGCTCGCGGTGCAGGAAGCGGCTCGTGGCCCGGTAGCCCATGGCCCGCGCCCACTGGGCGAAGCTGTGCAGCTCGGCGAAGCTGTGCCGGCGCTCGCGGCGCAGCACGATGCGGCGGGCGCCCTGGCGGGAGCCGATCAGCCCCTCGGAGGTGAGGAGGGCGACGGCCTGGCGCACGGTGCCGCGCGAGGCGGACCAGCGGTCGGCGAGGTCGCTCTCGGACGGCAGCCGGGCGCCGACGGGGTACTCGCCGCTGAGGATCGAGCGGCGGAGCCCCTCCGCGATCTCCACGTAGAGCGCCGTCACGGCGTCCCCCTTCCCACGCATGGCTGTGCACACCCGGTCACGGCGCGTGCTGTCCTTCCGTCCACCCTAACCCGGTTCGCGGACGCGGGGCGTACCCGTGGAGGCGCCCCAACACCACCGCGTTCACCCGGGGTTCACCGCCACCGGCTCTTCCGGGAGGCGTGGGGGACCCGTCACGCGCCGTTCACCCGCCGGACAGGAGGTGCGGGCGAACTAGGGGCGTCTTGTCCAGACAAGTTCCACCCTCGCTCCTGGGAGAACCCGTGCACAGAACCCCCGTCCGCGGTGCCGCCGTCCTGCTCGGCGCCGTCGTCCTCACCACCGTCACCGCCTGCGGCGCCGCCCCCGAGGGCGAGGCCGGAGCGAAGGGCGACGGCGCGAAGGCCGCCACCGCGGCCTCCGCCAAGGACCTCGGAGGCCTGGACGCCCTCGCCGCGGCGGCGAAGAAGGAGGGCGCGCTCCACGTCATCGCCCTGCCGCCGGACTGGGCCAACTACGGCGAGCTGATCAAGGCGTTCGAGAAGAAGTACGGCATCGAGGTCGAGAGCGAGAACCCGGACGCCTCCAGCGCCGACGAGATCGCCGCCGTCAAGTCCCGCAAGGGACAGAAGCGCGCCCCCGACGTCCTCGACCTGGGCATCGCCTTCGCCCGCAGCGGCGCCGAGGAGGGCCTCTTCGCCCCGTACAAGGTCGAGGCCTGGGACAAGATCCCGGCGGGCCAGAAGGACGAGGCCGGGCGCTGGTACAACGACTACGGCGGCTACGTCTCCATCGGCTGCGACGCCAAGCGGATCCCGAACTGCCCGACGACCTTCGCCGACCTCCTCAAGCCCGAGTACAAGGGCAAGGTCGCCCTCAACGGCAACCCGACCAAGTCCGGCTCGGCCTTCGGCGGCGTCTACGCGGCCGCCCTCGCCAACAAGGGCTCCTTCGCCGACATCCAGCCCGGCATCGACTTCTTCGGCGCGCTGAAGAAGAGCGGCAACTTCATCCCCGTCGAGTCCACCCCGGCCACGGTCGAGAAGGGCGAGACGCCCATCAGCATCGACTGGGACTACCTCAACGCCGGCTACGCCGACCAGTTCAGGTCCAAGGGCGTCGACTGGAAGGTCGCCGTCCCCACCGACGGCGTCTACGCCCAGTACTACTCCCAGGCGATCAACAAGGACGCCCCGCACCCGGCCGCCGCCCGCCTGTGGATGGAGTTCCTCTACAGCGCCGAGGGCCAGAACCTCTGGCTCAAGGGCTACGCCCGCCCCGTCCTGCTCCCGGCCATGACCGCCGACGGCACCGCCGACAAGACCTTCGTCGCCAAGCTCCCGAAGGTCGAGGGCACCCCCTCCTTCCCGGCCTCCGCCGAACTCGACAAGGCCAAGGCCACCCTCGCCGAGAAGTGGGACAAGGCCGTCTCCTGATGTCCTCCGCCTCCTCCACCCCCACCACGGGAACCGCCTCCACGACGGAGGCCGCTCCCGCCACGGGAACCGTCGGCGGCACCCGCCGCCGGCGGCGCGGACCCCGCCCCTGGCTCGCCGCCCTCCCGCTGATCGCCTTCACCGCCCTCTGCTTCGGACTCCCGCTCGGCGCCCTCCTGTACGGGGCCGTGACCCGCACCGACCCGGCCACCGGAGCCACCGCGCCGACCGGCGAGCACCTGAGCCGCTCCCTCCAGGGCCCCTACCTCGGCTCCCTGATCGGCAGCGTGCAGCTCTCCGCCCTCACCGCGCTCCTCGGCTCCGTCCTCGGCGTCCTCATCGCCCAGGCCGTCGTCACCTCCCGCTCCCGGGCCCTGCGCGGCGCGGTCCTCACCGCCTCCGGAGTCCTCGCCAACTTCGGCGGCGTCCCGCTCGCGTTCGCGTTCATCGCGACCCTCGGCATCTCCGGCGTCGTCACCCAGCTCGCCGACCTCACCTCCCTCGGCTGGAACCTGTACTCGTTCACCGGCCTCACCGTCGTCTACCTGTACTTCCTGATCCCGCTGATGGTCCTGGTGACCGCCCCCGCCCTCGACGGCCTGCGGCCCCAGTGGCGCGAGGCCGCGCGGAACGCGGGCGCCGACGGATGGCAGTACTGGCGCCACGTCGGCCTCCCGGTCCTCGCGCCCTCGCTGCTCGGCGGGTTCGTGCTGCTCTTCGGCAGCGCCTTCGCCGCCCACGCGACGGCCGCCGCGCTCGTCGGCGGCTCCGTCCCCCTGGTCACCCTGAAGATCGCCGACGCGCTCTCCGGGAACGTCCTGGTCGGCCAGGAGAACGTCGCCCTCGCCCTCGGCCTCGACATGATCCTCGTCGCCGGACTCGTCATGGCCCTCTACCTCCCCCTCCAGCGCAGGAGCGCCCGATGGCTGCGATGACCCCCACCGCCCCGGACACCGCGCCGGAGGCCGGGGCGCGGGCGGACCGGCCCGTCGCTCCCGCACGGCGCCCCCGCCCCCGCCCCCGCGTGTGGCGCGGGCTCGTCCTCGGCCTCGGCGGCGCGTACTTCCTGGTCCCGCTGATCGCCTCGTTCGTGTTCACGGTCCACACCCCCGGCCAGGGCGTCTCCTTCGCCGCGTACACCGAACTCCTGGGCGCCGAGGGCTTCCTGAGCAGCCTGCTGCTCTCCCTCGGGCTCGCCGCCGCCACCATCGCGCTGTCCCTGCTGCTCGCCGTGCCCGCCCTGGTGGCCGTGCGGCTCGGCGCGCCCCGGCTGCGCCCGGTGATCGAGCTGCTGTGCACCCTGCCGCTCGTGGTGCCGCCGATCGCCCTGGTCACCGGCGTCACCACGGTCCTGCGCTGGGGCCCCGACCACCTCTCGCGGACCCCGCTCTACCAGACGTTCCTCGCCGTCCAGAACGAGGACTTCCCCGTCGTCCTGGTCCTCGCGTACACCGTCATGGCCCTGCCGTTCGTGTACCGCTCCCTCGACGCCGGACTGCGCGCCGTCGACGTCCCGACCCTCGTCGAGGCCGCCCGCAACTGCGGGGCGAGCCGCACGTACGTGATGCTGCGCGTGATCCTGCCCAACCTGCGCTCCTCGCTCGCGGGCGCCGCCTTCCTCACCCTGGCCCTGGTCCTCGGCGAGTTCACCGTCGCCTCGCTCCTCGGCTTCCGGCCGTTCGCGGTGTGGATCGTCTCCGTCTCCGGCGCCCAGGCCCGGATGTCGGTGGCCGTCTCCCTGCTCAGCCTGCTCGTCACCTGGGCCCTGCTGCTCGTCCTGTCCCGGGCGGGCACGGCACCGGCCGGCCCCCGTACCCCCTCCCGTACCTCCCGTCGCACCGTCCGCAAGGAGCCCTGACCCCTCATGTCCTCAGCAACAGCGGAACGGACGGAGACCGCGACCGTCACCGGGGCGCGCGTCGAATTCCGCGGTCTGCGCCGCTCGTTCGGCCCCACCACCGCCCTCGACGGACTCGACCTGACCGTGGAGCCGGGCGAACTCCTCGCCCTGCTCGGCCCGTCGGGCTGCGGCAAGACCACCGCCCTGCGCGTCCTCGCCGGCTTCGAGCGGCCCGACGCGGGCGAGGTCCTCGTCGACGGCACCGACATCACCCACGTGCCGGCCAACCGCCGCGACGCCGGGATGGTCTTCCAGTCGTACAGCCTCTTCCCGCACCTCACCGCCCGCGACAACGTCGCCTTCGGCCTGCGGGTGCGGAAGGTCGGGGCGGCCGAGCGGCGCGCCCGGGCCGCCGAACTCCTCGACCTGGTGGGCCTGCCCCAGCACGGCGACCGCTACCCGCACCAGATGTCCGGCGGCCAGCAGCAGCGCGTCGCCCTGGCCCGCGCCCTCGCCCTGCGCCCCCGCGTCCTGCTCCTCGACGAACCGCTCTCCGCGCTCGACGCCAAGGTCCGCCTCAGCCTCCGGGAGGAGATCCGGCGGCTCCAGCTCGACCTCGGCATCACCACGGTCTTCGTCACCCACGACCAGGAGGAGGCGCTGTCCATGGCGGACCGCGTCGCCGTCCTCAACGCCGGACGCCTCGAACAGTGCGCGGCCCCGGCCGAGTTGTACCGGCGCCCCGCGACCGCGTTCGTCGCCGGGTTCGTCGGCACCATGAACCGGCTGCCCGGCCGCCTCGCGGGCCCCGGCCTCGTCGAGGTCGCGGGCGCCCGGCTGCCCGTCGACGGCGAGGCGCCGAAGGGCCCCGGGGTCGACGTGCTCGTGCGCCCCGAGAACCTCACCGTGACCGAGGACCCCGACGGCGACGCGACGGTGGTCTCCGCCTCCTTCCTCGGCCCGGTCACCCGCCTCCACCTCGACCGCGCCGGTACGCCGGTCAAGGCCGACCTGCCGTCGCGGGACGCCGGAGCGCTCGCCCCGGGCACACGCGTCGCCCTCGGCGTCGTCCACCACCCCGCCCTCGTCGTGGCCGGGAGGGCGGCCGGTGAGTGAACTCGCCGCGGTCCTCTTCGACATGGACGGCACCCTCGTCGACACCGAGACCCTCTGGTGGGACGCCACCGAGGAGGTCGCCGCCCGGCTCGGCCACCGCCTGACGGCCGCCGACGCCCCCGAGGTCGTCGGCCGCGCCGTCGAGGACACCGCCGCCCACCTCGTACGGGCCACGGGCATGCCGGAGGCGACGGGGACGCCCGGGGTCGCCTCCGCGCTGACCACCGCCTTCCGGCGGCGCGTCGACGCGGGCGCGCCGCTGCGTCCGGGCGCGGCCCTTCTGCTGGCCGAACTGGAGCGCGAGGGCGTGCCGTTCGCGCTGGTCAGCGCGTCTCCCCGGTCGGTGGTCGACGCGGTGACCGGCGGCGCGCTCGCCCACGTTCCGTTCGCCTTCACCCTCTCGGCCGACGACACCGACCGCACGAAGCCGCACCCCGACCCGTACCGGACGGCCGCCCGCCGCCTGGGAGTCCCGCCCGCCGCCTGCGTGGCCGTCGAGGACTCGCCGGACGGGACCGCCTCCGCCGACGCGGCGGGCTGCGTCGTCCTGGTCGTCCCCTCGCTGCTCCCGGTGGAGCCGGGGCCGGGACGGGTCTTCGCGGAGAGCCTGGAGGAGGTCTCCCTCGCCACCCTGCGCGGCCACCTGCGGCACGGCCGATCCCCGGCCGTCAGCCCGCCCAGCGTCCCGACATGAAGGTGATCGCCAGGACGGTGCTCAGCGGCGCGACCAGGCACAGGTAGGCGATCGTGACCCACCGCCTGCGCACGCTCCAGACGGCCAGGCCGACCCACAGCGGCCACCACAGGAGGGTGCTGCGGGCCACGGACATGTACCAGTACGAGGTGCCGAGCGCCCACAGCGTCAGCGCGATGTACACGGCCTCCGGCCAGCGGCGCCGCACGACGAGGACGGCGAGCAGCGCCAGGCCGAGCACCATGGCGAGCAGGTCCGCCTGGAACTGGGCGGCGTAGCCGGTGGCCTGGGTGTGGTCGAAGGCCTCGTGCCAGGTCTGCGACCAGGCCTCCCAGGGGGCGCGGAAGTGGCGGTACCAGCCGCGCTCCTGCGCGTGCTTCCACGCCATGGGGTCGCCGGTCCGCCCGTACAGGTACCGGAAGTAGAGGAGCGCGGGCAGGCCGGGGAGGACGAGCCAGGCGGCGGCGCGCTTCCGGCCGGCCCCTCCGTCCCGCCGCGTCGTCAGGGTCGTCAGGAAGAGGACGACGAGCGCGGCGGCGAGGAAGAGCCCGCTGATGCGCACGGTGGTGGCGCCGGCGGTGAGCACCGAGGCGAGGAGCCACCGCTGCCGCCGGGCCGCGAGCCAGGCGGGCAGGGCGAGGGCGAGGAAGAGCGCCTCGCTGTACCCGGCGGCCAGGAAGACCGCGCAGGGCGACACCAGGAGGAAGAGGGCGGCGCGCCGGCCCGCGCCGGAACCGGGCAGGTGCAGCTCGGCGATCCGGGCGAGGGCCACGGCGGCGACGGCCCCGGCGACGAGGGAGACGAGGAGCCCGGCGACGGTCCAGTGGGGCACGAGGACGTGCACGGCCCGCAGGACCAGGGGGAGGCCGGGGAAGAACGCCTCCCGGTTGTCCCCCTCGCCCGGCCCCCCGGGGAAGTAGCCGTCCCTGGCTATGTTCAGGAAGTGCCCCCAGTCCCAGTGCTCGAAGGGCGCGAGGACCGGCTCGGGCACCCGGGCGTCACCGGACGCCGGGAACAGCCAGCGGGTGCAGTACGCGGTCGTCCACACGGCCGCCCGCGTCAGCAGGTACAGCCACAGGACCTCGCGGTCGGCGGGGCGGAGGCGGGGCGGCGGTACGGGCGCGGGCAGGACTTCCGAGGGGGCCGTGCGCGCGGCGGGATCCGTCCGCACGGGGGCGTGCCCGGGGGAGGGCGGTGCCGAGATCGGCATGGGCGAGGTCTCTCCGTGAGTACGCGGGCACGCCGGAGGGGCGGTGCGCGCGGGTACGGGGGTACGGGGAAGGGCGGGGCGGCCCGGTGGTGCGGGGCCGCTCCGGGAGCGTGGACGCGAGCGGTCACCTGGCTGATCTGCGGGTCGACCGGTCGGGAGCGTCCGGGAAACGTCCGGAAAGTCCGGGAAAAGGGGAGGGTGGCGGGCGGGTCAGCCTTGCGGCGGTGTCGTCGTCACCAGGGTCGTCGCCGTCTCCGGCGGGGTCATCGGTGTCGTCGTCCCGCCGGAGGTCGTCGGCGGACGGGTCCGCCGGCTCTCCGTCGTCGCGCTGCCGGGGCCCGGCGGAGTGCTGTTCTCCGTCTCCCGGGGCAGGGGCTCGGAACGGTGGGTGGGGCTGGGACCGGGCGGGGGTACGGAGGGGCTCGTCGCGGGCAGGACGGGGTCCGCGGGCCCGGGGGCGAGCGAGGCGGCCGTCGCCACGCCGAGGACGGCGACGACGCCCGCCGTGACCGTGGCGAGGGCCAGCCGGCGCCGGTGGGCGCGCCTGCCCCGTTCGACGACCTGCGCGACCGGGAGCGTCGTGGCCTCCCGGCTGCCGTGGTCGGCGGCGGCCCGGAACAGGGCCCTCAGGGAGGGATCGGTGGGGTCGTTCACCGGGATCCGGCCTCCTGTTCGGTGTCCTTGAGCCGGTCGGCGAGGGCGGCGCGCCCCCGGCCGAGGTGTGTCTTGACGGTGCTGGCGGACAGCCCGGTCTCGCCCGCGATCTGCTCGACGGTGAGGTCGCACAGGTAGTGCAGGGTGACGGTGCGCCGCTGCTGGGCCGGGAGGGTGCGCAGGGCGTCGACGAGCACCACGTGCTCCGGCCCGGGGCCGGCCGCGTGGGACGGGGCCGCGCGCCTGCTCCAGGCGTCGGCCGTACGCCTCCGGAAGCGCCACCGGCTCACGGCGAGGCGCCAGGCGACCGTGCGGATCCACGCCTCCGGTCCGCTGTCGCCGTCCAGCTGACGCCGCCGGTTCCAGCCCTTGATGAACGCCTCCTGGACAACGTCTTCAGCCTCCTGCAGATCGCCGAGCATGACGTAGAGCTGCCCGGTGAGCCGCCCGACCGACTGGACGTAGAACGCTTCGAACTCTTCGACGGTCAACGGCAACTCCCGGGTCTCTCGCTTCACCGGGCATACGCCTGGCACGGCCCCGACGGTCGACACCGATCCCGAAGAAGGCACGTGAGCCCGGTCACACCGTGGACCCGCGCGGTCGTCCTCCGACCGTCGACCCTACGGCCTGCCCGGCGGATCAGGGTTTTCGGGCCCTCAGGCCTGGGGGGAGGCGTCCCGTACGGGGTGCTTGCTCAGGATCGACACCCGGTTGAACGCGTTGATGGTGATCGCCACCCAGATCACGGCGGAGAGCTCGTCGTCGGTGAGGGTCCGGCGGGCCTCCTCGTAGGCGCGCTCCTGCGCGGGGGCGTCGGAGGGGTGGGTGGTGGCCTCGGCCAGGGCGAGGGCGGCGCGCTCGCGCGCCGTGAAGAGCTCGGTGTCGCGCCAGGCGGCGAGCACGCCGAGGCGGCGGGTCGTCTCTCCGGCGCGCAGGGCGGCGCGGGTGTGCACGTCGAGGCAGGAGGCGCAGCCGTTGAGCTGGGACACCCGGAGGTTGACGAGCTCCACCAGGAGCCGGTCGAGCCCCGCGTCGGCGGCGGTCGCGCGCACGGCCTCGGCCGTCCGGACCAGGGCGTGATAGGCCTGGGGGCTCCGCTTGTCGAGATACACCCGTCCGGCCGCGGGGGCTCCTGCCGCATCGCTCACTGCGCACTCCGTTCTCGGGGCCTTCCGCGGTCGCGGAAGCTATCATCGTCCATGATTGTTTAAAATAAAACTACAGGTTTCCGGAGGGGTCGAGAATGAGCGGCAAGGCGGAGGTCGGTCCGGGGGCGGTCGGGTCCGAGGTCACCGGGGCGGGGGCCGGGGTCGGGGCCGTCGGGACCGGGGTCGAGGTGCTGTCCGCGCGGGACGTCCCCCTGGGCGGCCCGCGGGCGATGACCGTACGGCGCACGCTCCCGCAGCGGTCCCGGACCCTCATCGGCGCCTGGTGCTTCGCCGACCACTACGGCCCCGACGACGTCGCGGAGTCCGGCGGCATGGACGTGGCCCCGCACCCGCACATCGGCCTGCAGACCGTGAGCTGGCTGTTCGAGGGCGAGATCGAGCACCGCGACAGCCTGGGCAGCCACGCGTTCGTGCGCCCCGGCGAGCTCAACCTCATGACGGGCGGACACGGCATCTGCCACTCGGAGGTCTCCACCGCCCGCACCACGGTCCTGCACGGCGTACAGCTCTGGGTCGCCCTCCCCGAGGAGCACCGGAACGCCGCCCGCGACTTCCAGCACCACGCCCCGGGGACGGTCCGCCTCGACGGGGTGGACGTCAGGGTCTTCCTCGGCACCCTGGCCGGCGAGACCTCCCCGGTGCGGACCTTCACGCCCCTGCTCGGCGCCGAACTCCTCCTCGCCCCCGGCGCGACCGTCACGCTCCCCGTCGACCCCGCCTTCGAACACGGCCTGCTCGTCGACCGCGGAGAGGTCCGCCTGGCCGGAACCCTCCTGCACCCGGCCGAACTGGGCTATACGGCCCCCGGCCCCGACGCCCTCACCCTGACGAACGAGTCGGACGCCCCGGCCCGCGCGGTCCTCCTGGGCGGCCCGCCCTTCGAGGAGGAGATCGTCATGTGGTGGAACTTCATCGGCCGATCCGGTGACGAGATCGCACAGGCACGGGACGACTGGGAGAAGGGCTCGCGGTTCGGCGAGGTGCACGGCTACGACGGCGCCCGCCTGCCCGCCCCGGCACTGCCCACCACCCCGCTGAAGCCGCGTGGGCGAGTGCGCTGACCAGGGGAAACCTATAGTCGGTTTGGCCGTGCTCGCCACTGGCGACCACCATGCTGAGACCCCCGGTCCGCATCCTGTCCCGTGTTCGGCTTGGGGAGTCTGCTGGGAGCGGGAGGAGGCATGCCGAGTCGCGTGTTCGGGCTTGTGTGCCAGGGTTCGATCGGATCGATGCCGACCTTTTGCCGACTTTCCTGACTGGTGGTCAGGTCACGGTGGTCACCGTCTGCCGCCCGGATGCCGAGGACCGGGCCCAGACGGAGTCCCTGAAGCGCGACGGGGCGTTGCGGAAACCGGGTGTCGAGCTCGTCCGGCTGTCCGCGTCTCCGAGGAGCTCGGCCGGGCCCTCCACGGCGATGAGCGACCGCACGGTGAGCCCAGCGGTGCGGGCCTCGGCGACTCCAGGCAGTGACATGTTGTCCGCTGCGAGGGCCTGCCGGCCGGCGTGGAAGCGGGACACCGCGACTGCGATGACCACTTCTCCGGGACGGAGATAGTGGTGGGCCTCCTGCCGGGCGCGCTCATGCGTTCGAGGTCGGCCGTCGAGGTGAGCATCTCCAGCCCGGAGTGCATGCCGAGCCAACTGCTGCGATCGCCGGCTGGGCCCACGAGTCCTTCCTGGAACACGCTGGCGCATGAGGCCGTCCCGGGAACGGTGCGGCCGGGTCCCGGGGCGACGGGCCCCGGGAGGGGGCGGGGGAGGCCGTGCGCGGGGATCGGCGCGTGGTCTCGTTCACGGCCGTTTCGATGAGGTCGACGAGGTGCCGCCGTAGGAGTGGCCGACGAGGACCACGGAGCCTTCGGCCTGTTTGATCATCTTGCGGGTGCGTTCGGCGTCCTCGGCGAGGGAGGTGAGCGGGTTCTCGACGGCGCGGATCTCGTCGTAACCGCGCTTGTCCAGTTCCACGACGACGTTCGCCCAGTGGGCGGTGCCCGGTCGGCGGGCGAGCTCTGCCCCGGATGCGCCGAGGTCCGTGGGGACCCGGTTCACGGGCTCCCACGGACCTGTGTGACGGCGCCGGACGCCGTGTGTCAGATGCCGAGCGTGGTGAAGAACCGGCACCGGAACGGCGCGGAGTGCTCCGGGTCGAGCCGGTCCGGCACGAGTCGGGCCACGTGGGGATCGATCGCCGGGCCGAGGTGGCCGGCCGAGTCGGGGCGGCACTTGTCCCGGAGGACGATGTCGGTGACGTCGGGCCCGGTGAGGAGCCCGCTGGTGTACGGGGTGACCACCGTGTCGTACCGGGTGACGATGCTGGTGTACGTCGGGCCGGAGAAGGGTGTGCCGACGTCGGCGCCGGCGGAATCGGCGGCCGCTTCCGCGAGGGTCTCGTCGATCGCGGCGGGCAGGCGCGCGGCGCTGGAACCGGGGCCGGTGTCGCCCACCGCGACGGCGAAGAGCGGGCCGTTTTCCTCGGCGGGCTCTTTCAGGGCCTGACCGACCGGAGCGGAGCCGCATCGGTCGGCCGTGAGCACGGTCCGGGAAGGTCAGCTGCCGGAACGGGTACGGCGGCGGGCCATGGTGGTCAGGAGCGTTCCGATGGCCACGAACGCGGCGGCGCTGCCGCTCGCGACAGCCAGAGCGGCGGTGCGGGACCCGGTTTCGGCCAGGGCGGCGGGCTCGCCCGCCCCGGCTGCGGTGGCGCCGGCCGCGGCACGGATCTGCTGGGTGACGACATCGGGGTGGGACATCATCGACACGTGGGAGGAGTCGATCTCCACGGTGTGGGACTTGGCGCGCTTGGCCTCGAAGCGCTCCAGGTCCGGGGCTATGGCCTTGTCGTTCTTCGACACCACGAACCAGGAGGGAATGCTCTTCCAAGCGGCGGCGGTCGCCTTCTCCGCGAAGCCGGCCTGCGCGACGGGACGCTGTGTGACCCCCATCAAGCGGGTCTGGGACTCGGGAAGGTCGGCGGCGAACACCGAGCGGAACTTGTCCGTCCTGATGTACAGATCCGTGCCGGTGGCGTCGGCGTACGGGACGGGGGTGAGCGCCGGTCCCAGCTCGCTGCCCGCGAACTTCATGGACAGCTCCGCCGGGGACTCACCTACGTCGGGCATGAACGCCGAGACGTAGACGAGCGCCTTGACGTCGGGATTCCCGGCGGCGGCCTGAGTGATGACCGCGCCGCCGTAGGAATGCCCGGCGAGCACGATCGGGCCGTTGATGCTCTTGAGCACGCCGGCGACGGAGGCGGCGTCGTGGGACAGTCCCCGCAGCGGGTTGGGCGGGGCGACGACCTTGTACCCGGCGTCCAGGAGGCGTTCGGCGACCGCGTTCCAGCCGGAGGCGTCGGCGAACGCGCCGTGTACCAGCACCACTGTCGGCTTCGCTTCCTTGTCTCCGCCCGCCGCAGCGCCTCTGTCGGCGGCGATGGCGGTGGAGGGAACGGCGGCGACCGCGCAGGTCGCCATACCGAAAGCGGCGACGGTGGCTATTCGGCGCCGAGAGAGCGGCATGTTCATGCGCATCTTCCTTACGGGAGGGGGTGCTATCCCCGACCTCACTGCCGCCCGGCCCGCGCGGCACTCCGAGAAGGGCGATCGGGTGAACGGCTGCACCCTCACACAGGCTCTGAAGCCGGGACCGGTCCAGCAGGGCATGTGACTGCTCCGTGCCAGGTCCAGGCCTGGGCGCGGGGCCGGTTGCTGTTCCACCGGGCCGTTACGCGGGGCTGAGGGCGTCGGCCGGAGCGATCCGGGCGGAACGGCGTCCACGGTCCCGGCTTGACCCTCACGCAACGTGAGGCCGGAGGGTGGGGCGCATGAGCGACTACTACGACGCGTTCGAGATGAGTCCCGTGCCCGCCCCCGGCCCGGACGCGGTTCCGCCGGAGCCGTTCCACGGCATCTACGGAATGCCCGCGTTCGTGACGATCCCCACGAACGACCTTGCGGCGTCGGTGGACTTCTGGACGCGCGGGCTCGGCTTCTTCGAGCTGTTCGGCGTCCCCGGCACGCTGACGCATCTGCGCCGGTGGGCGTTCCAGGACGTCCTCCTCGTGTCGGCGGCGAGCGTTCCGGAGCGGCCGCCGGCGATGGCCTTCAGCTTCGCGGGCGTGCTCGGCCAGGTCGATTCCCTTGCCGAGGCGTGCCGTGCGCTGCGCCCGGACTCGGTCGACGGTCCACGGGACACCCCCTGGAACACCCGCGACGTGGAGGTGATCACCCCCGAGAACGCCCGGGTCGTCTTCACCGCGGCGAAGCCCTTCGATCCGTCGAGCCGGGAGGCGCGGAACCTCGCGGCCATGGGGATCACCCCGCCCGGCGGCGAGCGCGGCGAGAATGAGGAGCATGTCCGACACCACTGACGCCGACGGCCTGACCGTCGGTCAGGTCTCGGCGCGTCTGGGCGTGACGGTCCGCGCGCTGCACCACTGGGACGAGATCGGTCTGGCGCGTCCGTCGCTGCGCACGGCCGCCGGATACCGGCTCTACACCGCCGGCGATCTGGAACGCCTGCACCGCGTCGTCGTCTACCGCGAGCTCGGTCTCGGCCTCGACAGGATCCGGGCCGTCCTGGACGACCCGACCGCGGACGTGCCGGGCGCGTTGCGCGCGCAGCGCACCCAGGTCGCCGAACGGATCGACCGTCTCCAGCGGCTGGGCGCCGGACTGGACCGGATGATCGACGCCCACGAGCGCGGCCTGCCGCTGACCGCCGAGCAGCAGGCCGCGATCTTCGGCCCCGCGTGGGACCCGGACGGGCCGGCCCGGGCCCGTCAACGCTACGGAGACACCACGCAATGGCGGCAGTACGCCGAAGGCGCGGCCTCGCGCACTCCGGAGGAATGGCAGGCCGTCGCCGACGACGTCGCCGACCTCGACCGCGCCCTCGGGGAGGCGATGGACGCCGGCGTCACGCCCGGCAGCCCGGAGGCGAACCGCCTCGTCGAGCGGCACCGCGAGGTCTTCGCCTCGTACTTCCCCCTCACCCGGCAGATGCAGGTCTGCCTCGGCTGCATGTACGAGGCCGATCCGGGGTTCGCCGCCCACTACGACGGCGTCCGCGCCGGCCTCGCCACGTGGTTCCGCCGGATCGTCGACGCCAGTGCGCGTGCCCACGGCATCGACCCCGACACCGCGACCTGGGAGGGGAGTTGACGAGCCCTCTCCGCCACGCGCTCGGGCTTCGGCGGCGGCCCGCCCGTCGTGGACGAGGCCGTCAGCCGTGGAGCGCCCAGGTCTCCGGCAGGCCGAGGTCCGTGTAGAGGCGGTCGCGCTGGCCGGGGGTGAGGGTGGTGGTGACGGCGGCCAGGGTGCGGTGTTCCTCGCCCGGCGTCGCCGCGACGGCGCCGCGGACGATCGCGGCCCGGGTCGGGGCCGGCAGGGCGGGCAGCATCGCGCGGAGGTCCGCCAGGCCTTCGGCCGCGGTGCGGGAGGCGCGGAAGGAGGCGAAGACGGCCTCCAGCTCGTCCTCGGTGGCGTGCTCCCACAGGGCCGGCATCGCGACCGTCTCCTCGGCGTGCAGATGGGCCAGGTAGGCGGCGATCACCTCGTTGAGGGCCAGGTACAGCCCGTGCCGGGCTTCCGGCAGGTCGTCGGCGGGGGTGCCGGGCAGGGCGCGGGCGCCCGCGTCGAGCGCGACGAAGGCGGCGTCGAGGCGCAGGTGTTCGGCGTCCAGCGCGTCGGCGGCGGCCGGGGCGCGCTCCCGCAGCAGGGGGTGGATGAAGGCGTCCTCGTGGTCGGCGTGCTCACGGAGTTCCGAGGTCAGGGCGAGGCAGCGTTCGGCGTACGCCGTGGCGGCACCGGCCCGGTCGAGGTCGGCGGCTCCGAGCTCGACGGCCAGCGCGAACATGCGGGCGCGCTGTCCCATGTGAACATTCCGGTAGAGGTCGGTCCTGGGCATGTCGTGTCCTGGGGGATCGGAAACGAATTGGATGACAACATGTTGCGCTTTCGGCAATGTGTTGTCAAGAGAGGGGAGTGTGCGATGCCCGACGAGGCGGCCCTGCTGATCGCCGACGTCTACGAGGCGGCCGGTGCGCTACGGCGGCTGGGCGAGGAGACCGCCGCCGCGGAGGGGCTCACCCAGGCGCGGTGGCAGTTGCTGAGCGTCGTGTCCGAGGAGCCGCTCACGGCCCCCCAGGCCGCCCGGCGCCTGGGCGTCAGTCGCCAGAACGTCCAGCGCGTCGCCAACGACCTCGTGGCGCTCGGACTCGCCGACCTCGCCGCGAACCCGGACCACCGCGCCTCGCCCCTGCTGACGCCGACGCCCGCCGGCGAGGACGCGCTCGCCCGCGTGACCGCGCGGGCCGGGGAGCGGCACCGCTCCCTCTTCGCGGACCTCCCCGACGAGGAGATCCGCGCCACGCGCGCCTCCCTCCGCCGCCTCCTGGCCGCCCTGGACGAGCGGGAGGGGACGGCGGGCCGCCGCTGACGGGTGCCGCGGCCCTTCTGGAGCCGATGACCCCGCAGGGGGTACGAGGCGATCGGACGTGGGCCGGCGTGGACGGCGGCGGCCACGATCTCGATCCGCCCGTTCGGGCGTCGGGGCACCGTGCGGTGTGCCGGAGGTCCGTCCGGAGCGGTGGGCGAGATCACCCGAACGGGTCGTTCCCTATCGCGGTCGAAGTCGTTGGTGAGTCTGGAATTCCGAGAACGACCACAACCCACCACTGCTCGCCCGAGCCGTCCCGAAGCTCCCGCAGGAACGTATCTGCGACTCCGCTCCGGGACTGCCCACCGGGGCGGGCCCCGAACCCCGACGGGGCGTTCCGCCGCCGTCACTACGGACGCAGAAACCTTGAAGAAGCTCATCGCAACCGCACTGTTCACCGGCGCCTTCGCCGCGGGCACGGCCATGACCGCCCCCGCGGACCTGACCGGTCGCACGTCCACCATGCCGTCGGCCGACACGCTGTACGACCTGCTGGACGGGGACCTCGTCGACGAGACGCCGCCCGCGCCGCAGGAATGACCCCGCCGTCGCCGTCGCCGTCGCCGTCGCCGTCGGCTCGGTCAGGCCGTGTCCACGCGCGCGGCGATCGCGTCGAGGAGCAGCCCGAGCGTCGTCTCGAACTGGTCGTCGTCGTCGGCTTCGGCCAAGTGCGGCGCGACGGCGGCCAGGTGGGGATAGAGCGTCGGCGGGACGGCGAGGTACTCCCGGCGCCAGGCCATCCTGTCGCCCTCCCTGGCGCGGCCGTCGAGCGCGGCCGAGGCGGCCTCGTAGGAGGAGAGCGCCAGGGCCGTGTCGACCAGGGAGCGGTAGTAGCGGGCCGCGTCCCGTTCGCCGAGGCCCGCCGCGCGGAGCGCGCCGACGACCGCGTCCGCGCCCCGGAACTCCGCGGCGCGCCGGGAGACCCGGGTGGTGGAGAGCAGGGCGACCTGGGGGTGGGCGAGGCAGGCCGCGCGCATCCGCCGCGCCAGCGCCTCCAGCGTCCGCCGCCAGTCGTCCGCGGGCGCGAAGCCGTCGAGGGCCTCTTCGACCAGCCGGTCCGCGAGGCCGAGCAGGATCTCGTCCTTGCCGGAGAAGTGCCGGAGCACCGCGGTGTGGTTCGTGCCCAGTTCGGCGCCGAGACGGCGGAGCGTCAACGCGTCGGGGCCTTCGCGTTCCACCAGGGCGAGGGCCGTGTCCAGGATGCGCTTCTGGTTCAGGGCGGTGCTCGGCGGACGGCCACGACGGGCTTTCCCCGGGGGCCCGCCCCGCCCTGTGGATTCCGTCATGGCCGCCATGCTACCGGCCGCCACCAGGGCTTCTCCGGTCCGCCCGGGGCCTGTCCGGCGGATCGGGGTCGGGCAGGTCCTAGCCGCCTTGGCCCAGCCGGGCGGTGAGCGCGGTGAGCGCGGCCACCGTCTCGGCGTCCCGCTCCGGATCGTCGGCCGTCGGCCAGGCGCTGGTCTTCACCACCACCACGTCCGCGACGGGATCGACCCAGAGGAACTGCCCGTGGATGCCCAGGCCGGTGAAGGCGCGGTGCTCGCCGCCCAGCGTCCACCACTGGTTCGCGTACCCGTAGTGGGCGGGCAGGTCCCCGCCGAGGGCGCCGACCTCCAGGTGCGGCAGCCCCGCCCCCCGGCTGCGCTCGACCCACGCCGCCGGCACGACCTGCCTCCCGTCCCGGACCCCGCCGTGCGCCATCAGCACCCCGAGCCGTGCCAGGTCCCGGACCGTCGCGTTGAGCGAACCGCCGCCGAGCGCGGTGCGCGGACGCCCCCGGGTCAGGAAGTAGTAGGCGTCGCTCTCCGCCCCGACCGGGTCCCACAGGCTCCGGGCCGCGTAGCGGGCCAGCGGCACGCCCGTCGCCGCCTCCAGGGCCCGGCCCAGTACCTGGGTGTCGAGCGTGGAGTAGTTGAACGCGGTCCCGGGCTCGGCGGCGCGCGGCAGCGAGCGCAGGACGTCCAGGACCGATCCGCCCCCGGTCACCGCCCGTTCGAAGCGGTTGATCGGCGCGTCGGGGTCGGTGTAGTCCTCGACGCCGCCGGCGCCGCTGCACATGTCGAGGAGGTGCCCGACCGTCGCCCCGTCGTAGGCGGAACCGGCCAGCTCGGGGAGGTGGGAGACCACCTGGTCGTCCAGTGAGAGGGCGCCCTCCTCCAGGGCGATGCCCACGAGCATCGACGTCACCGACTTCGTCAGCGAGAACACCTGGAACCGCGAACCGGGCGAGGCGAAGCGGCCGGGGTAGCTCTCGTGGACCAGGACGCCGCGGTGGACCACGGCGAACCCGGTGGTGTGGGTGCGGCGGTGGAGCTCCTCCAGCGTGCGCCGCCGCCCGTCGAACGCGTACGAGCACTCCAGGGGCCGCGTCCGCCGGACGAACGGCCGCGGCCGTGAGGACCGGGGCACGGTGTCGGTGGGCATCAGGGCCGACATGTGCGTGAACGTCCACTCGTTGACCGGCCGCCCCGTGGCCACCGCCCCCTGATTGCGCCACAGCCACACCGCCCCCGCCGTCAGGCCGGCCCCCGCGACCGCCGTGACCGCCGTGCCTCCGAGTCCTCGCGCCTTGAGCACCATGCCGCCCTCCCGTCGTGCCACATCATTTCGAACCAATGGTGACACCAGTGGTGACGAAGGTGCAAGGAGGGTCGGGACAGGCCCCCGGGACGCTTCCGGTCGGTGGCAGGATCGAGGAATGCTGATCGAGGGATACGACGACGGCCCGCCGACGGCGGGCGAACCGCTGCTGGACCGTCCGGGCTTCTGGTCCAACCACCTTCCGGTGCTGTGCGGTGACGGGGCCTGCGCCGAGCGGCCGGTTCCGGAGTGGTTCGGTGAGGACGGCGCCGACGCCGACGCCCTGTCCGAGGTCCTCTTCGATCCCGAACGGTGGCCGGTCTTCCGGGTGCCGTCCGAGACCGGCCCCGGAGCCGTCGTGGTCTACCGCAACCTGATCGGCGAGTACGGCACCGACTACCTCCTCACCGAACCGGACGGGAGCCGCGCCCGGCGGATCGCCGGCTGGGACGGGGACTTCACGGGCGCCGGGCTGACGTGGCGCGAACTGACCGGCATCGCCGACAGCCCGTCCTCCGCGGCCGAAGGCGTCCAGGACCCCGCCTCCCGCCTTCTGCTGCTCCTTCCCCTCCTCACCGACCCGGACGTGCCGGAGGAGGCGCCGGCGAGGGTCGCCGCCGCGCTGGTGGCGGTCGGCGCGCCTCCGCGCACCGCCCCCGCCACGGCGGACCACCTGCTCGCCCACCTCGGGAGAAGGGCCCGGCACGACCCCGCGTGGGAGTCGCCGCTCAGCGGAGGCCGGGAAGGGGTACGGGCCGCAGACCGCTCGGAGGGGTGACGGGCGGCCGGGCGCGGGGCGAGCGGGGGCCGGAGGGGTGACGGGCGGCCGGGCGCGGGGCGAGCGGGGGCCGGGCGAGCAGGGGCCGGAGAGGTACCTGCCAGGTGCGGCCGGCCCCGGCCCGGCCCTCACCCCAGCCAGTCCCCGTCGCGCATGACGACCCTCCCGCGCAGCTCCCGCTCGCCGCGCCACGCGCGCACGGTCTCGGGGACCACGCGTACGTACAGGAAGGAGTCCTCCTTCGCGCGCGGGTCCCATCCGAACGTGGCGGTGAACGCCCGCGCCGCGTCCTCGGGCACCTCCCGGTCCGGGAAGCACTCCGCCCCGCCCTGGATCAGGACCACGTCGTGGGTGTCCGGCAGCGCCAGGCGTACGCGGGGCTCCGCGAGGACGTTCCGCGCGGTGGCGGAAGCGGCGGCGGTACACATCCACACCGCCCGTCCGTCCCACAGGAACCACAGCGGCACCTGGTGCGGCCCGTGGTCGGGGTGCGCCGTCGACACCCATATGTCCCGCTCGGCGGCGAGCCGCCCCAGGGTGTCGCGTACGCGCTCCGCCGTCGTGCGGCGAATGATCTCCGTGGTCTCCATGAGGACCGACCCTAGGCAGGCGAACCCGAAGGGCGCCTGGGGCGAGGGACCTACTTCCCGCGACCGACGACCCCCCGGCCTTTCTCCCAGGACCCCCGTCCGGGTCTCCCAGGATCCACGTCCGAGCCCAGGAATAGCCCCGGACCCGCCCGGAGTTGCCACGACCATGACGACGAACCCGCCGCGGCCCGAGGTGCTGCGCTACACCGCCTTCTCCGGCGCTCCCGACGGCGGGAACCCCGCCGGCGTCGTTCTGGACGCCACCGGACTGGACGACGGCGACATGCTCGCCGTCGCGGCCGACCTCGGATACTCGGAGTCCGCGTTCCTGACCGCGCCCCCGGAGGGACTCGGCGGCCCGGGGGAGCGGGCGTACCGCATCCGTTACTTCAGCCCCCGGGCCGAGGTGCCGTTCTGCGGGCACGCCACCGTCGCGACCGCCATCGCGCTCGCCGAGCGGGAGGGCCCCGGGAAGCTGGTGTTCGCGACGCGCGCCGGCACCGTGCCGGTGGAGGTGACCGAGGAGGGCGGGACGCTCCGGGCCACGCTCACCAGCGTCGAGCCGCACGTCGAGGCGGTCGACGGCGCCGACCTCGCGGAGGCGCTCGCCGCGCTCGACTGGCCGGCCGCCGACCTCGACCCGGCCTTCCCGCCCCGCATCGCCTTCGCCGGCGCCCGCCACCTCGTCCTCGCGGCGGCGACGCGCGCCCGACTCGCCGACCTCGCGTACGACTTCGCGCGCCTCGAAGCCCTGATGCGGCGCCTGGACCTGACCACGGTCCAACTGGTGTGGCGGGAATCGGCCACCGTCTTCCACGTCCGCGACCCGTTCCCCGTCGGCGGCGTCGTGGAGGACCCGGCGACCGGCGCCGCAGCCGCCGCGTTCGGCGCCTACGCCCGTGACCTCGGGCTCGTCCCCGAGGACGCCGTCCTCACCCTGCGCCAGGGCGAGGACCTGGGCCGCCCCGGCGAGCTCACGGTGACGCTGCGCGCGGGCGACCCGCGCGTCCGGGTGAGCGGCCGGGGGACCCGCATCGGCTGAGCCCCCGGCCGTGGCGACGGCACGGCCACAACTCTCTCCGGCCGTGGCGACGGCGCCGCCACGGCTCTCTCCGGCCGTGGCGACGGTATGGTCACGTGTCCCTTCGGCCGTGGCGACGGCGCCGCCACGGGCCCCTCCGGCGGTCGCGACTCCCGCCCGCACGCCGTCGCGTGGGGCATGGGAGCCGGTCCGTCAAGTGTTGCGTGTGCCTCACCAGCGGGTGCTGTTCAAGGAGAGCCCCGGCGGTCAAGCTGAGCGGCGTGCTCCGGACCATCGCGGGCGCGCACTTCTTGATCGAGTCGGGAACACGCCGTTGACGGCCAGAGCAGCGAACGGAGAACACTCGTGATTGTCGGAGTCCTCAAGGAAGCGCGGGCAGGTGAGAGTCGCGTTTCGGCCACGCCGGCCACCGTCGAACAGATCCGCAAACTGGGGTACGACGTGGTCGTCGACCAGGGCGCGGGCGTCGCGGCCGGCTTCACCGACAGCGCCTACGAGGCCGCCGGCGCGACCGTGGGCGACGCGGTGGCCGCGGACGTGGTGCTCGGGGTCAACGCCCCGGCCCCGTCCCAGCTCGACCGGGTCCGGCCCGAGGCGACCGTGATCGCCCTGTTCGCCCCGGCCTTCGACCCGGAGATGGTCGAGGACCTGGTCCGGCGCCCCTTCACCGCCCTCTCGATGGACGCCGTGCCGCGCATCAGCCGGGCCCAGTCGATGGACGTGCTGTCCTCGATGGCGAACATCGCCGGCTACCGGGCCGTCGTCGAAGCGGCGCACGAGTTCGGCCGGTTCTTCACCGGCCAGGTGACGGCGGCCGGCAAGGTGCCGCCCGCGAAGGTGCTCGTCGCGGGCGCCGGCGTCGCCGGCCTGGCGGCGATCGGCGCCTCGGGCTCGCTCGGCGCGATCGTCCGCGCCACCGACCCCCGGCCCGAGGTGGCCGACCAGGTCCGCTCCCTCGGCGGCGAGTACCTGTCGATCGAGTCCCCCGAGGTCGAGGTCTCGAAGACCGGCTACGCCAAGGAGATGGGCGACGACTACAAGGCGCGCGAGGTCGAGCTCTACGCGGCCCAGTGCCGCGAGGTCGACATCGTCATCACCACCGCGCTGATCCCCGGCCGCCCCGCGCCGACGCTGATCACCGCCGAGATGGTGGCGAGCATGAAGCCGGGTGCGGTGATCGTCGACATGGCGGCCGCCAACGGCGGCAACGTCGAGGGCACCGTGAAGGGCGAGAAGACCGTCACGGAGAACGGCGTGACGATCATCGGCTACACCGACCTCGCGGGCCGACTGCCCGCGCAGGCCTCGCAGCTGTACGGCACGAACCTGGTGAACCTGCTGAAGCTGATGACGCCGGAGAAGGACGCCCGGCTCGTCCTCGACTGGGACGACCCGGTGCAGCGCTCGATCACCGTCGTGCGCGCGGGCGAGTCGGCCTGGCCGCCCCCGCCGGTCCAGGTCTCGGCGGCCCCGGCCCCCGCGCCCGCGGCGGCCGCGGTGGAGCCCGCGCCGAAGAAGGCGCCGATGACGGCGGGGCAGAGGTTCGGCGGAGTGGCCCTCGGCGCCCTGGCCCTCTTCCTCCTCGCCGCGTTCGCGCCGGCGGCGCTGCTCCCGCACGTGACGGTCTTCGTCCTCGCGATCGTGATCGGCTACTACGTCATCGGCCACGTGCACCACGCGCTGCACACACCGCTGATGTCGGTGACGAACGCGATCTCCGGGATCATCGTCGTCGGTGCGCTCCTCCAGATCGGCCACACCAGCGCGGCGGTCACGGTGCTGTCGTCCGTGGCGATCCTCCTGGCCAGTATCAACGTCTTCGGCGGCTTCGCGGTGACGCGTCGCATGCTCGCCATGTTCAACCGGAGCTGACATGTCTGCGACCATTGCCGCCCAGGCGGCCTACCTCGTTGCCGCGCTGCTGTTCATCCTCGCGCTGGCAGGACTCTCCAAGCACGAGACGGCCAGGCTCGGCAACGCCTTCGGCATGCTCGGCATGGGCGTCGCGCTCGTCGCGACGGTCGTGCTCGCGGTGGACGGCGACGTCAGCACCGCCGGCCTCGGCCTGATGGGCGTCGCGATGCTGACCGGCGCGCTGATCGGCCTCCAGCGGGCCCGCGGCGTCGAGATGACCGGCATGCCCGAACTCATCGCGCTGCTGCACTCCTTCGTCGGCCTGGCCGCCGTCCTGGTGAGCTGGAACGGCTTCCTGAACGTCGAGCACGACCCGGACGGCCACGAGGCGAAGGCCCTGGACGCGCTCGGCACCCTCGGCATCCACCACGCCGAGGTGTTCATCGGCCTGTTCATCGGCGCGGTGACCTTCACCGGCTCCGTCGTGGCGTACCTGAAGCTCGCCGCGAAGATCGACTCCAAGCCGCTGGTGCTGCCGGGCAAGAACGTCCTGAACCTCGGCTCGCTCGCCCTGTTCGTCGCCCTGACGGTGTGGTTCGTGATCACGCCGGAGCTGTGGCTGCTCATCGTGGTGACGGTCCTGGCGCTCGCCCTCGGCTGGCACCTGGTGGCCTCGATCGGCGGCGGCGACATGCCGGTCGTGGTCTCGATGCTCAACAGCTACTCCGGCTGGGCCGCGGCCGCCTCGGGCTTCCTGCTCGGCAACGACCTGCTGATCATCACCGGCGCCCTGGTCGGCTCGTCCGGCGCCTACCTGAGCTACATCATGTGCAAGGCGATGAACCGCTCCTTCTTCTCGGTCATCGCCGGCGGCTTCGGCATCGAGGCGCCGTCGGGCTCGGACGTCGACTACGGCGAGCACACCGAGATCACCGCCGCGAGCGCCGCCGAACTGCTCGGCTCGGCCCGGTCCGTGGTCATCACGCCCGGGTACGGCATGGCCGTCGCCCAGGCCCAGTACCCGGTCGCGGAGCTCACCTCGAAGCTGCGCGCCAAGGGCGTCGACGTGCGGTTCGGCATCCACCCGGTCGCCGGCCGCCTGCCCGGCCACATGAACGTGCTCCTCGCCGAGGCCAAGGTGCCGTACGACATCGTCCTGGAGATGGACGAGATCAACGACGACTTCGCCAAGACCGACGTCGTCCTCGTGATCGGCGCCAACGACACGGTCAACCCGGCCGGGGCCGAGGACCCCGGCAGCCCGATCGCCGGCATGCCGGTCCTCACCGTCTGGGAGGCAGGCAAGGTCATCGTGTTCAAGCGCTCGATGGCCTCCGGGTACGCGGGCGTGCAGAACCCGCTCTTCTTCAAGGAGAACACCTCGATGCTCTTCGGCGACGCGAAGGCCCGGGTCGAGGACATCGTCGGCGCCCTCTGAGCCGCGACGACGGGCGAGGGCCTCCCGGCCCGGTGCGGCGGCGGACGCCCGCGCCGGGCCGGGAGGCCCTCGTGCTCCACCGTCCCGCCCCGGACTACTGTCGCGGGCATGGTCGAACACGATGCTCCCGGTACCGTCCGCGAGGCCTACGACGCCGTCGCCGCCACCTACGAGGAGATGTTCCGCGACACGCTGCGGGACCGCCCCCTGGACCGCGCGGTCCTGGACGTCTTCGCCGAGGTCGTCCGCGCGGACGGGCGCGGCCGGGTCGCGGACCTGGGCTGCGGGCCCGGTCACGTCACCGCCCACCTGGACCGCCTCGGCCTGGAGGCGTCCGGCGTCGACGCCTCTCCCGCGATGATCGAGCTGGCCCGCCGGGCCCACCCGCACCTGCGGTTCGACGTGGGCTCGATGGACGCCCTCGACATCGCCGACGGCGCGCTGGACGGCGTGCTCTCGCGCTGGTCCGTCATCCACACCCCGCCGGGTGAACTCCCTCCGATCCTCACGGAGTTCCACCGCGTACTGGCCCCCGGCGGCCACCTCCTGATCGCCTTCTCGGGAAGCGAGGGACCGGCGCACCCGACGCAGGTCTTCGACCACGCGGTCGCGCCGGCCCACCGCTGGTGGCCCGACCACCTCTCCGCACTGCTGCGCGAGTACGGACTCGCCGAGACGGCCCGGACGGTCCGCGAACCGGAGCCGACCGACCGGCGGCAGTTCCAGGAGATCCACCTGCTGGCCCGCAAGGTCTGACGAGAGCCGTCCGACCATGCGCCCGCCCGTGCGCGCCCGACGCCCCGGAGCCCCGGGCCCTGGAGTACGGCAGAATCCCGCTGTGACATCCCGAGAGGTCCTGGCCGGGCTGGAAGCCGGCATGGCGGAGCTGTCGGTGCCGACGCGGGTGTACGTGGCGGCCGGCCGTCTCACCGGGCCGGAACCCGCCCTGCCGGAGCTGGCGGCCCGCATCCGCACGCTGCTCGCCGAGGTCGCGGAGGACGAGGCCTGGCGCCGCTTCCTGCCCGGGTACGTCCCGCCGGCGACACCCGGGATCCGCGCCGCGCTGGAACCGCTGGAGCCGCGCGAGGCCGCCGCGTTCCTGACCCGGCTCGCGACCGTCGACCTGGTCTGGCCGAGCCACCGGCACCTGCCCGCGGAGACCGCCGAGCGCGGGGCGGCCCGGGTGGCGTCCCTGCTCGGGCCGGAGGCCGCCTGGTGGACCAACCACGACGCCGAGTGCGGCGCCGTGAACGGCCTCACCCCGCTGTTCGACAGCCTGCTCGCGGGAACGGACGGCGAACACTTCGTCCTGGCCCTGCAGATCGCCGACGACTGAGCACCCCCCGTCCGCGCGCATCGTCCTTCGTCCGGGGCGATCCGGTCGGCCGGCGCGATTCTGGGCAGACGACGGTGGTGTCGGGCATCGCCCGTGTCACCGTCGGCACCAGGAACGGAAAGTCGCATGAACCGCCTCGACCGCATCGCCTTCCGCACCGCACGGACCGCCGCCCGCCGCCGAGGGAACCGGCCCGCCCTGCACCCCCGTGGAACCGCCCTCGCGGGCCGCCTCGTCGTACCCGGCCGCCGGGACCGCTGGGACGTGCCGTGGCTCGACGTTCCCGGCTCCTACGAGGTGACGGCCCGATGGTCCCGGGGCGCCGGGCTGCCGCACCCGCTGCCGGACGGACTGGGCCTCGCGTTGCGGGTGGAGGACGCGGGCGGGCCGGGCCGCTTCCTGGACCTCCTCCTGACGACCGGCGGACGGGGCCGGTGGGCCCGCCACGTGCCGTTCCTCCGCACGTCCGCTACGGCCGGCCCGTACTCCACCCTCCTGCCGTACGTCGTCGGGGGGAGGCGGGGGGTGGTGGCCGCGTTCCCGGTTCCGGGAACCCGGAGGATCCCCGCCGACCCCGTGGCGGTGGGAGCGGTCACGGCCGCACGGCCCATGGTGTTCCAGCTCTGCTTCGGAGAGACCGGGACCTGGCGGCCCCTGGCCCGGCTCACCCTCCACGGGCAGGGCTCCCGGCCCTCTCCGGACGGTGGCGCGTTCGATCCCTACCTCGCCCCCCTGCCGGGCTTCCGTCCTGTCGACCGCCTCCGGTCGCTCCGCATCGCCGCGTACGCGGGGTCACGGGCCGGACGGCACGTGACCCCGGATCTCTGAGAGGGGCCGGAGCGAAGGCCGTCCCACGCGCCGGAGCGCCTTCCCGACCCGTCGTACGCGGCCGCTCTCCCGCACACGACGCGGTTCACGGCAGCGGTCTCCGCCGAGCGGTGTCCACGGCCCGTGCGTCCCGTACGACGGAGACGTCACGCCCGTCCGGGGGGCGCCGTTCTACGCTTCCGGGGCGCGCAGCCTCACCTCGACCCGGCCGTCGACGACGCGGGTGTCGAAAACGGGCTGGGGAGCCGTCGCGGGGCCGCCGACGTTCCAGCCGTCCTCCAGGCGGAAGACGCTGCCGTGCCACGGGCAGCGCACGCAGCCGTCCTCGATCGTGCCCCGGGACAGGGGCCCGGCCGCGTGACTGCACGAATCCACCAGGACGTGCACGCGGTCCGTGCTCTCGCGTACGACCAGGATCGCCACGTCGTCGACGTGCCGCCGGACCGCCTGCCCGAGAGGCAGGTCCGCGATCCGTCCGATCCCGTGCCAGCCCGGCTCCACCAGATCCGGCACCGACGCGGTGCGGTTGGCGCCCGCGGCCTGCCGGAAGGCCAGATGGCCGCCGATCGCGCCGCCGACGCCGACGACCGTCAGGCCCGCGAACCCCAGGGCCTTGCCCAGAGCGGCGCGACCCCGCACCCGGGCGGCCAGGGACCCCGCGTAGAGCCCCACTCCCGTGGCGTTCGCCGCCGCGTGCACCAGCCCGACCCGCATCTGCCGGCGTTGCAGCTCGGCCCAGTCGACCCAGCCCGCCACGGCCGCCGGGGCCGCGGCCGCGAGCCCCACGCCGATCAGCGCGCCCGCCGCCCGTCGCTGTCCCGGCAGCATGTCGAGCACCGCCGCCGAGAACCAGGCGCCGATCGGCAGCTGCACCATCACCGGATGGGCGGGATGGCCCAGCCAACGCCCGTGCAGCGCGTCCCTCGCCCGGCCCAGGGGGAGCGCCCGGACCACGCGGCCGAGACGCCCGGCCGGCCCGTCGAGGACGGTGGAGCGCTCCACGCGGTCCATGGCGCGAAGGACCCTGCCGGGGCCCGAGGCCGACGGCAGTACGCGTTCCAGTGCCCGCAGCACGGTTCCGCTCGTAGGGCCATGACCGTCGAGATCAGAGGCATACGTCATGAACTGCCTATAACCATACAGAAGGCGGCGAAACGGAACGCTGCCGTTCTTCAGCACGGCGGACTTCAGCACGGCGGATTCGGCGCCCCCGCCGTCCGTCCCTCCGGGCGGTTGTCCTCCGGATCCGGCCGCGCGCTCAGCCGATGAGCGCGAAGTCGCTCTCGGAGCGGGCGCGGGCCAGCTGATGGCGGGCGGCGGCGAGGGCGGCGTCGATGTCACGGGCGCCGGTGGACGCGCACAAGGTGTGGGTGAGGTCCTCGATCTGCCGGCGGGCCTCGACCGAGCGGCTCTCGGCGTACAGGGCCCGCAGCATCCCGTACTGCTCGACGAGGTTCTCCAGCACCAGGGGGTGCGCCATCCGCATCGACCGTCTCCTTGTTCCGAAGCCCTGAAGCCCTGAGTTCCCGAAGTTCCGTACGGGGAACACATGTTCCGTTCCGCGCGTGTGCCCCGAACCGCGCGACGGAAACCGTCCGGAACGCGCGACGGTCCCGCGCCCGTACCCGCCGTGCGGGTGCTTTTTCTCCCGGAGGGACGAACGCCGCAGGTCACGGCTCGTGCGATGAAACGATTTCGCCCACACGTCCGTATTTGATCGGTTTGCGGAAAAAGCTGGTCTACGGTCGCCCTGCCGCGTGCGTCCGCCCGAGCCCCCGCAGGAGTTCCCATGACCGTCTCCACGGAGCCGCCCGCCCTCGTGCCCGTGAGGAGGAAGAGCCGGGGGAAGGCCGTCGTGGACTGGCTGACGACGACCGACCACAAGAAGATCGGGCACCTCTACCTGATCACGTCGTTCGTCTTCTTCCTGCTGGGCGGCCTGATGGCCCTCGTGCTCCGGGCGGAGCTGGCGCGGCCGGGCCTGCAGATCGTCTCCCCCGAGCAGTACAACCAGCTCTTCACCCTGCACGGGACGGTGATGCTGCTGCTGTTCGCCACCCCCACCTTCGCCGGTTTCGCCAACGCGATCATGCCCCTGCAGATCGGCTCGCCCGACGTGGCCTTCCCGCGCCTGAACATGTTCTCGTACTGGCTCTTCCTCCTCGGCGGCGTCATCGTCTTCGCGGGGGTCCTCACCCCCCAGGGGACGGCGGACTTCGGCTGGACCGCCTACACGCCCCTCAGTGGCGCGGAGCACACGCCCTACGTGGGCGGCGACCTGTGGATCATGGGGCTCGCGCTCACCGGCTTCGGCACGATCCTCGGCGCGGTCAACTTCATCACCACGATCATCGGGATGCGCGCACCCGGCATGACGATGTTCCGGATGCCGATCTTCACCTGGAACGTCCTGCTGACCTCGGTGCTCGTCCTGTTCGCCTTCCCCGTCCTGGCCGCGGCCCTGTTCGCCCTGGAGGCGGACCGCCGGTTCGGGTCGCACGTCTTCGACCCCGCCAACGGCGGGGCGCTCCTGTGGCAGCACCTCTTCTGGTTCTTCGGGCACCCCGAGGTCTACATCATCGCGCTGCCGTTCTTCGGCATCGTCACCGAGATCTTCCCGGTCTTCTCCCGCAAGCCGATCTTCGGTTACGTGGGCCTCGTCGGGGCCACCATCGCGATCGCCGGACTCTCGGTGATGGTGTGGGCGCACCACATGTTCGCCACCGGGGCGGTGCTGCTGCCGTTCTTCTCCTTCATGACCTTCCTGATCGCGGTCCCGACCGGGGTGAAGTTCTTCAACTGGATCGGCACGATGTGGAACGGGTCGCTCTCCTTCGAGACCCCCATGCTGTGGTCGATCGGATTCCTGGTCACCTTCCTGTTCGGCGGTCTGACCGGGATCATCCTGGCCTCGCCGCCGATGGACTTCCACGTCACGGACAGCTATTTCGTCGTCGCCCACTTCCACTACGTGGTCTTCGGCACGGTCGTCTTCGCGACGTTCGCCGGCTTCTACTTCTGGTGGCCCAAGATGACCGGAAAGATGCTCGACGAGCGCCTGGGCAAGGTCCACTTCTGGACCCTGTTCGTCGGCTTCCACGCCACGTTCCTCGTCCAGCACTGGCTCGGCGCCGAGGGGATGCCGCGCCGCTACGCCGACTACCTGTCGGCCGACGGCTTCACCGCGCTCAACACGGTGTCCTCCATCGGCGCGTTCCTGCTCGGGGCGTCCACCCTGCCGTTCTTCTACAACGTCTGGAACACCGCCAGGACCGCCCCCCGCGTCACCGTCGACGACCCGTGGGGCTTCGGCCGCTCCCTGGAGTGGGCTACCTCCTGCCCGCCGCCCCGCCACAACTTCGTCACCCTCCCGCGCATCCGCTCCGAGTCGCCCGCCTTCGACCTCAACCACCCCGTCATCGCCAGCCTCGACCAGGGCAAGGACCACAAGCGGGACGTGTTCGACGACTCCGGCGCCGCCACCCACGACGGCCCCGACGCGGGCCGGAACGCATGACCGGGTACGGCTCCGCCACGGGCCGCTGACGCGGGCCCCGGCGCGGGGTCCCGCGGCGTGCGCCGTGCCGTCAGGCGCCGTCCGCCGCGTCGTCCCGGCGCCGGCGGCAGTCCAGGAACACGTGCGGCTCCGGACCGGCGTCCGGATGGGCCGGGGTGAACAGCGTCTCCTCGCGCTCCAGCACGTCGAGACCGGCGGACTCGGCCACGGCGGCGAGGTCCGCCGCGGTGAAGCTGGTCACGCGCACGGGCTGCCCCATGAAGACGGCCTCCACCCCTTCCACGTCCAGCGGCACGGTGGCCAGGACCAGATGACCGCCCGGCCTCAGCGCCCGGGCCAGCCGCCGCACCGTCTCCGTCTGTTCGCGCCGGTCCAGCTGGAGCAGGGAGAAGTACACGCAGACCGCGTCGAACGAGGCGTCGTCGAGCGGCAGGTCCCGGATGTCGGCGCACCGGAAGGAGGCGGCCGGCACCTGACGGGACGCCAGCTCCACCATGACGGGGGAGACGTCGACGCCCAGCACCTCGTGACCGGCGTCCGCGAGCGTCCCGGCGGTGGGCCGGCCCGTGCCGCTGCCCACGTCGAGGACCCGGCTGCCCGGCGCGAGCCGCCCGAGCAGCCGCTCCAGCGAGCGCCGGTGCGCCTCGGAACCGGCGAACGCCTTCTCGTACTCCGCTCCCAGCGCGTCGAACACGACCGCCGCGGGCGGTCGTTGCTGATCGTCGGTCACGACGGTCCCTCCGGTCGGGCGATCGGTGCGGTCGCATCGTTCCACCGGCGGGAAGCCGTTCACAAGAGCGCCACGAGGGCCCGGCCGGGGAGGGGCCGGCGGGAGGGGCGGGCCGACGGTCGCGCCGGGAGGTACCGGGCCGGACGGTGCCGTGGCTGCGACCACCGCCCGGCCCGGAGTCTCGGACCGCCGCTTCCGTCGGGCGGTCGTACGGGGGCGCGTGCTCAGCCCTCGGGGCGGAGGAGTCCGCGCTCGTACGCCTTCACGAGCCGCTGGGGGACCCGGTGGACGGTGCCGTCGACCGTGACCGGCACGAGCTGCGTCGCGGTCGCCTTCCACCGGGCGCGGCGGTGACGGGTGTTGCTGCGGGACGTCTTGCGCTTGGGGACGGCCATCGTGGACTCCTGGGGGAGGGGGCGGGTGTGCGGAAGAGAGGCTAGATGAAAATGGCTGCCATTTTCAATTCGAGGTCCCGCCTTCACGCTCCGGCCCCCCGCGCTCGGGCGCGCCGGTCCGCCCTCGTCTCCGAACGCACCGGTCCGGCCCCGCGAGCGGCGCGGCCGGACCGGTGTCGGGGCCTACCAGGACGACTTGGTCACCCCGGGCAGGAAGCCCGCGTGCGCCTGCTGCCGGGTGCGCACCCGGGACAGTCCGAACGCGCGCAGATAGCCCCGGGGCCGCCCGTCCACGCCGTCGCGGTTGCGCACGCGGGTGGCGCTGGCGTCGCGCGGCTGCCGGCGCAGCTCGGCCTGCGCGGCCTCCCGTTCCGCCGGGGCGGTGGACGGGCGGCGGATGATCTCCTTGAGCTCGGCGCGCCGGGCGGCGTACCGCTCGACGACCTCCTTGCGCCGCTCGTTCCGCGCGATCTTGCTCTTCTTCGCCATCAGACCTTCCCTCCCCGCGCCCGGATGCGGGCCACGGCGGCCTCGACGCCGATCACGTCCACGGTCCTGATCGCCCTGGCGCTCAGGGTGAGGCGGACGTGGCGCCCCTCACTGGCCAGCCAGTAGCGCTTGCGCTGGACGTTCGGGTCGAAGCGGCGCGAGGTGCGCCGGTGTGAATGGGAGACGGAGTTGCCGAATCCCGGCTTGGCGCCGGTCAGTTGGCAGTGGGCGGACATGGGTGGTTCACCTCTCGGGGACGGTTCTGGGGTCGGGCGGTTTTCGATAATGAAAACCGTTGTCATATACTAGCCCCATGGCACGCAACGAGATCCGCCCCGTCATCAAGCTCCGCTCCACCGCGGGCACCGGCTTCACCTACGTCACCCGCAAGAACCGCCGCAACGACCCCGACCGCATGGTGCTGCGCAAGTACGACCCCGTCGCCCGCCGGCACGTCGACTTCCGCGAAGAGCGCTGACCCCGTCCCCTACCCCCACCGCCGAAAGGTCCCCGCCATGAAGCCCGGCATCCACCCCGCCTACGGCCCCGTCGTCTTCCGCGACTCGGCCTCCGGCACCGCCTTCCTCACCCGCTCCACGATCACCAGCGACAAGACGATCGACTGGGAGGACGGCCACACCTACCCGCTCGTCGACGTCGAGATCTCCTCGGCGAGCCACCCCTTCTACACCGGCACCGCCCGCGTCCTCGACACCGCCGGCCGCGTGGAACGCTTCGAGCGCCGCTACGGAGCCCGCTGATGCCGTACGCCCGTGAACTGCCCGTCGTGATCGTCGCCGGGCTCCACGCCGAGGCCCGCAAGGAGGTCGTCGACCGCCTCCTGCGGGCCGTCCCGGGGAGCGTGGCGCTCCACCACGACCTCGCCTCGGCCCCCGACGGCACCGTGCTCCGCCTCGTCCGGGACGCCTCCGGGCCCGTCTCCCGGGGCGAGACGCCGCTGGTGAACGACTGCGCCTGCTGCGCGCTGCGCGAGGACCTCGTCCCCGAGCTGGAACGCCTGGCGGGCGACGGCCTCACCCGGCTCGCGGTGGTCGAGCTGTGGGACTCGGTCGAGCCGAAGGCCATGGCCGAGGTCATCGCCGGACACGGCGGGGACCGCCTGTCCGTGACGGGCGTGATCACCGCCGTGGACCCCGCGCTCGTCCTGCCGTACCTCGCCAACGGCGACGACCTCGCGGAGGCCGGGCTCGCCGCCGCCCCCACCGACCGGCGGACCGTCGGCGACACCTGGGCCCGCCAGCTGGAGTACGCCCCCGTCCTCGCCGTGGTCGACAGCGCCGAGGCGGACGAGGAGGACCACGCCCTCCTCGCCCAGCTCCACCCCACCGCCCGCCGCGTGCCGGCCGCCTCGGCCGACCTCGCCCGGGCCGCCTTCGCGGGCTTCGACGTCGAGGCCGCCGCGGCCGCCCAGCACCCCGCGTGCGCGCTCCTGCCTCAGGACGCGGACGAGGCCGGCGTGACCACCTTCGTCTGGCACCGCCGACGTCCCTTCCACCCCGAGCGCCTCTACGAGGCCCTGGAGGACCTGTGCTGCGCGGCGGCCCGCAGCCGCGGCCGGTTCTGGCTCGCCGACCGCCCGGACACGCTGCTCGCCTGGGACGCGGCCGGCGGGGCGCTGTGCGTGGAGAGCGCCGGGCCCTGGCTCGCCTCGCTGCCGGACGCGGCCTGGGAGATGGTCCCGCCCGTGCGCCGGGCGGCCGCCGCGCTCGACTGGCACGCCGAGCACGGCGACTGCTGCCAGCACCTCGTCTTCACCTCGCCCGGCCTCGACCGGGACGGCCTCGAACGGCTCCTCGACTCCTGCCTGCTGACCGACGCGGAGTACGCGTCGGGGCCGGAGTCCTGGAAGCGCCTGCCCGCGGCCTTCGCCCCGCTGCTCGACGCCGCCTGACCCCGCCGTACGACACGCACGACACGTCCACCGAAGGAGAAACCGCCGTGGCCCGACGCCCCGACCCCCGCAAGCCCGCCAAGCCCCGACCCAACCCGCTGGACGCGGCCGGGATCACGTACATCGACTACAAGGACACCGACCTGCTGCGCAGGTTCCTCTCCGACCGGGGCAAGATCCGCAGCCGCCGCGTCACCCGCGTGACCGCCCAGCAGCAGCGGGCCCTCGCCGCCGCGATCAAGAACGCCCGCGAGATGGCCCTGCTGCCGTACGCGAGCCGCTGACCGCGCCCGGGCCCCCGCCCCCGGTCCTCCGCGTCCGTCACGCGTCCGTCACGGCGCCGAGCCCTCTCCCCGCCCGACACGGTCCAGCAGGGGCGCCGCCCACTCCGGCAGGGCGGACGCGGCGGGCAGGGGCGGGCGGGGGTCCGAGGCGATGCCGATGCCGCCCTCCGGATCGCCGTACACGAACCGCCCCGACCACCACAGCCAGGAACGGACGAACAGGTTCGCGCTCCACGCGAGGGCCGGCGCGCCGCGCGACCCGGGCACCTCGTACCAGTAGCCGGTGAGCACCACGGCGCGGGAGACCGCCTCGTCCCGGTCGTCCGGCCGGGAGTCGGCGGTGAGTCCGGCGGCCAGGACCGGCGCCGCGAACCGGTTGTCCCCGAGCAGTCCGCCCGCGTCGCGGACGACCGCGTCCAGCAGCTCCACGGGCAGCTCCGCCGCGGCCCGCTCCAGGCGCGCCAGCAGCTCGGGCAGTCCCGGATCGGCGGCCGTCTCCGGCCCGGGCGTCACCCGCAGGTCGGCCCACAGCCGTTCGTCCCCGCCGCGGACGGCCAGCAGGCGCGTGTACGCCAGCGCGCGCAGCGCCTGCCAGCGGCAGAGGGTGTCGAGCAGCGCGACCCGGGAGGCGCGGAAGGCGAGCCGCACCGGCCGGTCGGCCGCCCGGACCACGTCCCCCAGGGCCCGCAGTTCCGGCGGGACCGGGGCCGGGAAGATCCGGCTCCGGCCGGGGTCGTACGACGGCTCGGCCCGGTATCCCGGCCGGTCGGGGGCGGTCGGCTCCTCCCGGCGGGCCGCGGTCTCCTCGGCCGGTTCCACGGCGCGTTCCCCTCCGTGCGGTCGGCCGCGACCGGACGTGCTCACCCCTCGGCGGGGAAGCGGTCCGGTGCGAGCGTGGTGAGGAGGGAGTTCAGGGCGAGTTCCGTCGACACGGTCATGTCGACCGCGTCGGGCGCGAGGAGCCACTGGACCTGGAGGCCGTCCATGACGGCGATGATCGCGCTCGCGGCCGGCTCGACGCGGGCGTCGTCGTCGGCGAGGCCGCCCGCCTCGCGCAGCGCGTCGGCCACGAAGGCGCGCAGTCCGGTGTAGCGGTCGCGGAAGTAGGCCTGCGCGGGGTGGTCGTCGGTGACGGACTCGGCCGAGAGCACCGCGTACAGGCGCACGATGCCCTCGCGCTCGGCGTTGCGGCGGGCGGTGTCGACGAGGTGGCGCAGGAACTCCGTCCCGCGCGGCCGGTCGGGCCCGAGCTGCTCGATGTCGGTCTGGTCGCGGAGTTCCAGGACGCTGGTGAGCAGTTGGGCCTTGGTCCGGAAGTAGTGCAGGACCCCGGCCTGGGTGAGTCCGGCGCGGTCGGCGATCTCCTGGATCGGCGCGTTGTGGTAACCGCGGGCGGCGAACGTGTCCATGGCGATGTGCAGGATGTCCTGCCGGCGCTGCTTGGCCTCCGCGCTGCGGGGCGTGCGGGGCGGACGCTGCGTCTTGCCTGCCGGGTGGTTGCTCACGCGCGCCAGCATAGGTGGCCCCGAGAGCCGGGAGACCGCCTCCGGGGACTCCTCGGAGGCATGTGGCTCAGATCACTTACTGAGTACTTAGCGGGTGTGCTTTCATGTGGCCGTCATCACGACGGCACGTCGCCGCCCCGGCCGGAGGGAACCCCATGTCTGCCCCGTCGCCCGCACCTCCCGCCTGCCCCGCCCGGCCGGAGGCGGACGAGAGCCGCTGGGCCGCGCTGATCGCGTCCCTGGACCTGACGGCCAAGGTGCGGCTGCTGACCGGGGCGAGCCTCTGGGCGCTGCACGGGGAACCGAGGCTCGGACTCCACCCCGTCGTCACCTCCGACGGACCCCAGGGCGTACGGGGGACCGGCGAGGTGCCCGGCGAGACCGGACTCCTCGCCCCGGCCCCGAGCGCCACCGGCGCCACCTGGGACACGGAACTCGCCGAACGCCTCGGCCGCGTCTTCGCCGCCGAGGCCCGCCGGAAGGGCGTGGACGTCGTCCTGGCCCCGCTGGTCAACCTCCAGCGCACCCCGGTCGCCGGCCGCCACTTCGAGTGCCTCTCCGAGGACCCCCTCCTGTCCGGCGCGCTCGGCGCCGCGCTCGTGCGCGGCCTCCAGGGCGAGGGCGTCGCCGCCTGCCTGAAGCACTTCGTCGCGAACGACTCCGAGACCGACCGCACCCGGTACCGCGCCAGGATCGACCCCCGCACGCTCCGCGAGGTCTACCTCGCCCCGTTCGAGCGCGTCCTCGCCGAGGCCGGACCGTGGAGCGTGATGGGCGCTTACTCGGGACTCGACGACGGCACCGAGTCGGCGCCGGTCCTCGAACACCGGCGGATCCTCCGGGGCGTGCTGAAGGACGAGTGGGGCTACGACGGGGCGGTGATCAGCGACTGGGCCGCCACCCGGACGACCGCGGCCACCGCCGTCGCCGGTCTCGACCTGGTGATGCCGGGCCCCGACGGGCCGTGGGGCGACGCCCTCGCCGCGGCGGTCCGCCGCGGCGAGGTGGACGAGGCGGACGTCGACGACAAGGTCCTGCGGCTGATGCGGCTCGCCGCCCGCGTCGGAAAACTGACCGGGCCCTGGGCGCCCGGCGACCAGCCCCCGCCGCCGCCGGCCGCACCCGCGCCCGCACCGGTCGGCGAGGAGGACTTCGCCGCGCTGCGCGAGGTCCTCACCCGGGGCACCGTCCTGCTGCGCGACGACCGGGCCCTCCTGCCCCTGGACGCGAGCCGGCTGAACCGCGTGGCGCTGATCGGACCGAACGCCGTCGAGCCGTACCTCCAGGGCGGCGGCAGCGCCTACGTCCCGGCCGTCCGCACGGTGGGGTACGCCGAGGGGCTGCGGGCCGCCCTGCCGGAGGCGGTCGAACTGACCGTGCACCGCGGCGGATCGTCCCGGCGGCACGCCCCGTTCGTCGACCCCGCGCTCCTCACCGGGATGCGCGCCGCGTACCTGGACGGGAACGGCACCCCGCTGGGCGAGGAGGTCCGCCGCACCGGCGACTGGGGGGCCTTCGGCGTGTCGGACGGAACCGCCGACGTGGTCCTCACCGGCCGGATCACCCTCGCCGAACCGGGCGACCACCTCCTGGAGTTCGGCTGCGCCGGGCGCTTCACCGTCGCCCTCGACGGCGAGCCGGTCCACACCGGCGAGGACGACCGGGGCGTCGAACTGATCCTGGAGTCCGGCCACCACCACCCCGAGACCCGCCGCCACACCGTGCGGGTGGACGCCGACCCGGTCCGCCTGGACCTGAGGATCGACCTCCGGGTCGTCGACGCCGACGCCTACGGCCGCTTCGTCACCGCCCACGTGCGCCACCTGCCGCCCGGCCCGGACGTCGAGGACGAGATCGCCGAGGCCGTCGCGGCGGCCCGCGCGGCCGACGTCGCCGTGGTGGTCGTCGGGACCAACGAGGAGGTCGAGTCCGAGGGCTGGGACCGCCCCGACCTGGAGCTGACGCCGCAGCAGCACCGGCTCGTGCGCGCGGTGGCCGCCGCCAACCCCCGTACCGTGGTGGTGGTCAACGCCGGCGCCCCGGTCCTGCTGCCCTGGGCCGACGAGGTGCCCGCCCTGCTCTGGGCGTGGCTGCCCGGCCAGGAGGCGGGACACGCCCTCGCCGACGTCCTGCTCGGCCGCGCCGAACCCTCCGGCCGCCTGCCCTGGACCCTGCCCGCCCGCGCCGGGGACGTCCCGGTCCCCGACGCCGTCCCCGTCGACGGCGTCCTCGACTACCACGAGGGGCTCCACATCGGCCACCGGGGCTACGACCGCGCCGGCACCAAGCCCGCCTTCCCCTTCGGCCACGGACTCGGCTGGACCACCTGGTCCTACGACCGCGCCGAGGCCCTCGGACCGTCCGTCCCCGCCGACCGCACCGTCCCCGCCGACCGCTCCGCCTCCGCCGACCGCTCCGCCTCCGTCGGCCGCTCCGCTCCCGCAGGCGGCGACGGGCCCCGGATCGCCGTGACCCTCACCAACACCGGCCCCCGGACCGGGCGGGAGGTCGTCCAGGCGTACCTGGAGGCCCCCGACGGCGCGCCCGGCGAACCCGTCCGCGTCCTGGCGGGGTTCGCCGTCGCCGAGGTCCCCGCGGGCGGCACCGCGACGGTCGTCCTGACCCTGCCCCGGCGGGTCTTCCAGTCCTGGGACGAGGAGCGCCGGGACTGGCGCACGCCGGCCGGCCGCCGCCGTTTGCGCGTCGGCCGCTCCAGCCGCGACCTGCGCCTGACGCTCGACCTGGATCCCGACCTGGATCCCGACCTCGGCCTCGGCCTCGATCCGGACCCCGGCCTCCGCTGACCCCCGGGAACCGGCCGTGGCGGGAATCCGTCCCCGTGGAGGAGGGCGGCCGGGGTGCCGGGGAGGGGGGCGGGGATGAGCGCGTGGGTGGTCCCGGGATACACGGAGGCCCGTGAGCTGGGGGCGGGCGCCGGCGGCCGCGTGGTGCTGGCCGCGCACGACGCGACCGGCACGCCGGTGGCCGTGAAGTACCTGGGCGAACGGCTCCGTTCGGACGAGGCGTTCGTCCGCGGCTTCCGGGCCGAGGCCCGGCTGCTCGGCGCCCTGGACACCCCGTACGTCGTGGGGTTCTACGAGTACGTCGAGGCGCCCCGGGGCGCGGCCATCGTCATGGAACTGGTGGACGGCGTCGCGCTGCGCGCCCTCCTCGCGCGGGAGGGCTCGACCGGACCCGAGGCCGCGCTCACGGTGCTCAAGGGCTCGCTCCTGGGCCTGGCCGCCGCGCACCGGGCGGGCGTCGTGCACCGCGACTACAAGCCCGAGAACGTCCTGGTCGCCGCCGACGGCTCGTCCAAACTGGTCGACTTCGGGATCGCGACCGGACGCGACAGCAGACCCGGCGTCGCCGGGACGCCCGCCTACATGGCGCCCGAGCAGTGGAACGGCGCCCCCGCCTCCCCGGCGGCCGACGTCTACGCGGCGACCGCGACCTTCTTCGAGTGCCTGACCGGACGCAAGCCCTTCACGGGCGACAACTTCGCCGAACTCGCCCTCCAGCACCTGGAGACACCCGTCCCCGACGGACAGGCACCCGAGCCGCTGCGCCCGCTCATCCGCCGCGGCCTCGCCAAGGCCCCGCACGAACGGCCGGAGAACGCCGCCGCGTTCGTCGACGAACTGGAGTCGGTCGCCACGGCCGCGTACGGCCCGGACTGGGAGGAGCGGGGCCGGGGCCGCCTCGCGGCCCTCGCCGCGCTCCTGCCGCTGCTCTTCCCCTCCTCCGGCGGTACGGCCCAGGGCGCGACCGCGTTCGCCACGACCACCCTGCCCCGGCCGCCCGCGCCGCGCCTCCGGCGCCGGTTCCCCCGCGCACTGCCCGCCGGGGCGGCCGCGCTCGTCCTGGCGCTGCTGCTCGCCCTCGCCGCGCGGGCCGGGGGAGAGGAGACGGACGGCGACCGGGCCGCGCAGGCCTTCGCGACCACGGACACGGCGGCGAACCCGCTCCCGCCGGACCCGAGCGCGTCCGCCTCTCCCTCGCCGGAGTCCACGCCCACGGCCACGCCGACACCGACCGCGACACCGACTTCGATACCGACCGCGACACCGACTTCGACTTCGACGGATCCGGAGACCTCCGCCCCGCCGGCCACCCCCTCCCCGACGGACGGCGCGCCGACCGGGCCGCCCGCCTCCACCGTTCCGGCCGCTCCGGTCACCCCGACCGCTCCGGCCACGGAACCTCCGTCGACTCCGCCGAGCACACCGCCCACCACGCCCCCGACGACGCCGCCCGTCTCCGTGACGGCCGTCTCCGTCACGAGCCTGCGGCAGACCGGGACCGCGACCGCCGAGGCCACCGTCGAGATCACGACGGACGGCACGGGCCCGGTGACGCTCCTCGTCGAGTGGTCCACCGGCGACGAGAAGGGCTCGCCGGGCACGCCGGACGGCTCCGAGACCTTCCGGCGCGCGGGGGACACCCGGTACACCCTCACGCTCCCGCACGCCTTCCGGGGCGCCGGCTGCTACTGGGGAGCGCGCGCGAGCACGGACCCGGCCGCCGGGAACGGCGGTTCCCTCCGGCAGGTCTTCGTCCGACGGTGCGTGATCTCGTGAACGACGACGACTACAGCGCCACCGAACTCGGCAGCCACTGGTTCGAGGGACCCGAGCCGGACCCGGTCCCCGACCGGCGGGAGGGCGAGGTCCTGCGCTTCGGACCGGGGGTGACCGCGGCCGCCGCCCGGCGCGCCGGGAACACCCCGACCGCGGTCCAGATCTGGCAGGGCACCCTGCCCGGCGCCCCGCCGCCGCGCCCGCCCCGCCCCCGGCGGCCGCGCCGCTACGCGCTCGCCGCGCTGGTCCTGGTCGCCGTCCTGGCCTTCCTCGCCTGGCGGGAGTACGGCCCCCGGGCGGCGGTGCGGGACGTCGCGGTCACCGCCGCCGGGCCGCTCGGCTGCGACGGCACGGCGGACGTCGTGGGCGTCGTGCGCACCGACGGCCGGCCCGGCACCCTGACGTACCACTGGGAGCGCAGCGACGGGACCCGGTCCGCGCCCCTGCGCGAGACCCTGGCCCGGGGGCAGGAGGAGGCCGGGCTCCACCTGCTCTGGACCTTCCACGGGCCCGGCACCCACCGGGCCGTGGCCCGCCTGGTGATCACGTCGCCCGACGCGCGCACGGCCGAGGGGGCCTTCACGTACCGCTGCGGGTGAGCGGGGCCCCGGGCGCGCGCCGGTTCCCGCGGACGCGCGGGCCCTTCCGGTCCGGGGCGAGGGCGGCGAACCGCCGCTCGGTGTCGTCGAGCAGCCGCCGGCGCTGCTCCGGGGTCCTCCCGGCGACGCGGTCGAAGTTGATCCACCGCAGGTTCCCGACGCCGATCTTGCCGAAGGTCCCCTTGAACAGGATCTTGGTCAGCGGGTCGCGGTACCACCAGCGGTAGGCCTTGTCCGGGGTGGTCATGACGGACAGGACGGTGACCCCGCCGAGGCGCGGCATCAGGTTGTGGAACGGATTGCCCTTGGCGTCCGGCCGTTCGGCGAACACCACGCCCTTGGTGAGCACCCGGTCGAGGAAGCCCTTGGTGGCCGCCGGCATCGCCTCCCACCACACCGGAAAGGCGAACACCAGGTGGTCGGCGGCCAGCAGGCGCCGCTGGTAGGCGTCCACCAGGGGGTCGACCACGGCGCCCTGCCGCCAGGCGACGAGGTCCTCCCGGGTCATCACGGGCGAGAACCCGTCGGCGGCCAGGTCGATCACGTCCACCTCGTGTCCGGCCGCGGTGGCGCCCCGGACGGCGGCCGCGGCGACGGCGGCGGTGAAGCTGCGCCGGTGCGGCACGTTCTCGGCCGAGGCGAGGGTGTAGGGGTGGTCGAGGACCAGCAGGACGCGCACGGGGACTCCCGGAGGACGAAGGACCGTTTCGACAGCAACGGTTGCAGTCGAAACGGTTGTCTGTCAAACGCATGGTCTACCCTGACCCCATGGACAACCAGCCGCCGCTGCCCGACGACCTGGCCACGCTCTGGTACCTCACCCGCCGGGTCGCGGGTCTGATGGACCGCAACGGAGAGACGCTGTTCCAGCGGGAGTTGGGCATCTCTCTTGCACAGTTCCTGGTGCTCTCCGTCATCGACGCCCACCCCGGGACGCTCAACCAGCAGCAGGTCGCCGACCGGCTCGGCCTGACCAAGGGCACCGTCAGCCGCCAGATCGACCACGCGGTCTCCGCCGGACTCGTCGAGGTCCGGCCGTCCCCGCACAGCCGCCGCGAGAACGCCGTGGGCCTCACCCCGGCCGGCACCGACCTGGTGCGGCGCGGCGACGCGGCGTTCGACCGGGAGCGCGAGGGGCTCCTGCCGCTCGTCGAACCCGACGACCTGCGCGCCGCCCTCCGCGTCCTCGCGCGCATGAACGACGCCCTCGGCGCGTACCGCTGAGGCCCGGTCACGGACCCGCGGATATCGTCGGGCGCGCGGGGCGCGGACGACCGCCGGCCCCGTGGGGCGCGGGCGATCGGTTCCGGCCGGCTCCCCGCTCTCCTCCCGTCACCCGAAAGGCACCCCCATGACCCAGCAGGCAGCCGCTCCCGAGGTGCGCCGCGTGGACGACCGGCACCGCTACGAGATCCTCGTCGACGGCGAGCGCGCCGGTCTGACGGCCTACCGCGACCGCGACGACCGGCGGGTCTTCTTCCACACCGAGGTCGACGACGCCTACGCCGGACAGGGCCTGGCCGGGATCCTCGTCGAACGGGCCCTCGCCGACGTGCGCGCCTCCGGCCTGCGCGTCGTCCCCGTCTGCCCGTACGTGGCGAAGTTCCTGAAGAAGCACGAGGAGTTCGCCGACATCACCGACCCGGTGACCCCCGAGGTCCTCCAGTGGCTGGACGCCCGACTGGGGCGCTGATCCCGGCCACTGGCCGACACGCGAACGGATGGCTCGAAAACCTGTGTTCGGGCAGGTAAACCCTGTTCGGATCAAGATCACTGCATGGAGGTAAAGGCCCCCTTCCGAGGGGGCGAGCCGGGTGCGACGGCCGTTACTGTTCCCCGGGATCCGGGCGGATTGCCGGATCTTCGCACCCTGTTTCTCCTTTCGGCGGTGTCACGCGCCCAGGCGCCGAGCACCGCCTTCGCGGAAGAGAGCTCGCCCGATGACCGTTGACGACCGCCCGGACGTACGGCCCCTGCCGTCCCGGCAGTCCAGTCTGAGCACCGCGGCCGCCCGCAAGCTCGCCCACACGGCCAAGTCCGCCCCGCAGATGCAGGAGATCACCTCCCGCTGGCTGCTGCGGATGCTCCCCTGGGTGGAGACCAGGGGCGGCGCCTACCGGGTGAACCGCCGGCTCAGCCACACCGTCGGCGACGGGCGCGTCGAGTTCGTCCAGGACGGCGCCCGCGTCCGGGTCATCCCGCGCGAGCTCGGTGAACTGGCCCTGCTGCGCGGCTTCGACGACGAGGAGGTGCTGACCGCGCTCGCCGCCCGGTGCGTCCAGCGCGACTTCCGCGCCGGAGAGGTGCTGGCCCGGCACGGCGACCCCGCCGGGGGACTCCACCTGATCGCCCACGGCCGGGTCGGTCAGACCTGCCCCGGCAAGTACGGCGGCGAGGACACC
The DNA here is from genome assembly GCF_053618675.1 of Streptomyces sp. NPDC055632. Classification (NCBI taxonomy): domain Bacteria; kingdom Bacillati; phylum Actinomycetota; class Actinomycetes; order Kitasatosporales; family Streptomycetaceae; genus Streptomyces; species Streptomyces sp. NPDC055632. The sequence continues at coordinate 151,244 of NZ_JBSHHY010000010.1, read as the reverse complement.
GTCGGCGTCCTCGCCGACGGCGACCACTTCGGCGAGAGCGCCCTCCTCGAAGCCGACGCCGGCTGGGGCCGCACCGCCACCGCCGAGACCGCCGGCACCCTGCTCACCCTCTCCCGCGCCGACTTCGAGGCCGTACTGGCCCTGGCGCCCGGCCTCCGGGCTCACGTGCGGGAACTCGGCTCCCGGGCCCACCGGCCGAAGAACAAGTACGGCGAGGCCGCGATCCCGATGTCGTCCGGCCACACGGGAGAGGTCGCGCTGCCGGGCGCCTTCGTCGACTACGAGCTCGCGCCGCGCGAGTACGAACTCTCCGTCGCCCAGACCGTCCTCAAGGTCCACACCCGCGTCGCCGACCTCTACAACGGCCCGATGAACCAGACGGAGGAACAGCTCCGGCTCACCGTCGAGGCGCTGCGCGAGCGCCAGGAGTACGAGCTGATCAACAACCGGGAGTTCGGCCTGCTCCACAACGCCGACTTCAAGCAGCGGATCCAGCCGCACTCCGGCCCGCCCACCCCGGACGACCTCGACGAGCTGCTCTGCCGCCGCCGGGGCACCAAGCTCTTCCTCGCCCACTCCCGGACGATCGCGGCGATCGGGCGCGAGCTCAACGCCCGGCGGATCCACCCGGACCACGTCGACCTCGACGGGCAGCGGGTCCAGACCTGGCGCGGGGTCCCGATCCTGCCCTGCGACAAGATCCCCATCAGCCCGGAGAACACCAGCTCGATCCTCGCCATGCGCCTCGGCGAGGACAACCAGGGCGTCGTCGGCCTGCGGCAGACCGGCCTGGCGGAGGAGTACGAACCGGGCGTCTCGGTCCGCTTCATGGGCATCGACGAGAAGTCGATCATCTCCTACCTGGTCACCACCTACTACTCCGCCGCCGTCCTGGTGCCCAACGCGCTCGGGGTCCTGGAGAACGTGGAGATCGCCCGCAGGCGCTAGCGCGCCCCGGCTTTCCCCGCCCCGCCGCCCGGCCGGCCCGGCTACCCCGCGCCTCATCGCCCAGCCGACCAGTCGCCCATCGGCCCGCCCGGCGAAGCCCGTTCGGCGAAGCCCGTTCAGCACGGCCCGGAGCCCCCGGGCCGGGCGGGCGTGCCCGGAACCGGGCGGCCCGCCCACCCCCTCCAAGGAGTCACGGATGCCCGATCCCGGGCCTTCCCCCCTGCGGTCGAGCCTGCCCACCGCCGCGTCCCACGCCCTCACCCTGCCGACGGCTCCCGCCGCTCCCGTCGTCCCCGCGGCCCCCGCCGCTCCCACCGTCCCCGACGGCGCCCCGGCCGCCCCGCCCCTCCGGGAAGGCGTTCCTGAACCACCGCCACGGCCCGCCCTCGAACGGATCCTGCGCGGCCCCAGCGGTCTGGGCACGGCGGGCCTCTCCCTGGTCCCGCGCCCGGAGGCCCCCGCGCCCCCCGCGCCGGAGGAGCCGGCCGATCCGGCGGAGGGACGCCCGATCCCCGGCCTCTACTTCCACCCGGTGCCGGAGCCCGACCCCGCCCGCGTGGCGGAGGTCAGCCGCCGCATCAAGGAGTGGGCGGTGGACGAGGTCGACCTGTTCCCCGAGGACTGGGAGGGGCAGTTCGACGGCTTCCTGGTCGGCCGCTACATGGTCGCCTGCCACCCCGACGCCCCGACCGTCGACCACCTGATGGTCGCCACCCGCCTGATGGTCGCCGAGAACGCGGTCGACGACTGCTACTGCGAGGACCACGGCGGCTCGCCCGTCGGCCTCGGCGGTCGCCTCCTCCTCGCCCACACCGCCCTCGACCCGCTGCACACGACGTCGGCCTACCAGTCGCAGTGGGCGGAGTCGCTGCACGCGGACGCCCCCCGGCGCGCGTACCGCTCCGCCATGGAGTACTTCGTCCGGCAGGCCACCCCCTCCCAGGCCGACCGGTACCGGCACGACATGGCCCGGCTGCACCTGGGCTACCTCGCCGAGGCCGCCTGGGCCGAGACGGACCACCTGCCGGAGGTGTGGGAGTACCTCGCGATGCGGCAGTTCAACAACTTCCGCCCCTGCCCCACCATCACCGACACCGTCGGCGGCTACGAACTCCCCGCCGACCTGCACGCCCGGCCGGACATGCAGCGGGTCCTCGCGCTCGCCGGCAACGCCAGCACCATCGTCAACGACCTGTACTCGTACACCAAGGAACTGGCGACCCCCGGCCGCCACCTGAACCTGCCCGTGGTGCTCGCCGAGCGCGAATCCCTCTCCGAGAAGGACGCCTATCTGAAGGCGGTCGAGGTCCACAACGACCTCATGCGCGACTTCGAGTCCGAGGCCGCCGCCCTGGCCGCGGCCTGCCCCGTCCCGAGCGTGCTGCGCTTCCTGCGCGGCGTGGCCGTGTGGGTCGACGGCAACCACCACTGGCACCGGACCAACACCTACCGCTACAGCCTGCCCGACTTCTGGTAAGAAACGGAAACCTCAGTGACCAGCACCGACACGACCACCACCGCCGCGTTCGTCCCCGGCCCCGCGACCCCGTACCAGGGCGACATCGCGCGCTACTGGAACGCCGAGGCGCGGCCCGTGAACCTGCGCCTCGGCGACGTCGACGGGCTCTACCACCACCACTACGGCGTCGGAGCCGTCGACCACGCCGCCCTCGGGGACCCGGAGGACGCCGCGTACGAGAAGAAGCTCGTCGCCGAGCTGCACCGCCTGGAGTCGGCGCAGACCGACGTCCTCCTCGACCACCTCGGGGACGTCGGGCGCGAGGACACGCTCGTCGACGCCGGCTGCGGCCGGGGCGGTTCGAGCGTCATGGCCCACCAGCGCTTCGGCTGCACGGTCGAGGGCGTCACCCTCTCCTCCGCGCAGGCCGAGTTCGGCAACCGGCGCGCGAAGGAACTGGGCATCGACGACCACGTCCGCGCCCGCGTCTGCAACATGCTCGACACCCCCTTCGAGAAGGGCTCCGTCACCGCCTCGTGGAACAACGAGTCGAGCATGTACGTCGACCTGGACGACCTCTTCGCCGAGCACGCCCGGTTCCTGAAGGTCGGCGGCCGGTACGTCACCGTCACCGGCTGCTGGAACCCGAAGTACGGCCAGCCGTCCAAGTGGGTGTCGCAGATCAACGCGCACTTCGAGTGCAACATCCACTCCCGCCGCGAGTACCTGCGCGCGATGGCCGACAACCGGCTCGTCCCGCAGGCCGTCGTCGACCTGACCCCGGAGACCCTGCCCTACTGGGAGCTGCGGGCCACGTCGTCCCTGGTCACCGGCATCGAGGAGGCGTTCATCGAGTCGTACAGGGACGGCTCCTTCCAGTACGTCCTGATCGCGGCCGACCGGGTCTGACCGCGGCCGGACCGGAAGAACCCGCCGGGGGCGGCGGGACCGACCTCCTACGGTCCCGCCGCCCCCGGCGCCGGCCGTTCCCGGCGTCTCCACGGGCGTCGGCCGGGCAGGACCTGCCCGGCAGGTCTCCGTACCGGTTCAGGACCGGTTCAGGACCGGTTCAGGGCTCCGCCGGTGTTCCGGCCGATCCACTGCCGGTGGGCGGTCACATCGGTGTGGATGGTGGCGCTGCCGTTCTGCCCGGCGCGGCTGGTGGCGCCGACCAGTTGCCGGCGGCCGGAGCTCCCGATCAGGGCGGGGCCGCCGGAGTCCCCGTAGCAGGCGGTGGCCTGCGGGGTGCCGTACACGCACAGTTCATCGGCGCCGTCGAAGCCCGCCGCGCACATCCGGTCGGGGTCGATCCGGGTGTCCAGTTGCTTCAGGTGGCGGGGCGGCTGCTGCGAGCATCCCTGCCGGGGACAGGTCTGGCCCCAGCCGAGCAGGTGCGTCGCGGTGCCTTCGGACGGCGAACCGGAGGCGATGGAGACCGGCCGGTTCCGCACCGGGGCGCCCAGGTGCAGCAGAGCGATGTCGTTGCCGCCGGAGACGTCGCCGGTGTACCGGGGGTGGCGGACGATCCGCCGGACGGCCGCCGTGGTGTCCTGGGTGCGGTCGGCCGAGCCGATGCGCAGCTGGATCTGCTGGGCCGGAATCCGGCCGCCCTGCCGGCCGGTGACGCAGTGGGCGGCGGTGACGACCCACCGCGGGGCGATCAGGGAGCCGCCGCAGCCGTGCCGGCCCTGCTGCTGGAGGGAGACCATGAACGAGCGGTTCTCGCTCGCCTGGCCGCCGCTGCCGCCGCCGACGATCGGCCGGACGCCGGCGACGGCGGGGACAGCGGCGGGTTCGGGAGCGGGCGCGGCGTGCGCGGTGGTGGCGGGGGCGGTCAGGTCCGGGACCCCTCCCCGAACGCCTTCAGGACCCGCTCGGCCGCCAGCGTCGCCGTCAGCTCGCCGTCCCTGACCTGGCGTTCGAGCAGGGGCGCGAGTTCCTGGACCGCCGGGTTCGTGCGCAGCCGGTCGAGGAGTTCCTCGCGGACCATGGTCCAGGTCCAGTCGACCTGCTGGTCCTGTCGCTTGGCCGTGAGGCGGCCGGTGGAGTCGAGCAGGGCGCGGTGCCGCTCCAGGCGTCCCCACACCTCGTCGAGGCCCGAGGACTCCCGGGCGCTGCAACTGAGCACCGGCGGCGTCCAGAACGCGTCGGCGCCGTGCATCAGCCGCAGCGCGCCCGCCAGTTCGCGCGCGGCGGCCCGCGCGTCCTGCTCGTGCGGGCCGTCCGCCTTGTTGACGGCGACCACGTCGGCCAGTTCCAGGACGCCCTTCTTGATGCCCTGGAGCTGGTCGCCGGTGCGGGCCAGGGTCAGCAGGAGGAAGGAGTCGACCATGTTGGCGACGGCCGTCTCCGACTGGCCGACGCCCACCGTCTCCACCAGGACCACGTCGTACCCCGCCGCCTCCATGACGACGATCGACTCCCGGGTCGCCTTCGCGACCCCGCCGAGCGTGCCGGCGGTGGGGGAGGGGCGGACGAAGGCCGCCGGGTCGACGGCGAGGCGCTCCATCCGCGTCTTGTCGCCGAGGATGGAGCCGCCCGTACGGCTCGACGACGGGTCGACGGCGAGGACCGCCACCCGGTGGCCGAGCCCGGTCAGCATCGTCCCGAACGCGTCGATGAAGGTCGACTTGCCCACCCCGGGCACCCCGCTGATCCCGATCCGCACCGCCCGGCCGCTGTGCGGCAGCAGCTCGGTGAGGAGTTCCTGGGCGAGGGCCCGGTGCTGGGGCCGGGTGGACTCGACGAGGGTGATCGCCCGGGCGATCAGCGCGCGCTTCCCGTCGAGCACCCCCTTCACGTACGTGTCGAGTCCGATCACAGGTCGTGCCCGAGGCCGGCGGCGAGGCGCGTCACCAGGTCGTGGGCCGCGTCCGGGATGACGGTGCCGGGCGGGAAGACCGCCGCCGCGCCCATCTCCAGGAGCGTCGCCACGTCCTGCGGGGGAATCACCCCGCCGACCACGATCATGATGTCCTCGCGGCCCTCCGCCGCCAGCTCCTCCCGGAGCGCCGGCACGAGGGTCAGGTGACCCGCGGCCAGCGAGGAGACCCCGACGATGTGCACGTCCGCCTCGACGGCCTGGCGGGCGACCTCGGCCGGGGTCTGGAACAGCGGGCCGACGTCCACGTCGAAGCCCAGGTCGGCGAAGGCCGTGGCGATCACCTTCTGGCCGCGGTCGTGCCCGTCCTGGCCCATCTTGGCGACCAGGATGCGCGGGCGCCGTCCCTCGGCCTCGCCGAAGGCGTCCACCAGGGTCCGGGTGCGCTCCACGGAGGGGGACTCCCCTGCTTCGTTGCGGTACACACCGGAAATGGTACGGATCTGGCCCGCGTGACGCCCGTACACCTTCTCCAGGGCGTCCGAGATCTCGCCGACGGTGGCCTTGGCGCGGGCCGCGTCCACCGCCAGTTCGAGCAGGTTGCCCTCGCCGCCCGCCGCGCGGGTGAGCGCGTCGAGCGCGTCCCGGCAGGCGGTCTCGTCCCGCTCCTCGCGCAGCCGGCGCAGCTTGGCGATCTGCTGGGCGCGCACCGAGGAGTTGTCGACCTTGAGCACGTCGATCTGCTCGTCGGTCTCCACCCGGTACTTGTTGACGCCGATCACCGGCTGCCGGCCGGAGTCGATCCGGGCCTGGGTGCGGGCCGCGGCCTCCTCCACGCGCAGCTTGGGGATGCCCGCGTCGATGGCCTTCGCCATGCCGCCGGCGCCCTCGACCTCCTGGATGTGCTGCCAGGCGCGGCGCGCGAGGTCGTAGGTCAGCCGCTCGACGTACGCGCTGCCGCCCCACGGGTCGATGGTCCGGCAGGTGCCCGACTCCTGCTGGAGCAGGAGCTGGGTGTTGCGGGCGATGCGCGCCGAGAAGTCGGTCGGCAGGGCGAGGGCCTCGTCGAGCGCGTTGGTGTGCAGCGACTGGGTGTGGCCCTGGGTCGCCGCCATCGCCTCCACGCAGGTGCGGGTGACGTTGTTGAACACGTCCTGCGCGGTCAGCGACCAGCCCGAGGTCTGCGAATGCGTGCGCAGGGAGAGCGACTTGGTGTTCTTCGGGTCGAACTGCCTGACCAGCTTGGCCCACAGGAGGCGGGCCGCGCGCAGCTTGGCGACCTCCATGAAGAAGTTCATGCCGATCGCCCAGAAGAACGACAGGCGCGGGGCGAACGCGTCCACGTCGAGCCCGGCCTCGCGGCCCGCGCGGATGTACTCGACGCCGTCCGCGAGCGTGTACGCCAGCTCCAGGTCGGCCGTCGCACCCGCCTCCTGGATGTGGTAGCCCGAGATGGAGATCGAGTTGTAGCGCGGCATCCGCTGCGAGGTGTAGGCGAAGATGTCGGAGATGATCCGCATCGAGGGCCCGGGCGGATAGATGTACGTGTTGCGGACCATGAACTCCTTGAGGATGTCGTTCTGGATGGTCCCGGCCAGCTTCTCGGGCGGTACGCCCTGCTCCTCGGCGGCCACGATGTAGAGCGCGAGGACCGGCAGGACGGCGCCGTTCATCGTCATCGACACCGTCATGCGGTCCAGCGGGATGCCGTCGAACAGCTGGCGCATGTCGTAGATCGAGTCGATGGCGACGCCCGCCATGCCGACGTCGCCGGTGACGCGCGGGTGGTCGCTGTCGTAGCCGCGGTGGGTCGGCAGGTCGAAGGCGACCGACAGGCCCTTCTGGCCGGCCGCCAGGTTGCGCCGGTAGAAGGCGTTCGACTCCTCGGCGGTGGAGAAGCCGGCGTACTGCCGGATCGTCCAGGGCTGGTTGACGTACATCGTCGGGTACGGGCCGCGCAGGTACGGCGCCATGCCCGGGCGGGTGTCCAGGAAGTCGAGGCCCTCCAGGTCCTGCCCGGTGTAGAGCGGCTTGACGCCGATGCCCTCCGGGGTCTCCCAGAGCAGGTCGTCGCCGCCCGCGGCCTTCTTGACGGCCGTGCGCCACTCGTCGGAGCCGGCGCCGCGGGCGGGGGCCCCGAGTTCGATCCCGGAGAAGTCGGGGACGGTCATCGGGACACTCCCATGCGGTCGAGGGCGGTGGCGAGCAGGGCGACGGCGTCACAGCCCGCGAAGAGGTACGTGTCGACGCCGGAGTACTGCCCCGGGCGGCCGGCGAGGAGGACGTGCTCCGCCCCCGCCGCGCGCAGCTCGGACGCGGTGGCCTCGGCCCGTTCCTCGTACAGCGCGTCGCTGGAGCAGAGGCAGGCCTCGCGGGCGCCGCTCTCCTCGAACGTGCCCTCGGTGACCGGCTCGATGCCGCCCGCCTGGAAGAGGTTGGCGGCGAACGTCAGGCGGGCCGAGTGCGCGGCCGCCGGGCCGAGCGCGGCCAGGTAGACCCTGGGCCGGGTGCCGGTCGCCGCGAGGTGGGCGTCGGAACGGGCGCGCAGCGCCTCGTACGCCTCGTCGCGGCGGACGCGGGGCAGGCCGCCGGAGGGCGGCGCGGGCGCGGGCGCGCGTTCGACGGGCTTCTCCGCGAGGTGCGGGAACTCGCTGACGCCGGTGATCGGTTCGCGGCGGGTGGCGAGCTTCCTGCTCCGGGCCGCCCAGGTCTCGGCCAGGCGCTCGCCGACGAAGCCGGAGCGCAGCGCGGCCTCCTGGCCGCCCTCGCGCTCGATCGTCCGGAAGAACTCCCAGCCCGCGTGGGCCAGCTCGTCGGTGAGCCGCTCCACGTACCAGGAGCCGCCGGCCGGGTCGATGACCCGGGCGAGGTGGGACTCCTCGATGAGGACGGTGGAGGTGTTGCGGGCGATGCGGCGGGCGAACGCGTCCGGCAGGCCGAGCGCGTCGTCGAAGGGCAGCACGGTGACGCCGTCCGCGCCGCCGACCCCGGCGGCGAGCGTGGCGATCGTGGTGCGCAGCATGTTCACCCACGGGTCGCGGCGCGTCATCATCACCGGCGAGGTCACCGCGTGCTGGCGCTGCGCGCCCGCCTCCGGGGCGCCGGAGGCCTCGGCCACCCGGGCCCAGAGCCGGCGCGCCGCGCGGAACTTGGCGATCGTCAGGAACTGGTCGGCGGTGGCCGCGTAGCGGAACTCGATCTGCCCGAGGGCCTCCGCGACGCTCAGACCCGTCTCGGTGAGCCCGCGCAGATAGGCCACGCCCGTCGCGAGCGAGCAGCCCAGCTCCTGCGCGGCCGAGCCGCCGGCCCCGTGGTACGGCAGGGCGTCCACGGTCAGGGCCCGCAGGCCCGGGTACCCGTCGGCGCAGCGGCGCGCGAGGCCGGCGACGGACGCGAGGTCGTAGGAGGGGCGGCCGGTGCGGGCCTCGTGGCCCAGCGGGTCCGCGCCCAGGTTGCCCCGGGCCGCCTCCGGTGCGACGCCCCGCTCCTCGTACAGGCGGAAGAGGCGCTCGGCGGCGGCCGCCGTCTCGTCGCCGGCGTCGAGGACGACGGGCGCGAGGTCGAGGTAGACGCCGTCGAGGGTCGCGGCGAGGGAGTCGACCGGGACGGCCGCGTCGCCGACGCCCAGCCACAGGGAGGTGACGCCGTTCTCCAGGTCGGAGAGGACCGCGGCGTTGTCGGGCGCCAGGTGGCGCTGGCGCACGTCCCAGCCGCCGGCGGTGTTGCCCTCGGCCCGGCCGCCGCGCACGAAGGGCGCGAAGCCGGGCAGGCCGGGGTCGGGTGCCGCGTCGCGCGCGGTGTACAGCGGGCGCGTGTCGAGGCCGTCCTCCAGCAGGGTGGACAGGGCGTCCTCGGCTTCGGCGCCGGAGACCTCCTTGCCCGATTTGCGCAGGACGCCCGCCACGAGGTTTTGCCACTGCTCATGTGGCGCGTCTGGGAATTCGGACGCCAGGGAGAGCCCGTCGTCAGGCAGGACCGTCATGCTCGGATGCTAGGTGAGATCACTAAAGGATCAGGAGAGCGCGCCACTGTGACCTTCTTCTCTTCGCGGCGATGAGTTAGGTTAGGCTTGCCTAAGTGACTGCTTCGGCCTTTCCGTCCCCTGCCCCGGGAGAACCCGCATGCGCCCCTTCAGCCCCCGCCCCACCCGCCCCACCCCCGCCGAACGCGTGCGCTCCATCCTCACCGCGGCCCACTCCATGACCGTCGTCACGGACGGCGGCGAGCAGGAGGTGCACCGCCTCGACGGCACGGGACCGATGGGCCACATCCACCTGCACGACCCCTCCGAGGACTGCCCCACCGGGCGGGCCGCACGCCTCCCCGTGCGCCTCGAACTCACCGACATCGCCCCCACCCCGGTCCGCGACCGCCTCCGCGCCCGCGTCACCCTCACCGGCCTCCTCGACGCCCCCTACGAGTCCGAGGCCACCCGCAGCACGTGCATGGAGTTCGGCCAGGCCCTCCTGGAGGACGCCGACGGCCGCACCTTCGTCGCCCTCGACGAACTCCAGGCGACCGAGCCCGACCCCATGGCCACCTGCGAGGCGGCCATGCTCACCCATCTGGTCGACGACCACGCCGAACTCGTCCCCCTGCTGCTCCGCCTCGTCCGGCCCCGCCCCGACCGCGACATGGTCCGCGCCCTCCCCGTCGCCCTGGACCGCTACGGCATCACCCTGCGCCTCGAACACCCCACCGGCCACCAGGACGTCCGGCTGCCCTTCCCCACCCCCGTCAGCGACATCGACGAGGCCGGCCCCCGCATCCACGCCCTCCTCTCCGCCGCCCGCCGCTCCTCCCACCCCAACCGCCTGCTGACCTGAACGGCCCCGGCCCGGGCCCCGCACCCCGTCGAGATGCCGAAGCGCGGTCGCGGACGAACAATGGACGGGTCGGCCCGCACGCCACCGGCGCCGGAACCGCTCGGGGACCGCCTACCGGGACACGGCCACGCCATGAACGCAGGAAGCCAGGCCGAGGGCCGCCCGTCACCGCCGAAGGGCGCCCTTTACCGCACCGGCCACTGGTGCGCCCGCCACTTCGTCGTCGTCATCGCGCTGTGGCTGGCCGCCATGGTGGGCCTCCAGCTCACCGACCGGGCCGTCGGCGGCCAGTACTCCGACGACTTCGACCTCCCCGGAGTCCAGTCGGCACAGGGCCTCGACGTCCTCAAGGCGCACGACCCCGCGGCCGGCGGCTACGGCGCCCAGATCGTCCTGAACCGGCCCTCGGGCCCCCTCACCGACGAGGCGTCCGCCGTCGACTCCACCGTCGCCGCCCTGGAGAAGCTGCCCGACGTCCTCAGCGCCCAGAACCCGCTGCCGCCGCCGGGCACCACCCCGCCCGCCACCCCCGCCGGAACCCCCGACACCGGCCCGCTCTCCACCGACGGCAGGACCGCCTACATCACCGTCCGCTTCGGCGTGCAGCCCTCCACCCTCGGCGCCGACTACCTGAACGGCGTCGACGCGGCCGTCCAGCCCCTCCGGGACGCCGGCGTCACCGTCGAGTACGGCGGCACCCTCGGCGAACTGGCCCGCCCCGAGGCCGACGACCGCACCAGCGAGGCCATCGGCTTCGCCGTCGCGATCGTGGTCCTCGTCATCGGCTTCGGCAGCCTGATCGCCGCCGCCCTGCCCCTCGTCACGGCGCTCCTCGGGGCGATCTGCGGCCTCGCCCTCCTCGGCCTCATGGCCGCCGCCTTCACCTTCGGCACCGTCTCGCCCACCCTCGCCACGATGATCGGACTCGGCGTCGGCATCGACTACGCCCTCTTCCTCATCACCCGGCACCGCCAGAACCTCATGAACGGCCACGATCCCGCCGACTCGGCGGGCCTCGCGACCACCACCAGCGGCCGCGCCGTCCTGGTCTCCGGCTGCACCGTCATCATCGCCCTGTCCGGACTGTGGGTCTCCGGCGTCACCTTCATCGGAAAACTCGGCCTCGCCGCCGCCTTCACCGTCGTCACCGCCGTGCTCTCCGCGCTCACCCTCGTCCCCGCCCTGCTCGGACTCGTCGGCCGCCGCATCGACCGCTACCACCTCCGCAAGCCCGTCGCGGAGACCGACGCCGAACCCGGAGCGCCCGCCCACGGAACCTGGCACCGCTACGCCCAACGGGTGGAGAAGCGCCCCTGGTGGTTCCTGACCGGGGGAGTCCTGGCCCTCCTCGTCCTGGCCTTCCCACTGCTCTTCATCCAGCTCGGCCACATCGGCGACGGAGCCGATCCCGAGTCCTTCACCGACCGGCGGGCCTACGACCTCGTCTCCACGGCCTTCGGCCCCGGCGCCAACGGCCCCCTGACCCTCGTCGTGGACCAGTCGGCCGTCCCCGCCGACGACCGGGCGGCCCTCGCCACCAAGCTCCAGCAGTCCCTCACCGACGTCCCCGACGCCGCCTCCATCACCCCCCTCCAGACCACCTCCGACGGCCAGGTCCTCGTCGGGACCGCCTACTCGGTCGCCTCCCCGCAGGACGAGCGGACCACCGAACTCACCGACCACCTCGTCGACGACGTGCTGCCGCAGGCGGTGGCCGGGACCGAGGCGAAGACCTACGTCACCGGCACCACCGCGGCCCAGGTCGACTTCCTCGACATCGTCTCCAGCCGGCTCCCGCTGATCATCGCCGTGGTGGTCGGCCTCGCCTTCCTCGTCATCCTGATCGTCTTCAGAGGCCTTCTCGTCGCCCTCAAGGCCGCCGTCCTCAACGTCCTCTCCATCGCCGCCTCCTACGGCGTGGTCGTCGCCGTCTTCCAGTGGGGCTGGGGCGGACCCGCGCTCGGCGTCTCCGGCAAGGTGCCCATCGAGAGCTACGTCCCGATGATGATGTTCGCCATCGTCTTCGGCCTGAGCATGGACTACGAGATCTTCCTGCTGTCCCGCGTCCGCGAGGCCTGGCTGCGCACCGGCGACCCCAAGGCGGCGGTCGCCCACGCCCTGGAGATCACCGCCCGCGTCATCACCTGCGCCGCGCTCATCATGGTCAGCGTCTTCGCGGCCTTCATCGTCTCCGACAACATCGTCGTCAAGATGCTCGGCCTCGGCCTCGCCGCCAGCGTCCTCATCGACGCCACCGTGGTCCGCCTGCTGCTCGTCCCCGCCGTGATGACCCTCCTCGGCAGTCACGCCTGGTGGATCCCCCGCCGCCTCGACCGGATCCTGCCCCACCTGGACACCGAGGGAGAGGGCGAACCCGAACCGGAACGGACCCCGGCGGACAGGCGCTAGGCCCCGCTCAGCTCCCCGAGCAGCTTCCAGGTGCGGCGCCGGTCCTCCTCGCCGTTCACCTCCGTCGCGGTGAACACCACCTCCGTCGCCCCCGCCTCGCGGTAGCGCCGTATCCCCGCGGCCACGGTCTCCTCGTCGCCGATCAGGGCCAGGTCGGCGGCCCGCTCGGCCCCCGACAGCTCGATCACCCGCCGGTAGGAGGGGATCTTCTCGTAGAGCGCGAGGGCCTCGGCCGAGGCCTCCCGCACGGCGTCCGCGTCGGACGTGACCACCCCCGGCACGAGGGCCACGACCCGGGGCGCGGGACGGCCCGCCGCCCCGGCCGCGGCGGCGACCGCCGGGACGATGTGCTCGGCGAGCGCCCGGGGACCGGCCAGGAACGGCAGGATGCCGTCGGCGAGTTCACCGCTGACCCGCAGCGCCTGCGGCCCCATGGCGGCGACCAGGACCGGCACCGGCGGCTCGGCGCCCGGCACCGACGCCGAGTACGGGGTCGTGGCGGTCAGCAGCTCCCCGTGGAAGTCGGCGCTGCCCGTCTCCAGGAGCGGACGCAGAGCGGTGAGGAACTCCCTGAGCAGCCCGATCGGCCGCTCGTACGGGATGCCGAAGGCGGTCTCGGTCAGATGGCGGGTGCCGAGCGCGAGCCCGAGGTGGTAGCGGCCGCCGGTGGCGGCCTGCGCCGTCTGCGCCTGGGCCGAGACGACCAGCGGGTGCCGGCCGAAGACCGGGATCGCGGCCGTCCCCACCTGGAGGCCCGGCACCTCGCGTCCGACGATCGCGGCGAGCGAGGGCGAGTCGTACGCGAAGGACTGGCCGAACCACGCGGAGTGCAGGCCGGCGTCGCGCGCCTCCCGCGCGAGCCGCACCGTCTCGTCGATCGGAAGCTGACGGGAGGTCGAACTGAGCGTTGCTCCGAGATTCATGCACCCGGCAACGGGCCCCTCCCGGACCGGCATTCCCGTTCCCGTATGACAAACATGTGTCAGGAGCCCGGGGCCCGTCGCGGTGCCGTCCGCCGCGCCCCGCCATGATGGGGGCATGAAGACTCTCGCCGAGGTGGACGCACTGGCCGACCGCGCGCACGCCGGACAGGTCGACAAGACCGGCGTCCCGTACGTCGAACACGTCCGCGCGGTCGCGGCCGGCCTGGAACCCCTCGGCACGCACCTGGCCATGGCCGGTCTGCTGCACGACGTCGTCGAGGACACCGGGTGGACGGCGGAGCGGCTCCGCGCCGCCGGGGTCCCGGACCGGGTCGTCGCCCTCGTCGAGGCCGTCACCAACCGGCCGGACCTCACCTACGAGGAGAAGGTCCGGCAGATCGCGGCCGACCCCGACGCCACCCTCGTGAAGATCGCCGACAACGCGCACAACAGCCGCGCCGACCGGTCCGCCGCGCTCCCGCCCGACCAGCGGGAACGGCTCGCCGCCAAGTACCGCGCGGCCCGCGCCGTCCTCTGGCCCGCCGCCGACCCCGACCGGATCGCGACGATCCTGCGCGTGGTCAACCCGGACCTCCTGGCCGAACTCGACGGCCCCTCCCCGGGCGCCGGCACGCCCTCCTGATCCGGCGCGACCGCCCGCACGCGGCCCGGCCCGGCCCGGTGCGCTCCGGCCCGGACCGGTGTGACCCGGATCACGGGAACCCGCTCCGGGCGCCGGACAGACCCCAGACGTGAACAACGACACGCGCGCACGCATCCGGGACGGGGACCCGTCGGCCTTCGCCGAACTCTTCGACTCCCACGCCCGGAGCGTCTACAACCACGCCTTCCGGCTGACCGGCGACTGGTCGGTCGCCGAGGACGTCATGGCGGCGACCTTCCTGGAGGCGTGGCGGCTCCGGACCAAGGTCGACCCCGACGGCGGATCGCTCCGCCCCTGGCTGCTCGGCGTCGCCACCAACGTGGCCCGCAACCACTGCCGGGGCAACCGCCGCTACCGGGCGGCCGCCGCCGCGTACGCCGCGGCCGTGCCCGAGCCCTCCGTGCCCGACCACGCCTCCGAGGTCGCCGGGCGGCTCGACGACCGCCGCCGCATCGCCGCCACCCTGCGGGCGCTCGGCACGCTCCGCCGCACCGAGCGCGAAGTCCTTGTCCTCTGCCTCTGGGAGGGCCTCGCCTACACCGAGGTGGCCCGGGCCCTCCGCATCCCCGTCGGCACCGTCCGCTCCCGGCTCTCGCGCGCCCGCGCCAAGCTCCGCGACGGCGCCGAGGCGGAACTCGCCCGGGAGCGAAAAGAATTCGACCCGCGAGAACGGGAACCCGCCGCCCGCCCCCGACAGACAACAGGTGATCGCGTGAACGCGGTCCGGCCCGCGCAGGAAGGAATCCGATGAACCCCGAACCGACCGACCCCCGTACGGCGAACCGGCACGAGACCGGAGACCTCTCGGCGATCCTCCCGGCGATCGAGGAGCGAGACCTTCCTCCGGGCCGCCACCAGTTCCACAAGGAGCACCTGATGAACCGGATCCACGACGACCGCCGCGCCGCCGCCCCGCGCGCGCCCCGCAACCCCTTCCTGCGGAAGGCCGTCCTCCTGCCGGCCGCGACCGCGCTCGCCGGGGCGCTCGCCGTCGGCGTCCTCGTCCTCACGCCGGGCGGTACCCCGGACGTCGACGACCGCGCCACCGGACCCGCCCTCACCACCACCATCGGCGCCGTCGACACCCACGGCGCGCCCCGCCTCCTCGACCGCATCTCGCTCGCCGCCGCCGGCACCGACGTCCCGCGCTCCCGCGCCGGCCAGTACGTCTACATCGAGACGCGGAGCGCCTCCACCCACGTGAGGACCGTCGACGGAGTGAGCAGCCTCGTCGGCGTCCCCCTGCACACCCGGCAGTCCTGGCGGTCCCCCGACGGCAGCAAGGGCTGGCTGATCGAGCCCGGCAACACCGGCCCCGAGGGCATCACCCTGGAGGGCACCGACGAGAAGGGCGACGCACCGGAGCCGCACCTCGGCGCGCCCTCGCACGACTACCTGGCCGCCCTGCCCACCGACCCCGACGCGCTGCTCCGGAAGATCTACGAGGAGACCGAGGGCAAGGGCAGCGGCAAGGACCAGCAGGCCTTCACCACCATCGGCGACCTGCTCACCGAGAGCTGGCCGACCCCCGAACTCGCGGCGGCGCTCTACCGGGCCGCCGGGAAGATCCCCGGCGTGGTCACGGTCGACGGCGCCGCCGACGCCGCCGGCCGCAAGGGGGTCGCGGTCGCGCGGCTCGACGAGGCCAGCGGGCAGCGCACCGAGTGGATCTTCGACGACAGGACCCTGGCCTTCCTCGGCGAGCGCACGGTCCAGGTGGTCGGCAGCGACGGCGAGAACGGCCTGATCAAGCCCGGAACCGTCGTCTTCACCCACGCGATCATGGTCCGGGCCTTCGTCGACGACATCAAGGTCACGCCCTCCGGCACCGCCTCCTAGGCGGCGCAAGGGGTGCGGACGACCGGGGCGGCCCCGCCCTTCCGGTCCGGGGCCGCCCCTTCCGGTCCGGGGCTGCCCCTTCCGGCCCGGGGCCGCCCCTTCGGTCCGGGGCCGGACACCCTCTAGCCCGCGCTCCGCCCCGCCGTCCAACCCACCAGTTCCGTGGGCCGGTTGGTGATGATGCCGTCCACACCGAGGGCGTCCATCGTCTTCCAGCGGGCGGGGGCGTCGACCGTCCAGACGTTGACCGCCACGCCCGCGGCGTGCAGCTCGCCGACCACGTCCGGCCGGTCGGTCAGGGCGGTGTGCGAGACGTTGTACGCGGTGAGGCCCAGCTCCTGCGCGAGCGCGACCGGATCGGCGTCCAGGGCGGAGCGCAGGAGGCCGAGCGGGAGTTCGGGCGCCAGCTCGCGTACGTACCGCAGGGAGGGGACGTCGAAGCTCTGGACGAAGACCCGGCGCATTATGGCCTGCTCCCCGACCTCCCGCACGATCCGGGCCACCTCGTCGCGGCTGTGCCGGCCCTTGATCTCCAGGAGCAGGTTGCCGCCGCGCTCCCGCAGGTCCGCGAGCTGGGCGGCCAGGGTCGGGACGCGGGCGCCCGCGTAGACCGGGGCGAACCAGGAGCCCGCGTCCAGGGCGTCCAGCCGGGCGGAGGTCAGGGAGCGGATCGGGCCCGTCCCGTCGGTGGTCCGGTCGACGGTCGGGTCGTGCAGGACGTACGGCACGCCGTCGCTGCTCGGCTGGACGTCGTTCTCGATC
Source organism: Streptomyces sp. NPDC055632 (assembly GCF_053618675.1). Taxonomy (NCBI): domain Bacteria; kingdom Bacillati; phylum Actinomycetota; class Actinomycetes; order Kitasatosporales; family Streptomycetaceae; genus Streptomyces; species Streptomyces sp. NPDC055632. Next base: position 134,593 of record NZ_JBSHHY010000010.1, on the reverse strand, counting down.
CACTTCGCCCCGCCCCGCCGGGCGACCTCGTCGGCGACCAGCGTGTTCTCGGGCGCGGCGGAGGAGGCCCCCCGGTGGGCGAACACGGTCAACGGCGCCCCGGCGGGGCGGATCCAGGGATTCCCCCGGGCCTCGGCGTCCTGCTCGGAGGGACGGGGCGCGGACGGCGGCGCCGGAGGGGACGGCGGGGACGGAGCGGTCGCGAACACGGTCGCGAACACCGCCGCGGCGACGGCCCCGGCCGTGAAGCCGACGGTCCGGCGACGGGAGCGGAAAACGGGCGGAAGTGCATCTTTCATGAGGGCACACCCTAGAGGTGACGTATCGGAACATCGGCGTGTTCGCGCCACGACGCGCGGTCCGAGCCCCTTCGCCGGAACGTCCGGTCTGCGGCATGGTGGGAGACGTGCCCGGAGCCGTGCCGTCGGGGGACCACGGCCGGGCGTACGAAGTGAGGGGGACTCATGGACACGCACACGCACACGGACACGGGTACGGGTACGGAGCCGGGGGCGGACCGCGCCGGGGCGGCCGGGGCGGCCGAGGCGCGGGACGGAGGCGAGCGGGGCCCGCGCGGCCGGGGCGGCCGGGGCGTGCTCGAAGGGGCGTTCGCCCTGCTCGACGCCCTCCGCCGGAACGGCGACGAGGCCGGGGTGACCGAACTGGCCCTCGCCTGCGGGGTGCCCAAGGGCAGCGTCCACCGGCTGCTCGACCAACTCGTCGGCGTCGGCGCCGTCGAGCGGACCGGGAACCGCTACCGGGTCGGCCCCCAGCTCTACCGCCTCGGCCAGGCCTGGGAACCCCACCCCGGCCTCCGCCCCGCCGCCCGGCTGCCGCTCCAGCGCCTGCGGGCCGCCACCGGCGCGAGCGTCGTCCTCGTCGTGATGCGCGAGGAGACGGCGCTCACGGTCGGCTCGGTGCCGGGGGACCTGGAACCCCTCCTGCCCGTACGGGACGGACTCGCGTTCCGGCTCGACACGGCCGCCGGAAAGGCCCTGCGGGGACCCCTGAGGGGCGGCGCCGTCCTCGACCGGGAGGACGTGATGGAAGGGGTGTGCTGCGCCTCGCTGCCGGTCCGTGCCCCGGACGGGCGCACGGTCGCCGCCCTCGCCGCCATGGTCCCGGCGGGCCGCCGGCTCGACGCGCTCGCCCACGCCGTCGCCGGGGCCGGTGCCGCGATCACCCGCGCGCTCGCCGGCGGCGGCCGGCGAAGACCGCTCCCGCCGACCGTCCTCGTACCCTGACGGAGCTTTCCGGCAGCCCTGTTCCGTCCAGTGGAACGCGCGTAGAACCGGGCCGGGGGAGCGGGGCACAGTAGGTGTCGTGCCGGGGGGAAACGGCACACCGGGACCGCCGGGGAAGGCGGGCCGGAATCCACGTCACACCCGTGACCCGATGTGTGGGGGGACACCACATGCGCAAGAACCGAGCCGCCCGACTGGCCGCCGCAGCCCTGCTCGGACTCGGAGGCCTCGGCGCCTTCGCCGGCACCGCGCACGCCGAGCCGATCGACTACGTGAAGATCGAGCTCGTCGAGCTGCACTGCCAGAAGAACAGCGAGGGCGACCACGACGAGGCCTACCTCAAGATCACCGACGCCAACGGCAACGCCGTCAAGGTCTGGCCCGGCGGCAGCCTCAAGTACCAGACCATGGGCACCGGTTACGTCCGCTCCATGGCCGACGGCAACGGCAACGCGGCCCTCATCCTGGGCAAGCAGCAGGCCCGCACCCTGACCCTGTGGGACCAGGACTCCTTCGGCGGCGACGACAAGCTCGGCGCCACCCTGGTCACCGGCACCGAGGTCGGCGCCGAGACCCAGTGGCGCACCGTCGAGGGCTCCGGCGGCGTCTACGTCATCGGCTACCGGGTGATCGACATCTGACAGGCGCTCAGGACACCCCGAGGGCCGTGCCGGTGATCCGGCACGGCCCTCCGCGCGTCTCCGCCTCAGCCCGCGTCCGGGGCCGTCAGCTCGCCCGACCGCGCCACCCGCGCGTACCAGCGGGCGCTCGACTTCGGCGTCCGTTCCAGGGTGTCGTAGTCGACCCGGACCGCCCCGAACCGCTTCGCGTAGCCGTACGCCCACTCGAAGTTGTCGAGCAGCGACCAGAGGAAGTAGCCGCGCACGTCCACGCCGTCCGCGAGCGCCCGGTGCACCGCCTCCAGGTGCGCGTGCACATAGGCGGCCCGCTCCGGGTCGTGCACCGAACCGTCCGGGCCGACCACGTCCTCGTACGCCGCCCCGTTCTCGCTGATCACCAGCGGAAGACCGGGGTACGCGGCGGACACCCGCCTCAGCAGGTCGTACAGCGCGCCCGCGTCGACCGGCCAGCCCATCGCCGTCCGCTCGCCCGGCGCCCGGTGGAAGGCGACCCGGTCCGCCCCCGGCCACGGGGAGTGCGGACTGTCGCCGTGCCCGTCGTCCTGCGGCTTCTCCGCGCCCTCCGAGACCTCCGACACCAGGGTCGGCGCGTAGTAGTTGACCGCGAGCAGGTCCAGCGGCTGCCTCGCCGTCGCCGCGTCCCCGTCCCGCACGAAGGACCAGTCGGTGAGGTGCGCGGTGTCGGCGAGCAGGTCCTCGGGATAGGCGCCCTCCAGCATCGGACCCAGCCAGATCCGGTTGCCGACGGCGTCGATGCGGCGGACCGCGTCCAGGTCCCCGGCGGAACCGGTCAGCGGCCGCACCTCGTGCAGGTTGAGGGAGACGGAGAGCTGCCGCCGGTCCGCCGGCAGCGCGGCCCGCAGCGCCTGGACCGCGAGCCCGTGCCCCAGGTTCAGGTGGTGGGCCGCGCGCAGGGCGGCCACCGGGTCGGTGCGGCCCGGCGCGTGCACCCCGGAGCCGTACCCCAGGAAGGCGCTGCACCAGGGCTCGTTGAGCGTGGTCCACCGGGAGACCCGGTCGCCGACGGCGTCCGCGACGATCCCCGCGTACTCGGCGAACCGCTCGGCGGTCGACCGCTCCGGCCAGCCCCCCGCGTCCTCGAGCTCCTGCGGCAGGTCCCAGTGGTAGAGCGTCAGGGCCGGCTCGATCCCGGCGGCCAGCAGCTCGTCCACGAGCGCCCGGTAGAAGTCCAGGCCCTTCTGGACGGCGGGACCGCGCCCGGTGGGCTGCACCCGGGACCAGGAGACGGAGAACCGATAGGCGTTCAGGCCCAGTTCGGACATGAGGGCGACGTCCTCGCGGAACCGGTGGTAGTGGTCCACGGCCACGTCGCCGGTGTGGCCCTCGAAGACCTTGCCGGGGGTGTGCGAGAAGGTGTCCCAGATGGACGGGGTACGGCCGTCCTCCGCCGCCGCTCCCTCGATCTGGTACGCGGCGGTGGCCGCGCCCCAGAGGAAGCCGGGCGGGAACGAGCGGGTGGCGGTGAGCGGCCGGGTTTCGGACGCGGTCATAGGAGGGCGCTCCCAACGCTGGTGCGGGATCGGTACGTTGTGGTGGGGGAGGGGCCGGTCAGCTCTTGACGGCGCCGGCCGTGATGCCGCCCACGATGTGCTTGCCGAGGAAGGCGAAGACGAGCAGCAGCGGCACGGTGGAGATCAGGGCCCCGGTCAGCACGATGGCGTGGTCCACGCTGTGGTTGCCCGCGCCGAGCCCGGCGAGCGCCACCTGGAGGGTGGGGTTGCCGTCCGGGGTGAGCGCGATGAACGGCCAGAAGAAGTCGTTCCACGACTGGACGAAGACCAGCATGCCGAGCACCGCCATCGCGGGCCGGGCCACCGGGAAGACCACGTGCCAGATCACCCGGAGGCTGTGCGCGCCGTCCATCCGGGCCGCCTCCACCAGCTCCACGGGCAGCGCCTCGACGAGGAACTGGCGCATGAAGAACACGCCGAAGGCGGCGACGAGCGAGGGCAGGACGACCGACTGGAGCTGGTCGACCCAGCCCAGGTCCGTGACGATCCGGTAGAGCGGGATGACGCTGAGCTGCGGCGGGATCGTCATGGTGGCGACCACCAGCGAGAGCAGCATCGTGCGGCCCCGGAAGGGCAGTTTGGCGAAGGCGAAGCCGGCGAGCGTGGAGAAGAGGACGGTGGACACGGCCACCAGGCTCGCCACGATCGTCGTGTTGACCAGGGCCTCGCCCATGTCGACCTGGTTCCAGGCGAAGGTGAGGTTGTCGAAGAGGCGGGGGCCGGGCAGCAGCGGCGCCGGGGCCTCCACGACCCGCTCGCCGGTGTGCGAGGCGGCGACCACGTTCCAGTACAGCGGGAAGAGCGAGACCACCGCGGCGAGGGCGAGCAGGACGTACGTGAGCGGTCCGGCGTGGTGCTGCCGGCCGGCCGACCGGCGGAAGCGCCGGCCGGGCGCGGGACGTTGGGCCGCCGGGCCCGTCGGCCGGTGCGTGTCGAGGGTGCGCGCCATGGGTCAGCCTCCCAGCTTCTTGCGGTTGTGGCGGGAGACGAGCGCCTGGACGCCGCCGACGATCAGCAGGAGCAGCAGCATCACCCAGGCGATGGCCGAGGCCTGCCCGAGGGCGCCGGTGACCCACCCCTTCTCGTACATCAGCAGGCTCAGCGTCTGGAACTGGTTGCCGCTGCCGCCGCTGATGCCGACGCTGCCGCCGTAGAGCATCGGCTCGCCGAAGAGCTGGGTCGCGCCGATGGTGGAGACCACGATGGTGAAGAGGATGGTGGGCCGGATGGAGGGGATGGTGACGCTGAGGAACTGGCGCCAGCGCGAGGCCCCGTCCAGGGAGGCCGCCTCGTACAGGTCCTGCGGCACGGCCTGCATGGCGGCCAGGTAGATCAGCGCGTTGTAGCCGGTCCAGCGCCAGGTCACGATCGTCGAGATGGCGATCTGCGCGGGCCACTTGGACGCCTCCCAGTCGACCGGGCCGACGCCGGTCCACTCCAGGAGGCTGTTGATCATGCCGTAGTCGGTGTTGAACAGCTGGGCGAAGACCAGGGTCGCCGCCGCGATCGAGGTGGCGTACGGGGCGAGGATCGCGACCCGGAAGAAGCCGCGGCCCCGCAGCCTGTAGTTCAGCAGGTGCGCCAGGCCCAGCGCCATGAGCAGCTGCGGGACGGTCGAGATGACCCCGATGGTGAAGGTGTTGACGAGCGCGTTCCAGAAGAACTCGCTGGTCGCGAGGTCGGTGTAGTTCTCCAGGCCCTTCCACTCGGCTCCGCCGCCGAGCTCCACCCGGTGGAGGGAGAGCCAGCCGGTGTAGATCAGCGGGAAGAGGCCGAAGGCGGCGAAGGTGAGGAAGAAGGGGGCGACGAAGAGGTACGGGACCGCCTTCAGGTCCCAGCGGTAGAGGGTGCTGCGCCAGCCGCCGGGGGCGGGGCGGCGGCCGCGCGGGCCGGGGGAGGAGGGCGGGGCGGCGGGCGGCGGGGAGCCGTCGGACCGCGCCCGGACGGAGGTGGCCACGGGGGCGTCCTTCCAGGTCGATGCGTGCGCCGGTGCGGACGGTGCCGGTCCGCCGCCCGGCAGGCGGCGGCGGACCGGCACGCGGCCCCCGCTACTGGTCGATCTTGTCGTCGACCAGCTTCTTGACGTTCTCCCAGGCCTTGGCCGGGTCGGTGCCGCGCTGCTCGATGTCGAGGATGCCGTTGTCGGTGAGGAAGGTCTTCACCTGGCCGTCCCAGCGGCTGATGCTCGCGGGCGTGATCCTGGCCGCGGCGCCGGAGAAGATCTTGCCGACCGGGGTGTCGCCGAAGTACGGCAGTTTCGCGTCCTGGACGGCGGGCGAGGTGAGCGTGTCCTTGGACGAGGGGATGTTGCCGTTGACCGCGAACACCTTGGCGTGCTGCTCCGGGGCGGTCAGCCAGGCGGCCAGCTCGGCCGCCTCCTCGGCGTGCTTCCCGGACTTCGGCACGGCGAGGAAGGCGCCGCCCCAGTTGCCGGCCACCGGCGGCGCGGCGATGTCCCACTTGCCCTGGTTGGCGGGCCCGGCCTGGTCCTTGATGATGCCGGTCATCCAGCTCGGGCAGGCGACGGTGGCGAACTTCGAGTTCTTGAAGGCCGCGTTCCAGGTGCCCTTCTCGTCGAACTGGCGCAGCTTGGCCGTGAGTCCGTCCCGCGCCGCCGCGACGGCGGTGTCCCAGGCCTTCTTCACGCCGGGGCTGTTCTCCCAGTCGAGCTTGCCGCTCGCGTCGGCGTACTGCACCGGGTCGCTGGAGACGACCGCGTTGAAGAGGCCGCTCGCCGAGTCGTGGAAGGCGGTCCCGGCGGGCGCGCTCTTCTGATAGGTCTTGCCGACCTCCAGGAACTCGGACCAGTCGCCGGCCCACAGCTTCCCGACGGCGTCGCGGTCGGTGGGCAGCTTGGCCTTGGCGAAGAGGTCCTTGTTGTAGCAGACGGCCATGGGGCCGATGTCGGTCCCGAGACCGATCACCCTGCCGTCGGCGGTGGTCGCCTGCTTCACCTTCCAGTCGAGGAAGGCGTCGAGCTTCGCGCCGCCCTCCTTGCCCAGGTCGACCCACTTGTCCGCCATGGTGGACCCGGTCGCCTCGGCGATGTAACCGACCTCGATCGCCTGGACGTCCGCGAGTCCGCTGTTGCGGGAGAGGCGCAGCTTCAGCGTGTCCCAGTACTTCTGCCCGTCGGCGACGTTCGACTCCTCGATCTTGATGCCGGGGTGGGTCTTCTCGTACTCGGCGTAGAGCTTGGCGCCGGTCTTGTCGTCGTAGCCGAAGGAACCGAAGGTCCCGACCCGCAGCGTGATCGTGCCGCCGCTCTCGGCGCCGTCGTCGCCGTCGCCGCCGCAGCCGGTGAGCAGGCTCGTGCCGGTCATGACGACGGCGACCGCCGCGACCGCCGTGCGGCGCCCGCGTCTGCTGCTGGAAGTGCGCATTCCACTCTCCTCGTCCAAGGTGGTGCTCGTTGTGCGCCGGGGGGATCCGGTCGGCTGAACGCGGCTCGGCGGCGGCCGGTCCGGACCCGTGGCGGGCTTAGCGCCTCCTGTATGGGAGCGCTCCCACGTCGTTGCCGGAAGGTTGCTGCCTGCCGGGTGCGAGTGTCAAGACGTGAACGCGGATTCGTTACCGGAAGGTTTTCCGGGGGTTTCGCGCCCTTCCGGCGCTCCGGTCGCCCCGCCTCCCGAACGATCTCCCGGGCGCACCTCATGGCGCGGAGGGGTTCGGGTGATCTAATGTGGGAGCGCTCCCATCCTCTGTGGGGGCCGCTTGAACAGCACTTCCGCCTACGAGGGGAGCCGGTGGGGTCGTGAACGGACGGCAGAGCGGCAGACCCACCCTGGAACAGGTCGCGGCCAGGGCCGGGGTCGGCCGGGGCACGGTCTCCCGGGTCATCAACGGCTCCCCCCGGGTCAGCGAACGGGCCAGGACGGCCGTCGCCAGAGCGGTCACGGAACTCGGCTACGTGCCCAACCAGGCCGCCCGCGCCCTGGCCGGCAGCCGCACCGACGCGATCGCGCTCGTCATCCCCGAGGCCGAGGCCCGGCTCTTCGCGGAGCCCTACTTCCTCGACCTCATCCGCGGCGTCAGTGCCGAACTCGCCGAACACGACAAGCAGTTGCTGCTCACCCTGGTCCGCAGCGAGCAGGAGCGGCAGCGCTTCGAGCAGTACCTCGCGGCCCAGCGCGTCGACGGGGTGCTGCTCGCCTCCGTCCACGGCGACGACCCCCTGCCCGACCGGATCGGGGAGCTGGGCCTGCCGGTCGTCATGAACGGGCGCCGCACGGAGGCCGAACCCGTGCCGTACGTGGACTCCGACAACATCGGGGCGGGGCGGGCGGCCGTCGCCCATCTGGTGGGACGCGGCCGGAGCCGGATCGCGACCGTCACCGGGCCGCCCGACATGTACGTGGCGCGCGCCCGGCTCGGCGGCTACCGGGCCGGCCTCGCGGAGGCCGGTCTCGCGCCCGACGAGGAGCTGGTCGCGGCGGGCGACTTCACCGAGGAGGGCGGCCGGCGGGCCACGCGGCTGCTGCTCGACCGCCGGCCGGACCTGGACGCGGTCTTCGCCGCCTCCGACGTGATGGCGGCCGGCGCGCGCGGGGCCCTGCGGGAGGCGGGCCGCCGGGTGCCGGAGGACGTGGCCCTCGTCGGGGTCGACGACTCGCCGGTGGCACGGCTCATGGACCCGCCGCTGACCAGCGTGCGGCAGCCGACCGAGGAGATGGGCCGCACGATGGCGCGGATGCTGGTCCGGGGCATCGCGGAGGAGCGGACGGAGCCCTGCCGGCACGTACTGCCGACGGAGCTGGTGGTGCGCGAGTCGTCCTGAGGGGGGCGGGACCCGCGGCCCGGTGGATTCCGGACCGCGGGGTTCCTCCCGTACGGGACGCTACGACACGGGCGTTGCGGCGTGGACGTTACGGCGCGGGCGCTACGACACGGGAGTTACGGTGCGGGCGCTACGACACGGGAGTTACGGTGCGGGCGTTGCGGCGCGGGCGTTACAGCGCCGGGTGGGCGTTCTTCAGGAGCTCCTGGAACTGGGCCGAGAACCAGCGGCCCGAGACCGGGGCGTCCGGCAGCGCGCCCGACATGCTGTTCCCGTTGCGGGCGTTGCCCGTGTACGTCGGGTCGCACATCCGGTCGAAGCCCTTGCCCTCGTCGTTCGGGATCTCCTTGCTGGCGCCGTCGGACTCGCCCGGGGGCTTCATCCAGACGTACGCGTCGATGCCCGCGGCGGGCGCCGTCCGGGGCCGCTCGCCGAGGCCCGCGCCGGCCTGGTTGCACCAGTTGCCGAGGTGGATGCGCCGGTCGTAGCGCCCGCCGTTGACGTACGTGTCGACGTTCGTGGTCGCGCCCGGGGCGGTGGGCCGGGCGGCGCCGCCCCAGCCGTTGCGGGAGGTGTCGATCAGCATGCCGAGGCCGGGGTCGAAGCCGATCGACACCAGCTTGGCGCGCAGGCCCTGGGCGTACGACAGCTCGTCGGTGTACCGGTTCCAGTCGACCCACTTCGACTGGCGCACGGAGACGCCGTTCACGTTGTCCTCGATCTTGAAGTGGTCCTCCTTCAGGGCGCTGTAGTTGGCGGTGTTGACGATGAAGCCGTGCACGTTCGCGAGCGTGGAGCCCTCGGCGGTGGCGGCCTGCTTGAAGAGTTCGGCGGAGGGGCCGAGGTTGTCGTCCCAGCCGAGCCAGCCGTGGTGCCCGGCGTCCACGTAGTTGTAGACGTTGCCGAGCGAGCCCAGCTTCTTCAGGGCGTGGCCGACGCCGGTGATGTAGTTGCCGTTGGCCTTCATGACGTCGCAGCTGGGCGTGCCGGTCGGGCGCCCGCTGACGTTGGTGACCAGATTGGGCAGCGAGTCGACCTCGATCGTGGTGACGATCCGCAGGCCCGCGTACTTCTGATCGGCGAGGATCGCGGCGATCGGGTCGATGTACTGGGTCTTGTAGCGGCCGATCTCCGTCGGGCCCAGCTCGCCGTTGGAGGCGAGGGCCGCGCAGTCGCGGCCGGGCAGGTTGTAGACGACCAGCTGGACGACGAGCTCGCCGGAGCCCTTCTGCTTCAGGGCCTCGTCGAGGTGGGCGCGCAGGCCCATGGAGGTCGCGGAGCCGTTGATGGCGGCGATCCGGTCCAGCCAGACGCCGGTGGGCTGGTTCGACACCTTGGTGCCGCCCGGCTCGGCGGCGGCCCTCGCGGACCACTCGGGGTTCACGTACACCTTGGCGCCGGCATAGGGGTTGTCGGCCTTGGAACCGGGCGGCGGGGTGGTGGGCGGCGGGGTCGTCGGGGGAGTGGTGGGCGGATCCGTGGGCGGGACGGTCGTGTTGCAGGTGACCCCGTTGAGCTTGAAGGTCGCCGGCACCGCGTTCGTACCGCTGTACGAACCGTTGAAGCCGAAGGAGGCCGAACCCCCGGTGGCCAGCGCCCCGTTGTAGGAGAGGCTCCTGGCGGTGACGGCGGTGCCGGACTGGGTGATCGTGGCGTTCCAGCCCTGGGTGACCTGCTGGTTCCCGGCGTAGGACCACTCGACGGTCCAGGAGGCCACCGGGTCGCCGGTGTTGGTGACGGTCACGTCGGCGCCGAAGCCGGTGTTCCACTGGTTGGTGATCCGGTAGTCGACCTTGCAGCCGGGAGCGGCGGCGCCGGCGGTGGCGGCGCCGAGGACGGTGGCGGTGGCGCCGGTGGCCGTGATGAGGCCGAGCGCCGCCAGGAGGGCGGTGCGGCTGGTGCGACGGGTGCGGCTCATGCGGGTGGGGATTCCTCTCGACTGGGAAGGGACGATCGCCGGGAGGGGCGATCGGGTGAAGGGGCGATCGCCGGGGAGGGACGATCGGGAGGGAAGGTCAGGTGGTGAGGGCGCGCAGGCGGTCGCGCAGCCCGGTGCCGAACGCGGCGGGGGTGCCGTCGTACGCACTGATCAGGGCGGACCCGGAACCGCAGTCCCCGGTGTTCCGGATCCAGCCCGGGTACGACAGGCCGCGGTCGTCGGACTTGAGGGTGTTCGCGGCCGAGGTCCGGAACGCCGGGGTGTGCCGCGCGCCGGGCATCGGCTTCCGGCAGGAGGCGTGCACGTCGGAGCAGCCGGCCGAGTTGCCCGTGTACTGGCCGTGGGTCCGGTGCGGTTCGACGGCCTGGCCGGCCGGGAAGGAGAAGCCGAGGCTCCCCCCGGTCAGTGGGGCGCCGTGGTGGGTGACGGTGACGGCGCCCTGGTGACCGCCGGCCCACTGGCCGACGATCGTGTACTCCACCGTGCAGGCGGGTGCGGCCGCGGCTCCGGAGGCCGTACCCATGGGGGCGGGAGCGGTGCGCGCCGTCGTGAGCGCCGCTCCTGCGGGCAGCGCGGACGGACGCAAGAGGCGTAAGCCGTACGGGACATGCGCGGGACGCACGGGACGCACGGAACGTACGGGACGTGCGGGATGCGCAAGGTGTCGCATGAGCGAGTCCTCACAGCGAGGGCACACCACGACGATGTGCCGACCGGACGGAATCGCTCCCACTGGGTCCGGCAGACCGTAGCGCCAACGGCGGCCGAGGAGAAGGGGAGCGGAGCGAATTCCCCGCCGGCCGCCTTCGACCCTTCGCACGGCTTGACGCCGTTGCCTCCCGGCTGCACAGTGGGAGCGCTCCCACTGGTTCAGGACCCGCTCCCGAGCACACCCCGCACTCCCCACCGGCCCTTACCTCCCCCCGCACCCTCCCTCCCCGCCCGCACCGTTCCCTCCCTCTCCGAGCCGCGAGGAGAACCGCCCATGCCGCGCCACCGCCCCGGCCCATGCCGCGCTCTCGCCCCGGACCATGGACACGGGCACGCCCCGACCCGCCTGGACAGCCCGTCGCACCGCCGCCTAGGGTCGGGACCCGAAGCGTCGGGCGGCCGCCCGTGACACCGGGAACCGTCCAGGAGCACGCACGTGGTCACCCCCCTCCACGCCCACCGGGAACGCCCGTGGGCGTGAAGGACGTCGAGGGCGACGACGCCGCGGCCGAGTTCCGGTCCTTCTTCGAGCGCCACTACGCCGAACTCGCCCGGCTCGCCCACCTGCTCACCGGGGAGACCGACGCCGCCGACGACCTGGCGGCCGACGCCATGCTCGCCCTGTGGCACCGCTGGGACCGGGTCCGCGCCGCGGACCACCCCGCCGCCTACGCCCGGGGCGTCGTCGCCAACCTCGTCCGCACCCGGATCCGGAGCGCCGTCCGCGAGCGGCGCAGGATCACCGCCTTCTGGGACCGGCGCCCCGAGCACACCGACGGCCCGGACGTGCCGGCCGTCCTCGACGTACGGACCGCGCTGCGCGCCCTGCCGTTCCGCAAGCGCGCCTGCGTCGTCCTCCGGCACGCCTTCGACCTCTCCGAGCGCGACACCGCCCTGGCGCTCGGCGTCTCGGTCGGCACGGTCAAGAGCCAGACGGCCAAGGGCATGGCGGAACTCCAGCGGCTGCTCGGCGACCGGGCCGCGGCCGAACTCACCGCGGGAAGGCGCTGATGGACGAGACACGGCTCCGCCACGAGCTGCGCGAGGCGGCCCTCGCCCACCGGCCCGACCGCGCCCGCATCCTGGCCCGGGTGGAGCGCGGCCTCGCCGCGCCCGCCCCGGCCGCCCGGCCGCCGCGCTCCCCGGCCCGGTGGACCGGCCGCCGCTGGGCGGCGGTCGCGGCGGTGACCGCGACGGTCGCGGGGGCGGTGGGCCTCGCGGGGGTCATGACCACGGCGTCGACCGACCGCCCGGCGGCTCCCGCCACCACCACCGCTCTGCCCGCCCCCGGCCCGACGGCGCGGGCGACCGGCACGATCAACCCCGGCAGCAACCGCTGGTGGGCGCAGAGCGACCTCGGCGTGACGACCGAGTCGCCGGTCACGGGCCTCGTCGTCGAACTGCGGATCGCCCGTACCGCCGGCGTCATGAGCACCGGCCACTGGCGCACCCGCCCGGCCGGGGACTTCACGGTGACGGTGACCGAGGAGCCCGCCTCCCTGGTCTACCGGTGGACCCTCAAGGAGGGCCGCACGCTGCCGCCGGGCCCGCACGTCTTCGCGGCCCAGTACCACCACCCCGAAGGGGTACGGGACGCCTCGTCCGACACGTACGGCATCACCCTGACGGCCCCCGACGGCGGCCTGACCACCTTGAAGGGCGGCTTCGGGCCGACACCGCCGAAGTGACGGGGGGCGTCGGGTCCGGGGCCGTCCGCGTGGACAGTTTGAGAGGACCGCGGGGTCGGCCACCATGGAGCCATGAGCCACGGATTCGAAACCCGCACCCTGGACGTCACCACCGGATCGTCGGAGAGGGTCCACGACCTGACCGGGGAGTGCGCGTCCTTCCTGGCGGAGGTGGCGCAGGGCCGGGACGGACTCCTCAACGTCTTCGCGCCCCATGCGACCACGGGCATCGCCCTGATCGAAACGGGCGCGGGCAGCGACGACGACCTCCTGTCGGCCCTCCACCGCCTCCTCCCCGCCGACGAACGCTGGCAACACCGCCACGGAAGCCGGGGCCACGGCCGCGACCACGTCCTCCCGGCCATCGTCCCGCCCCACGCGACCCTCCCCGTGATCGGCGGCGAACTGGCCCTCGGGACGTGGCAGTCGGTGTGCTTGGTGGATACGAATCGCGACAATGCGGACCGTCAGGTGCGGTTGTCGTTCCTCGGGTAGGAGCACATACGCCGTCACTGTAGGAGCGACTTTCGGCCACACCAAACGAGACGCCGCCCAGATCGATGATGGCCTCGCGGGAGGTTGAGTGTTCCTAGGACCGACCGTTCCTGGAGGGCGATCTGTACCTGGCGTGACTACCGCAACCTGCTCATCGCCGCCCACACGCTGGCTGGGACGCCGATCGGTCAAGACCACGATCAACATCTACGAGCATCTATTGCCGAGCGCCTGGGGTCGCTGTCGTACGGTCCTGCAGAACGCGGTGCGGCTGGCACCCCTCATTGAGGCGGGCCCGACTGAGGCGCTGACTGGATCCGGCGTTAGCACCCAGGCGACGGATCAAGGGGCGGCCGGTGAGGCGACGGGGCTGCGTGGTGCTGGGATAGAACTCCCGTGCTGGGATGGGCGCCCCAGGAATCACTCTCCGCAGACGGGAGCTCTGCACCAACCATTCCGCTTCAACGTTTAGGGTCGCGGCAGCGTGGATGCGGTGATGTGGCAAATGTGCAGCTCAGATTGGGTCGGCCCCGTGGTGTGCCGATGGGTGTCGAGCAACCCTGCCGCGGCCGGAGGACCGTCGGCCGGCCTCCCGGGTTCCCCGCAGAGCCGCAGGCCGACCTGCGCGACGAGAAAACCCATCGCATCTCGATCTGCCAGGGCCTCGTACTCCGGCCAGAGCCGCTTCAAAGGCTCGACGGCCGTCTTGATCTTGCCTTCCCTGTGCAGCCACGCCTCGATCTCGGCGAGCGAAAACAGAGGGCTCGCATCGGTGCCATCGATCGGTGCGGGGAAGGTCTCGTGGCGTCGCCGCCAGTTGCTGATGGCGGCACGTCCCACGCCCGCGATCCGCGCGACCTCTGCGAGGGGCACGGAGACTGTGGGGGTCTGCGGGCTCGGGCATCGAACTCTCCGGAGGTGGTACAGACCTGCGGTGCGGCGGCTTACGGTACCGGGTATGCAGCGCACACGGGCATGTGTCTCTTGGCTCAGTTTATGAATGCACCGTTCAGAGCTGAGATCGTCCGGTTACTCCCGTGCGCACCTCTGATTGTGGAAAATGGGCAGCCGGTCGAAGACACCCACGGGGAGAAGCGCGCGTGCACGCTCAAGAGACCACGTTCAAAGAGCTCGTCCAGGGCGAGAAGCAGTACCAGGTGCCGCTCTACCAGCGCACCTACAGCTGGCAGCGTGAGCAGCTGCAGCAACTCTGGGACGACGTGCAGGAGCTGGTCGAGGAGCAGTTGGAAGGGCGGGCCCCCGCAGCGCACTTCCTAGGCTCCGTCGTGCTGGCACCGGGCCGGATCACCGCCGGCGGCATGCAGCGCTGGCTCGTCGTCGACGGCCAGCAGCGGCTCACCACCCTCATGCTCGCCTTCACCGCGCTGCGCGACCGCCACCGGGAACGCGGCGGTGCGGAACGGCAGGCCGATCGCATCCATGACCTAATGCTCGTCAACAAGTACCGCAACGGTGACGACCACTACCGGCTCCTGCCGACGCAGGCGGACCGGGATGCCTTCACCGCATGTGTCGAGAGCTCACCCAAGGCGGGCGGTCCCGGCAACGTGGGCGCCGCTTACCGGTTCTTCCTCGCCGCGCTGACCGAGGGTGAGGAGAGCGGTGGTGAGGCGTGGACGGACGCGGTGGAGACCGTACTGAGCGGTCTGCTGTCGATCGTCGAGATCACCGCGGCCGAGGGCGACAACGTCTACCGGATCTTCGAGTCGATCAACAACACCGGTGTCGGACTCAGCCAGAGCGACCTGCTGCGCAATTACCTCTTCATGTGTCTGCCGACCCGCGGGGAGTCGGTCTACCGCAACCGCTGGCTGCCCATGCAGGAACTGCTCGGCCCAGCCAACCTCGAACTCCTGGTCTGGCTCGACCTGGTCGTGGCCAGCAACAGCCGGGCCAAACAGAGCGAGATCTACCGCGACCAGAAGAAGCGCCTGGAACCCCTGAGCGCGGACGAAGCGGCACTCGAAGCCGAGATCGAGTCCCTCTCCCGGCGGGCCGAACGCCTGATGCGGATCCTGGAGCCCGAACGGGAGCCTGATCCGGAATTGCGCGAGGTGCTGGAAAGACTGTCCCGCTGGGGCGGCCAGACCCACTACCCGCTGGCGCTTCAGCTGCTTGACCGCGTGGACGGCGGACAGGCCACACCCCATCAGGCCGCCCGGGCACTGGCGTACGCCGAGAGCTACATGGTGCGACGGCTCTTCGCGGGCTACTCCACCACGGGTAGCAACCGGGTCTTCATGGAGATGCCCAGGGAACTGGAGAAGGACGAGGACCCGGCGGAGGCCGTACGCCGCATCCTGTCGAAGAACAAGACGGGCGCGCGCGTCTGGCCCGACGACGACGCCGTCCGCGAAGCGATCCGCACCCGGCCCTTCTACAAGGCGGGCCGCAGCAACCAGCGGCTCCAGGTACTGCGCAGGCTGGAGGAGAGCTACGGGGGGAGCGAGCCGGTCGACTACGCCAAAGCGCGTCTCGCCGTCGAGCACGTACTGCCGCAGAACCCCGCCCAGCAGTGGTTCGACCTGCTCGCCGAAGAGGCCGAGGACGGACAGGGCCCGGACGAGCTCCATGCCCTGCTCGTCCACACACTGGGCAACCTGACCCTCTCTGGGGACAACGCCAAGCTCTCGAACCATCCGTTCCGCCGCAAGCAGGAGATCCTGGACTCCAGCGCCTTGCGCATGAACCAGGAGATCGCGGGGCGGGAGCGGTGGGGGAGGGCGGAGATCCTCGACCGCGCCGCCGGCCTGGCCGACCGGGCGGTGCGGCTGTGGCCCGGCCCCGTCGCCGGGACGGTCCCCGGGGACGACGAGTGGTCCGGCTGGAAGGAGCTGCGGGCCGCGCTCCTTGCCATGTCGGCGGGTACGTGGACGACGTACGGCGATGTCGCGGCGCTCATCGGCACCCATGCCGTCCCGGTAGGCCAGCACCTGGCGTCCAAGACCGGCCTGCACGGCGCTTACCGGGTGCTGACGGCGGACGGCCGCGTCTCGGCGGGCTTCCGGTGGCCCGACGGTCAGGAGTCCGGGGATGCGCGAACCCGCCTGGAGGCGGAGGGCGTTCCCTTCGACGGCGCGGGCCGGGCCCGCCGCTCTCACCGGCTGACGACGGCCGACCTGGCGGCCCTGCTGGGCAAGGAAACCGCCGAGGAGGCCATGCCGTCCCCACAGACCGAAGACGAGCAGCAGTCGGCGGCCGACCGCTTCGAAGCGCAACTGCGCGACAACCAGACCAAGGAAACCGCCGAAGGCGTTCTGGGCGCGCTCCGCTTCTGGGAACAACAGGGTGGCCACCTCGCCTACGGCCGGGCGAGCGAGACCAGCTGCTTCCCCATGGCGCGGTTCGACGGCACGCTCGACACCCGAGCGCTGTGGCCACTGGGGATCTACCCGGTCTCCGGGACGGTCGAAGTCGTCTTCCAGTATCTGAAGCGGCGTCCCCCATTCGACGACGAGCCGCTGCGGCGCGAGTTGATGACCCGGCTGAACGGCATCGACGGCATCGACCTGGCAGAGGCCAAGCTCGATCTGCGTCCGTCCTTCTCCGTGGAGGTCTTCGCCGTGCACAGCGAGGAGATCTGCGCCGTGCTGGAGTGGTTCGCGCACACGGCCGCCCTCGGGGAGGTCCGCCGCATGCTGGACGAGGACCCCGGCACTCTCTGACGCCTCGCATCCATCGCGCGCGTGGGGCTCAGGTGACTCCCCGGGGCCTCATGCAGGTCAGACTCGCTCGGCGCTATGGGCGCGGGCTGATGACCGGGCCAGGAGCGGACTCGGCTCGCCGTGCCAGGACACCCGAAGTGCCTCCCACGCCCGCGTGCACGCCACGAACAGCAGGCTCAACTCGCTGTTCAGGTCCTCTTGGTGCTGCTGCGCGTCGACCTCCACCGGAGTGACCGCGGCCTTCATCGGCATCGTGCCGTCGTTCACCCCGGCCACCACCAGACAGCGGAACTCCAGCCCCTTCATCCGGTGCATGGTCCCGATTCGCACCCCTGATCCGCTACGACCGGCGCCCAGCACACATGCCGTGATCCCGGCCCGTTCCAGGGCCCTCACGATGTCCCGGCCGAACCGGACGAACCGCACCGGCTATACCGATGTGTTCCGCCTCCACCTCCGAGGCGATCCACTTCTCCACCCGGGACACCAGTGCCGCGGTCTCCTCGGTCTTGGCCGCGTGCGCGGACGTCTCGGGCCGTTCGCCGTGCATCGTGGAGCGGTAACCGGCCAGGGATTCCTTCGCCCCGTCCATGTCGTCCGGCTCCTCACCCGTCAGTAGCGAGGCGGACCAGGCGAGGATCTGGTGCGTGGTGCGGTAGTTGACCCGCAGCCGGTGCGAACGCCCGACCACCTGGATGCCGAGCGAGCGCAGCGAGACCCGGTTGCCGTAGATGCGCTGATAGGTGTCCCCGGCGAGGAACAGGTCGTCGGGGCCGGGTGACACCAGGGACCGGAGAAAGCGCCACTGCGCCGGATGCAGGTCCTGCGCCTCGTCGACCACCACATGCCGGAACGGCCGCTCCTCGCGCCCGTCCATGACCCGAGCCGCCTCCGCACACACCTGGAGGAACGTCCACTCGCCTGCCTGCCGCAGCTGCTCCTCGAACGCGGCTATCGCCCGCCACACCTGGAGCCGCTTCAGCGGCCCCAGCGCGCTGCCCCGGCCGGTCCGCGGCGCCTTCAGGTACTTCTCCGGCGTGGTGAGGGCCTGGGTGAGGACGACATGCCGCCACTCCTGGTCCAGGAACACATCGGTGAAGTCGGCCTCCACTCGGCGGGCGATCCGCGCCCAGCGGGCCGTGATCTCCTTCTGGTCGAAGACCAGCTTCAGCGGGGCGCCGCCACGCTCTGCGCGTACCGTCTCGTTGGCCAGCGCGTCGACGTTCACCACCCGGATCTTCGCGCGCATCGCCGGGTCCGTGACCAGCAGTGCCAGGCAGCGCTCCAGCTCCGCGGCGAGGTCCTTGGTGCACGTGTTGAGCAGCACATACCCGTCGGGCGCGTCGGCGGGCAGCCGCCGCGCTAGGTGGTACGCCCGGTGCAGGGCGACCACCGTCTTGCCGGTGCCCGGCCCGCCCGTGACACGCGCCGGTCCGGCGTAGCTGTGCTGGCACGCGACCCGGCACTGGCTAGGGTGCAGGAAGATCCGCCAGGCGCCGAAGGGCCGCTTCAGGATCTCCTGCAACTCCTCGGTCCCGGACACCAGCACGACCCGGCCGCGCGAACGGGCCATGGCGGCGGCATGTTCGTCTCCCTCAGATGCGTCGGGCGACCGCGGTGCGGCCCGGGCGTACGCCTGGACGATCTCCCGGTCGATCTCGGCCGGTTCCATCCCGGTGGCGATCCCCAGGAGAGCACGTCGTACTGCTGCTCGGGCAGCATCTTGTGCAAGGCCTCCAGGTGCGTCTCGTCCGGGACGAGACGGATGATCGGCAGGATCTCCTCGTCCACTCCCAGGTTGCGCAGCACTTTGTCCGGGTACTCCGAGGCCGGGAAGAGCGGAGAGGGCTCCTCGGCCGCCCGCGCCCGGAGCCCGGCAGCGGCCCGCTCCAGGCCGACGTCGTTGCGCATCTCGATGCCCTGCGTTGCCTCGTTCACCGACGCGCGGTGCTTGGCGGCCCGTCTACGACGCTGCTGTCACCGGCGACACCCACTGGCTCGTGATGCAGCTCGTTGTGCTGGGCCTGCAGGACAGCAGGTTGCCGCGGCACCTGCAAGGGCTGGACGGGTGAGTGCGGACGCGGTGACGGTGTGGCTGGGACTGCGAGGGTGCGATGAAGCCGTCCAGGCTGTGACCTGGCCCGAGGAGTGGCGAGTGATGGCCGGGCGCCGTGATCCGCGAGGACGAGAATCGACCACCCCAACCGTATGCCAGCCGTAGGCTGTTGTGGGAACGCAAGGGGAGACGATGATTGACTACCGCAAGGCAACAGCCGTTCCGGTGTGGACGCTCGCGACCGGTGACGTCCGGGTGCCCGCAGTGGTCGGGGATAGGCCGATGACGGCTGAGCGCCTGGGTGAGTTGCGCGGCGTGCTGGCCGTCCTGGCCGACGAGCCGATCGCCACTCTCGAGGTACATCCGCTGCCCGACGAGCTCGACCGCAGCCGAGGCCTCCCGCTCGACGCTGTGAGTCCCTTGGCACAGCACCTGTCGCAGCTCGTCACGCAGACAGCACGGAACTCCTCCGCCGCGGCCACGGCGACCGCCGCAGGCGAGAACCTGTATCGCATCGTGATTCCGGCGAAGGTCGCAGCCCAGGTCGGTCAGGGCATGGTCCGCCAGATGGCATCGAAGGCGGTGGTCGGTGGCGTCCGTAGTCCACTCGTGGATCCCATGGGCCGCATCGTCGCCCACGCGACGTACGTGCCGGTCGGTAAGGCGGCGGCAGCGGGCGCAGCCGGTGGAGCCGGTGCGACGGCCGGAGTCACGGCCGTCGGCGGTGCGGCGCTCACCGTGGCCGCGCCGCTCGTGCTCATGGCCGTGGCGGTGGGGGTGAGTGCGCATGCCGACCAGCAGCGTCAGCAGGCCATCGAACACATCACGGAACTGCTGGAGCGACTGCACGAGGAGAAGCTCGAAGACGAGCACAGTGCCCTCGACGGCTGCCGAGGTGCCATCGAAAAGGCCACCGCGATTCTGCTCGACCAGGGCAAGCTCGGTGTCTCGCTGGGGTTGGACTCGGCGGTGTATGCCATCGACACGGCGCTGGGCAAGGCCGGCCGCCGCCTCACCCGGTGGCAGAACACACTTGATGCGCTGCCTGATGGCGAGGCCGTCGAGATCGGCACACTGACCAAGTCGTTCCCCGGCATCGACGACCAGGGTGGCGAATTCCGTGCCCACCTCGAACTCGCTTCGTTGGCCGTTGCGTTGAAGCGGCGGGTCGTCGTCCTGCAAGCGGTCGAGCATGCGCAGAACAACCCTGGCAACCTGTTCGAGAGCTTCACGCGTGAACTCAAGCGGGACCAGCAGCGCCTCGACGAATTGGAGTTGGGCATCGCCGAGGTTCTGCTACGCCTGTCGGCGCTTGAGTTGGCTCGCCCGAACGGATTGCGGCCCGTATTCACGCCCGGTGAAGTCGATCGCCTGATGCGTGCGGCACACCGGATCAACCGGCTGGGCGAAAACGTGACGGTCAACAGCCGCGCCACGGACGTGACGATCGAGATTGCCCGCAACAGGGACGGCTCGGTGGTTGTCTTTCCTGCCCTGCCCGCGTAGACGCGCCCGACTCACCTGGTGAGGCGAGTGGTGCGGGTTGCAGATGACGCGTGCCGATGCCGATGGGCGTGACGAGGTGATCACTGTCGACGCGACAGCGCGGCGAAGCGATACGGCCAGCCGGTCGGTGTCGGTCTCATTCGAAAGCTGCGGGGGAGCGGCGGCGTCTGGTGTTCTACGCGTCCGGTGGTCATGCGGTCGGCGCCCGGAAGTTCGCGGGCAAGAGAGGACGGAGGACGCGTGCTGGGAAGGCAGGGAAATATGCCATTCGGGTGAGCGGTCAGGGCGCGTGTGCATAGGGTCACGTCATGGTGAGGCTCGAAACGCTGCGCGGGTACCTCCTCGAAGAGGTCCTCGCCTGGCTGCTGAGATCCAGTGGGTACCGGCTGCTGGCTGAGAAAGACGACCCGGCCAGGCCGCCGTGGAGGGTGTTGGAGAAACGCAAGCACGGTCTGGTGGTGCGGGGCCGCGGAGCCTGGCACCAAGCGGACACTCTGGGGGAGTTCCAGTACGTGCCCCCGTTCTCACTCCCGATCCGCCTGTTCGCCGAGGCGAAGTTCACTCGCATCAAGGTCGGTCTTCCTACCGTGCGTAACGGCCATGGTGTCGTGCATGACCTCAATGAAAACGTCGTCACCACACTGAGCAACGGATCCGGACCGCACCGCCCGAGGGTGCGATATCACTACAGCTATGCGATCTTCTCGACGTCGGGGTTTACTCAGGATGCTCAGGAGTTCGCGCTCGCCCATCAGATCTCTCTGATTGACCTGTCGCTTCCTGACTTCCTGCCGCTGCACAATCTGGTGAGGGCATCGGCCAAGTCGGTCTACGACGCCATGAAGCTGCTGCAGCCGAGTCGGCGACCCACTGTGTACGAGATCCGCAATTACTTGCGCCGACACCTGCTGGATTTGTGGGACGGATCCGCAGCCGATGCTCCCTCGGTGACCGATCCGCTAGACGAGTTGGCGGCGGGCCTTCGCCGGCGGTCGTCGCTGGGACTCGTGCTGGCCTTTCCCGCCGCTCCCTTCGTCCTGGGGCTCGTCTCCGACGATCTGAACGCTTTCGTCAGGTACGCGCTTGATCAGCCCACTCACGACATCCGCGTATACAGAAACCACCGGTCGGCGAAGCATCCCGTGTGGCAGATCGAACCGCGTGTCGGTCCTGCCTACAGGCTGAGCTTCAGCCTGCCGGAGCAGGTCGAGGCGTGGATCCTGGACCAGGAGGAGGGAACGCGGTCCCGCACGCGCTGGATGACGCGGAACTTGCTTTCCGCCATCACCCTGTACTGGGTCGACGAGAACCGCACCTACACCTTCCAGCTTCGGTACAGCTCGGAGGAGTTTCGGGAGTTCAGCGGAAGGCCGATCAGCGACTTCGATGAGGCAACCGACCTCTTCTGAGGTCGGAGGTCGTGTCCCGTTCGAATCCGGCCGCTGTCCCGTGTAACAGATGCCGGGCGGCGCTTCAACTCCCTGTCTTTTGTAGCAGTCGTTTCACGTCTTCCTGGAGGATCCGACCTTGCGGCAGATCGACACCCGCCTCATCCAGACTGCGGTCATCGGAGCCAGCGACTCCGACTTAGAGGTCCTAACAGAAGCTGTTGATCATGTGACTGTCGGCTTGGTTGCTCGTTGGTCCGTTCATGGCGAGGAGGAACTCTCGGCCGTGAATCGTCTCGGACGAACTGTGGTCTCTGATCGAGCCGTTGTTGCCGGTCCCGGCACCGAAGCTGGTAATGGGTCGGCCGCGGGTGCCTGATCGGCAGGCTCTGTGCGGGATCCTGTTCGTGCTGCACACCGAGATCCAGTGGGAGTATCTGCCCCAGGAGCTCGGCTTCGGTTCTGGCATGACGTGCTGGCGTCGTCTTGCCGCGTGGAACGAGGCCGGGGTGTGGGACCGGCTTCACGTCGTCCTGCTGAGGAAGCTGCGGTCTGCCAAGCAGCTCGACTGGTCGCGGGCGGTGATCGACTCCAGTCACGTCTGGGCCGCTCGGCGCGGCCCAAAAGCGGACCCAGCCCGGTCGACCGCGCACGGCCGGGCAGCAAGCACCACGTTCTCGTCGACGGGCAGGGCATCCCGCTCGCCGTGTCCCTGACCGGCGGAAATCGCAACGACGTCACCCAGCTCCTGCCCTTGCTGGCGAAGGTTCCCTCCGTCGCCGGTCTGGTCGGCCGGCCGCGCCGCCGTCCGGACGTGCTGTTCGCCGACCGGGGCTACGACCACGACAAGTACCGCCGCCTGGTCTGGGACCGGGGCATCAAACCGATGATCGCCCGCCGGGGCGTTCCGTACGGCTCCGGCCTCGGTGTCTACCGGTGGGTTGTCGAGCGGACCATCGCCTGGCTGCACGGGTTCCGACGTCTCCGCGTCCGCTGGGAACGACGCGACGACATCCACGAAGCCTTCCTCGGCCTCGCTACCTGCCTCATTACCTACAGGCATGTCCAACGGCTTTGTTAGGACCTCTTAACGGAGTTTGGTGGACACGAACGTCGACAATGCGGATCGTCGGGTGCGGCTGAGCTTCCTGGGCGGATGACTCGTTTCGGCGAGCCGGTACCCGGTGGCCTCGGTGGTCGGCGCGCCGCCTCGGCCGAACCGTTCGGCAGCGCGGTCCCGCATGAGCCCATGCGGATCTGCCCGCGCGAATCGCTCCGCGACCCGGGCGCGCGTCGTCCCCGTTCCGCGGCCCGTCTCGGTGCCGATCGTCGCCGCCGTGCCCGGCTACGGCGGGAACCAGCCGGGACGCGAACCACCACGGGAGTGGCGGTCCTCGACCGAACCGGGCCTCCTACCAGTAGTGACGGCGTCCACCGACCGCGTGCCCGGCGGCCCCGAGGACCCACAGGACGACTCCGATGACGACCAGGATGATTCCGATGGTCCACAGGACGGAGATACCGGCCACCAAACCGATGACGAGCAGGACGACCCCGAGAACGATCATGATGACCTCCGGTATCGAGTGCCTCTCCACTCCAGACTAGGTACAACTCGTGGCGGTGGCCTGCTGGGCGCCCTGTGGTGCCGGGTCGGTGGGCGAGCCCGGCCTCCTCGGACAGGGCCGTGAGCGGTCGAGCGCACCGGGCCTCCCACGAGCGCGCCCGGAGACGGACCGGCCGACCGGGCGTGCTTCCCTCTAAAACGGGTAAAAAGGGAAAAAGGGTTGTCGAGTTTTCATCCCTTCCCGCAGCCGCACCTGCCGGGAGAGCCCATGGATCTTTGGCTGGTCTGGTCGATCGCCGCGGGGGTGCTGGTGGTGGCGGAGATCTTCACCCTCACCGCCGCGCTCGGGATCCTCGGCGTCGCCGCGGCGGTCACGGCGGGAACCGCCGCCCTGGGTCTCCCGTCGCCCCTGCAACTCGTGGTCTTCACCGTTCTGGCCGTGATCAGCCTGCTGTTCGTGCGCCCCGTCGCCGTGCGCCATCTGCTCGCGCCGCAGGGCGAGAGGTTCGGCACGGACGCTCTGGTGGGCCGCTCCGCCCATGTCGTCTCGGAGGTGACGGGCCTGGGCGGCAGGGTCCGCATCGGTGGCGAGGAGTGGACGGCCCGCGCCTACGACGAGACGCTGGTCATACCTCCGGGGACGACCGTCGACGTCATGGAGATCGAGGGTGCCACCGCCGTCGTCTACCCCCGGGAGTGAGCCATGGACGTGCCGGGACTGCTCATAGCCGGTCTGGTCCTCGCGTTGCTCGCCGTCTTCACCGTGGTACGGGCCGTGCGCATCGTGCCGCAGGCGCGAGCCCGCAACGTCGAGCGCCTCGGCCGCTACCGGCGCACGCTGAGGCCCGGGCTCAACCTCGTCATCCCGTACGTCGACCGCGTGTACCCGGTGATCGACCTGAGGGAACAGGTGGTCTCCTTCAAGCCGCAGCCGGTGATCACCGAGGACAACCTGGTCGTCGAGATCGACACCGTGCTGTACTTCCAGGTCACCGACCCGCGTGCGGCCGCCTACGAGATCGCCGACTTCCTGCAGGGCGTCGAACAGCTCACCGTCACCACTCTGCGCAACGTCGTGGGTTCGATGGACCTGGAGAAGACCCTGACCTCGCGCGACAGCATCAACAACCAGCTCCGCGGCGTGCTCGACGAGGCGACGGGCAAGTGGGGGCTGAGGGTCAACCGCGTGGAGATCAAGGCCATCGACCCCCCGCAGTCCATCAAGGACGCGATGGAGAAACAGATGCGCGCCGAGCGGGACAAGCGGGCGGCGATCCTGGGGGCCGAGGGGCAGCGGCAGTCGCAGATCCTCACCGCCGAGGGGGACAAGCAGGCCGCCGTCCTCCGGGCGGAAGGCAACCGCACCGCCGAGATCCTCAAGGCCGAGGGGCAGTCCCGGGCCGTGGACGAGGTGTTCCAGGCCGTACACCGCAACGACCCCGACCCCAAGCTCCTCGCCTACCAGTACATGCAGATGCTGCCCCAGCTCGCCCAGGGCGCGGGCAGCACCTTCTGGGTGATCCCCAGCGAGGTCACCTCCGCGCTCCAAGGGGTCTCCCGCGCCTTCAACGAGGCACTGCCCCGGTCGCCGGCCACCCGGGAGACGTCCGCCGAGGACAAGGCCGCCGCCGAGGCCGCCGACGACGCGGCACAGGCCGCCGAGGCCGCCGCCGAGGCACTCGCCGACGCGGCTGAAGCCGACACCGACACGCATCCCCTCACCGCCGACCGCCACCGCCGGGCGCCACGGGAACCGGAGGGCGGGCAGGACGGACCCTGACGCCACGGCCGACGCCGGCCGGGCTGTCCGCGCAGCTTCCTGTTCCGCCCCGTCCTCGGGAGGAGGACACGTCTCCCCGTCCTGCCGTGACGGCGCCACCGGGCGGGCCGCGCGGTGGGCAGTATGGCGGCATGACGACAGGAGACCGGGACGGGATCGTGGTGCGCCGGGCGCGCCCTTTGGACGCGCGGGCGCTCTGCCGCGTCGACGCGGTGGTCGCCGGCGGTGACGCCGAGCGGCGGGCGGACATCCGGAGGTGGTGCGAGGACGGCCGGGCCACGGTGGCGGAGGACGGGCACGGTCCGCTGGGGTACTGCGTGGTGG
Source organism: Streptomyces sp. NPDC055632 (assembly GCF_053618675.1). Classification (NCBI taxonomy): domain Bacteria; kingdom Bacillati; phylum Actinomycetota; class Actinomycetes; order Kitasatosporales; family Streptomycetaceae; genus Streptomyces; species Streptomyces sp. NPDC055632. The sequence continues at coordinate 109,259 of NZ_JBSHHY010000010.1, read as the reverse complement.
AGTACACCTTCTTCGGACAGGGATTCGTGACCATGCTCATGGTCGAACCCTCGGCCCGCCGCCGGGGTGTGGGGCGGCTGCTGCTGGAGGCCGCTGCGGCCTCGTGCGCCACCGAGAAGCTCTTCACCTCGACCAACGTCTCCAACCGGCCGATGCAGGCACTGCTCGAACGGGCCGGCTGGGCTCCCGTCGGCCTCCTCCACGGGCTTGACGAAGGAGATCCGGAGCTGTTCTATCTCTGTCCCCGCCGTGGTTGAACCCCGCGCCCCGGAGCGCCGGGGCGTGGCCGGCGGAGGCGGGCGCGCGGCCCTTCGCGGGGTCCGGACGTCAGACCGGAGGGCCTGCCACGCTGCAAGCTTGGCAAGAAGTGTGTAACTTCCTGACTCTCTTTGCGCTAGAGTTGCGTTCGTGACGCGACGACTTGCTCTGGTAGCGAAAAAAGTGGGAGTCAGCGAGGCCACGGTCAGCCGAGTTCTCAACGGCAAGCCGGGGGTCTCGGAGGCCACCCGCCAATCCGTGCTCAGCGCACTGGACGTCCTCGGCTACGAGCGTCCCACGCAGTTGCGCGGGGAGCGGGCCAGACTGGTGGGTCTGGTCCTGCCCGAGCTGCAGAACCCCATCTTCCCGGCCTTCGCCGAGGTCATCGGTGGTTCCCTGGCGCAGCAGGGGCTCACGCCCGTGCTCTGCACGCAGACCAAGGGCGGCGTCTCGGAGGCCGACTACGTCGACCTCCTCCTGCAGCAGCAGGTGTCCGGAGTGATCTTCGCGGGAGGCCTCTTCGCGCAGGCGGACGCGCCGCACGAGCACTACCGGCAGCTGGCGGAGCGCAACATCCCCGTCGTGCTCGTCAACGCGCCCATAGAGGAGCTCGACTTCCCCTGCGTCTCCTGCGACGACATCGCCGCGGTCGAGCAGGCGTGGCGCCACCTCTCCTCCCTGGGACACGAACGCATCGGCCTGGTCCTCGGCCCCGAGGACCACATCCCCTCGCGCCGGAAGCTGACCGCGGCGCGGGCGGCCGCGGCCGCGGCGGGAACGGAGCTGTCGGAGGAGTCCGTGGAGCGCTCGATGTTCTCGCTCGAAGGGGGGCAGGCGGCCGCGGGCCGGCTCTGGGACCGGGGCGTGACCGGAGTCATCTGCGCGAGCGACCCGCTGGCCCTGGGTGCCATCAGGGCCGCCCGCCGGCGCGGACTCGCCGTTCCCGCCGACGTGTCCGTGCTCGGGTTCGACGACTCGGCGTTCATGAACTGCACCGAGCCGCCGCTGTCGACGGTCCGGCAGCCGATCGAGGCGATGGGGCGGGCGGCCGTGGACCTCCTGTGCGCCCAGATCCAGGGATCGCAGACCCACCCCGGTGAGCTGCTCTTCGAGCCGGAACTCGTGGTGCGGGGCTCGACCGCGCCGCCGTCCAGCGCCTGACCCGAGCCCGCCCGCGCCCCACCGAGGGCCAGACCTGACGGTCTGGCCCTTTTTCGCGTGCCCGCGCACTCGGTTTCGCGTCCCGGCGCACCCGGTTTCGCATGCCCGCGCACCCGGGAGCGGCTCCGTCGACTCCGCCACCACCGGCTCTCCCACGGGCCAGTTGTGTCGGCCCCGTTGACAAAGCGGTGACCTGGCGGAAACCTGTCACCTGGTCATCGCAAAAGATTGACTGAACAGCTCAAAAAGTCTTGCTCGCACTTGGATGTTCCCTCTTTGGGTACGAAAGGTGCTGTGCGAGGGCCCTGTCGACGTTTGCCCGGTGTATACGCCCCCAGGCCCGTCCTCCTTCCCCGGCGCTGTTCACGCCGTCGGCAGGGCGAGTCGCGGCCGGTCGCCCGGGTGAGGAATCAAGAGGACTTCATGCGATTGAGAAACCACGGGCGGCGAGTGATCGTCGGCTCGGTGATGGCGGGCCTGATGGGCGTGGGGACGCTGCCCGCCCCCGCCCACGCCGCCGAGGGCCCCAACCTCGCCCTGGGCAGGCCCGCGACCGCGGGCGGCACGAACGGAGGCTACGTCGCCGCCCACGTGACCGACGGAAGCCAGGCGTCCTACTGGGAGGGCCCCAACGGGTCGTTCCCCCAATGGGTGCAGGTCGACCTGGGGGCCAGTACCGAGGTCGACCGGGTCGCGCTGAAGCTGCCGGCCTCCTGGGGCTCCCGCGTCCAGACGCTCAGCGTGCTCGGCAGTACGAACGGATCCTCCTTCGCCGCGCTCTCCGGATCCGGGGCACGCACCTTCGACCCGGCCGCCGCCAACACGGTCAGCATCCCCGTCACCGCGACCACGGCCCGCTACATCCGCGTCCAGGTGGCCGCCAACACCGGCTGGAACGCGGCCCAGTTGTCCGAGCTGGAGGTCTTCGGCGAGGACGACGGCGGCCCGGTCGACCCGCCGCCGACCGGCACCAACCTGGCGCGCAACAAGCCGATCGAGGCGTCCTCGGTCACCCAGTCCTACGTGGCCGCCAACGCCAACGACGGGAACACCGGCACCTACTGGGAGTCGGCCGGCCTCCCCGCGACCCTGACCGCGAAGCTCGGCGCCAACGCCGACGTCGAAGCGGTCCGGATCAAGCTCAACCCCGACCAGGCGTGGGGGCCGCGCACCCAGGCCGTCGAGGTGCTCGGACGCGAGCAGTCCGCGTCCGGCTTCACGACCCTCAAGGCCCGCGCCGACTACCAGTTCAGCCCGTCCTCGGGCGCCAACACGGTCACCGTCCCGGTGACCGGCCGCTACGCCGACGTGCAGCTCAAGTTCTTCGCCAACAACGGTGCTCCCGGCGCCCAGGTCGCCGAGTTCGAGGTGGTGGGCGCCGCCGCCCCGAACCCGGACCTCACCGTTACCGACCTCACGTGGACCCCCTCCTCCCCCTCGGAGACGGACCCCGTCGAGGTCGCCGCGACCGTCCGCAACGCCGGGACCGCCGCCTCGCCGGCCACCACCGTCAACGTGAGCCTCGAAGGCGCCGTGGCGGGCAGCGCGCAGGTCGGCGCGCTCGCGGCGGGCGCCTCCACGACCGTCAGGATCCCCGTCGGCAGGAAGGCGATGGGCAGCTACACCGTGTCCGCCGTCGTCGACCCGGCCAACACCGTCGTGGAGCAGGACGACACCAACAACAGCAGGACCGGTTCCGCCAAGCTGGTCGTCGGCCAGGCGCCCGGCCCCGACCTCACGGTCACCGCGGTCACCCCGAACCCGTCCTCCCCGGCGGTCGGCGCGCAGGTCTCCTTCACGGCCACGGTCCAGAACCGGGGCACCACCGGTGTCGCCGCCGGCACCGTCACCCGTCTCGCCGCGGGGACCACCACCCTGAACGGCTCCACCCCGGCGGTCGCCGCCGGACAGTCGGTCACCGTGCCGATCTCCGGCACCTGGACCGCCGCGAGCGGCGGAGTCACCCTCACCGCGACGGCCGACGCCACCGCGATCGTGGCCGAGACCAACGAGAACAACAACGTCTTCAGCCGCTCCCTGGTCGTCGGCCGCGGCGCCGCCGTGCCCTACACGGAGTACGAGGCGGAGGACGCCCGCTACCAGGGGACCCTGCTCACCGCCGACGCCACGCGGACCTTCGGCCACACCAACTTCGCCACCGAGTCCTCCGGCCGCAAGTCGGTCCGGCTCAACTCCACCGGTGAGTACGTGGAGTTCACCTCCACCAACGCCGCCAACTCCCTCGTCGTGCGCAACTCGATCCCCGACGCCCCCGGCGGCGGCGGGCGGGAGGCCACGCTGAGCCTCTACGCCGACGGCCAGTTCGTGCGGAAGCTGACGCTCTCCTCCAAGCACAGCTGGCTCTACGGCACCAGCGACGACCCGGAGGGGCTCACCAACGCCCCGCAGGCCGACGCCCGCCGCCTGTTCGACGAGTCCAACGCCCTGCTGACCCAGTCCTACCCGGCCGGCACCAAGTTCCGGCTCCAGCGGGACGCGGGCGACACCGCCTCCTTCTACATCATCGACCTGATCGACCTGGAGCAGGTCGCGCCCCCGACGGCCCAGCCGGCCGGCTGCGTCTCGATCACCAACTACGGCGCGGTGCCCAATGACGGCCTCGACGACACCGACGCGATCCAGCGGGCGGTGACCGCCGACCAGAAGGGCGAGATCTCCTGCGTGTGGATCCCGGCGGGCCAGTGGCGCCAGGAACAGAAGATCCTGACCGACGACCCGCTGAACCGGGGGAACTACAACACCGTCGGCATCCGCGACGTGACCATCCGCGGCGCCGGCATGTGGCACTCGCAGCTCTACACCCTCACCCCGCCGCACCAGGCGGGCGGCATCAACCACCCGCACGAGGGCAACTTCGGCTTCGACATCGACCACAACACGCAGATCTCCGACATCGCGATCTTCGGCTCCGGCACCATCCGCGGCAACAACGCCAACGAGGAGGGCGGCGTCGGCCTCAACGGGCGCTTCGGCAAGAACACCAGGATCAGCAACGTCTGGATCGAGCACGCCAACGTCGGCGTCTGGGCCGGCCGCGACTACACCAACATCCCCGAGCTGTGGGGACCCGGTGACGGCGTCGAGTTCTCGGGCATGCGGATCCGCAACACCTACGCCGACGGCATCAACTTCGCCAACGGCACCCGCAACTCCACCGTCTTCAACTCGTCCTTCCGCAACAACGGCGACGACGCGCTGGCCGTCTGGGCCAGCAAGTACGTCAAGGACACCTCGGTGGACATCGGCTCCAACAACCACTTCCGCAACAACACGATCCAGCTGCCCTGGCGGGCCAACGGCATCGCGGTCTACGGCGGATTCGGCAACACCATCGAGAACAACATCATCTCCGACACCATGAACTACCCCGGCATCATGCTGGCGACCGACCACGACCCGCTGCCCTTCTCCGGGCAGACCCTCATCTCCAACAACGCCCTGTACCGTACGGGCGGCGCGTTCTGGAACGAGGACCAGGAGTTCGGCGCCATCACCCTGTTCGCGCAGGGCCAGCCCATCCCCGGCGTCACCATCAAGGACACGGACATCGTCGACTCCACCTACGACGGCATCCAGTTCAAGACCGGTGGCGGCGAGGTGCCGAACGTGAAGATCACCAACGTCCGCATCGACAAGTCGAACAACGGCTCCGGCATCCTCGCGATGAGCGGCGCCCGCGGCAGCGCCACCCTGTCGAACGTGACGATCACCAACTCGGCCCAGGGCAACATCCTGGTCGAGCCCGGATCCCAGTTCGTCATCACCAACCCGTGACGCCGTCGGCGGCGCCCGGGGCGCCCTGACGAGGGGGTCCGGCCACGGCGGTGGCCGGGCCCCCGCCCCTCCGGTACTTCCCGACGACCCCGTAGCCCCTCGTGCGCGGGGCCTTCGGCATGCCCTCGTACGCCACGGCGGACCGGAGGAAGCCCGCCTTCGCGAGATGTAGACGCCTTGGCAATTGTCTGCAACTCTCTCACCGCTCGCAGCAAACCAACGACATATCCGAGCCGGAGTCCCACCCGACGAGCCGCGCCACGCAGCCATCGCCTGCGGGGCCGAGATCGAGGACAGATGAAACTGCACAGCTGGAGATCGCGGGGCATGAGCGCCGTGATCGCGACGAGCCTCCTGGCGCTGGGGGGTCCCCTCATGACCGCCCAGGCCGCCGGAGGCCCCAACATCGCGCTGGGCGATCCCGCGGCGGCCGGCAGCGCGCTGCCGGAGTACGGCGCCGCGAACGTCACCGACGGCAACCAGGGCACGTACTGGCAGAGCTCCGGGTCGAGCCTGCCGCAGTGGGTGCAGACCGACCTCGGCACGAGCACCCGCATCGACGAGGTCGTCCTGAAGCTCCCGGCGGGCTGGGAGAGCCGCAACCAGACGCTGTCCGTCCAGGGCAGCGCCGACGGCACCAGCTTCTCCACCCTGAAGAGCTCGGCCACGTACACGTTCAGTCCGGGTGCCGGCAACACCGTCACGGTGACCTTCCCGGCCGCCCAGGCCCGCTTCGTGCGCATCGACATCACCGCCAACACCGGCTGGCAGGCAGCCCAGTTGTCCGAGCTGGAGGTGCACGGCGCCGACAGCACCTCGGCGAACCTCGCCGCGGGCAGGACCCTGACCGCGAGCAGCCACACCGAGGTGTACACGGCGGGCAACGCCAACGACGGCAACAAGGCCACCTACTGGGAGAGCCGGAACAACGAGCTGCCCCAGTGGCTCCGGGCCGACCTCGGCTCCTCCGTCCGCGTCGACCGCGTCGTCCTGCGCCTGCCCGACAACTGGGGCGCGCGCAGCCAGACCCTGAAGATCCAGGGCAGCGCGAACGGCACGGACTTCACCGACCTCACGGCGTCGAAGGCGTACGAGTTCGCCCCCTCCGGCCAGAACTCGGTGACGATCCCGTTCGGCGAGACGACGGCCCGGTACGTCCGGGTCCTGGTCACGGCGAACACCGTCCAGCCGGCCGCGCAGATAGCGGAGCTGGAGGTCTACGGCCCGGGCACCGGGGACACGCAGGCGCCGACGGCTCCGGCGAACCTGGCGTTCACCGAGCCCGCGACCGGCCAGGTGAGGCTGACCTGGACCGCCGCCACGGACAACACCGGCGTCACCGGGTACGACGTGTACGCCAACAACACGCTCCTGACGAGCGTGGCGGGCAACGTCACCACGTACACCGACAGCCGTCCGGCCAACCAGACGGTGACGTACCACGTCCGGGCCAAGGACGCGGCCGGCAACCAGTCCGCCAACAGCAACGCCGTCACCCGCCAGGGCGACACCGGGGACACGCAGGCGCCGACGGCCCCGGCGAACCTGGCGTTCACGGAGGCGACCTCCGGCCAGGTGAGGCTGACCTGGGGCGCCTCCTCGGACAACACGGGTGTCACCGGGTACGACGTGTACGCCAACAACACGCTGCTGACGAGCGTGGCGGGCAACGTCACCACGTACACCGACAGCCGTCCGGCCAACCAGACGGTGACGTACCACGTCCGGGCCAAGGACGCGGCCGGC
>NZ_JBSHHY010000010.1:0-102202 GCF_053618675.1 Streptomyces sp. NPDC055632 | reverse complement strand
GGCAACCAGTCGGTCAACAGCAACACCGTCACCCGCAACGGCAGCGGCTCCACGGGCTCCAACCTGGCCGTCGGCAAGCCGATCAGCGCCTCCTCCACCGTGCACAGCTTCGTCGCGGCGAACGCCAACGACAACAGCACCGGCACCTACTGGGAGGGCGCGGGCGGCAGCTACCCGAACACCCTCACCGTCAAGCTCGGCTCCAACGCCGACCTCGACCGGCTCGTCCTGAAGCTCGACCCGGCCACCGCCTGGGCCGCGCGCAACCAGACCGTCGAGGTCCTGGGGCGCGAGCAGAGCGCCTCGGGCTTCACGAGCCTGGTCGCCGCGAAGAGCTACACCTTCGACCCGGCCGGCGGGAACACCGTGACCGTCCCGGTCACCGCCCGCGTCGCCGACGTCCAGCTCAGGTTCACCGCCAACACCGGTTCCTCGGCGGGCCAGCTCGCCGAGTTCCAGGTGATCGGCGTGCCCGCGCCCAACCCGGACCTGGAGGTGACCGGCCTGACCACCACGCCGGCCGCCCCCGTCGAGTCGGACCAGATCACGGTGAGCGCCACCGTCCGCAACAGCGGCCCGGCCGCCGCTCCGGCCAGCGCCGTCGCGCTGCGCCTGGGCGGCACCAAGGTCGCCACCGCCCAGGTCGGCGCCCTCGCCGCCGGGGCGCAGACCACCGTCAGCGCCTCCATCGGCGCGCGGGAGGCCGGCTCGTACGAGCTGAGCGCGGTCGCCGACGAGGCGAACGCGGTCATCGAGCAGAACGAGTCCAACAACACCCACACCAGCCCCGCCCCGCTCGTGGTCAAGCCGGTCACCAGCCCCGACGTGGTCACCGCCTCGGTCACGACCACCCCGTCCAGCCCGTCCGCCGGCGACACCGTCTCCTTCCGGGCGACCGTGCGGAACCAGGGCAACCAGGCCACCTCGGCGGGCGGCCACGGCGTCACCCTGAACCTGCTCGACAAGCAGGGCGCCACGGTCAAGACCCTGACCGGCTCCTACGGCGGCAGCCTCGCCGCCGGTGCCTCGACCGTGGTGACCCTCGGCCCGTGGACCGCCGTCAACGGCTCGTACACGGTGCGGACGGTCCTGGCCGACGACGCCGGCGAGCTGCCGGTCAAGCGCGCCAACAACACCGCCTCCCAGCCGCTCTTCGTCGGGCGCGGCGCCAGCATGCCGTACACCACGTACGAGGCGGAGGACGGCACCGTCGGCGGCGGCGCCACCGTCGTCGGACCCAACCGCACCGTCGGCGACATCGCGGGCGAGGCCTCCGGCCGCAAGGCCGCCCACCTGGACGCGACGGGGGAGTACGTCGAGTTCACCGCCCGCGCCGCCACCAACACCCTGGTCACCCGCTTCTCCGTCCCGGACGCCCCGGGCGGCGGGGGCATCGACTCCACGATCAACGTCTACGTGGACGGCGTCTTCAAGAAGGCGCTCCCGCTGACCTCGAAGTACGCCTGGCTGTACGGCTCCGAGATCGCGCCCGGCAACTCCCCGGGCTCCGGAGGCCCGCGTCACGTCTACGACGAGGCGCACCTGCTCCTCGGCGAGACCGTCCAGGCCGGCAGCAGGATCCGTCTCCAGAAGGACGCCGCCAACAGCGCCGCGTACTACGCGATCGACTTCGTCGACCTGGAGCAGGTCGCCCCGGTCGCGAACCCGGACCCGGCGGCGTACACCGTCCCGGTCGGCTTCACCCACCAGGACGTGCAGAACGCCCTGGACAAGGTCCGCATGGACACCACCGGCAGGCTCACCGGCGTCTACCTGCCGCCCGGCGACTACCAGACGTCCAGCAAGTTCCAGGTGTACGGCAAGGCCGTCAAGGTGGTCGGCGCCGGGCCCTGGTACACGAAGTTCCACGCGCCCTCGACCCAGGACAACACCGACGTCGGCTTCCGCGCCGAGGCGGCGGCGAAGGGCTCGCTCTTCAAGGGCTTCGCCTACTTCGGCAACTACACCTCGCGGATCGACGGCCCGGGCAAGGTGTTCGACTTCGCGAACGTCACCGACATCGTGATCGACGACATCTGGAACGAGCACATGGTGTGCCTCTACTGGGGCGCGAACGCGGACCGGATCACGATCAAGAACTCCCGGATCCGCAACATGTTCGCCGACGGCGTCAACATGACCAACGGCTCCACGGACAACCACGTCGTCAACAACGACGCCCGGGCCACCGGTGACGACAGCTTCGCGCTGTTCTCGGCGATCGACGCCGGCGGCGCCGACATGAAGAACAACGTCTACGAGAACCTCACCAGCACGCTCACCTGGCGGGCCGCGGGCCTCGCCGTCTACGGCGGCTACAGCAACACCTTCCGCAACATCCACATCGCCGACACCCTGGTCTACTCCGGCGTCACCATCTCCTCGCTCGACTTCGGCTACGCCATGAACGGCTTCGGCACCGAGCCGACGACCTTCGAGAACATCTCGATCGTCCGGGCGGGCGGTCACTTCTGGGGCAACCAGACCTTCCCCGGCATCTGGCTCTTCTCCGCCTCGAAGGTCTTCCAGGGGATCCGGGTGAACCACGTCGACATCGTCGACCCCACCTACAGCGGCATCATGTTCCAGACGAACTACGTGGGTGGACAGCCGCAGTTCCCGATCAAGGACACCGTCCTCACGGACATCTCCATCACCGGGGCCCGCAAGAGCGGCGACGCCTGGGACGCCAAGTCCGGCTTCGGCCTCTGGGCCAACGAGATGCCCGAGTCGGGGCAGGGCCCCGCCGTCGGCGAGGTGACCTTCAACGGGCTGCGGATGAACGGCAACGCCGTCGACATCCGCAACAACACCTCCACCTTCAAGATCAACATCAACCCGTGATCCGCCCGCCCGCGGGTGTCTCCCGCGGGTGACAGTGGCCGGTCCAGGCCCTCTCCCGGGGTCTGGACCGGCCGCGGCGCCACGAGGCGCCCCGGCGCGCCCCCACGGCCGGCCCGTGCCGCGGGGGTCCTGGCGCGCCTCCGTGCGAGCCCCGGCCCCTGTCGGCCAGGTACACGCCGGTCACGTTTCGATTACACCCCCCTGTCGCACAATTGCGAAATCAGCGCGAGATATTGCGTTCACTTGTTGGTGGTGGTTGAGTGTGCCGCACCCCCGCAACGCCACCAGCGGTGGGGTGACCTCCACGTTCACGCATCGCTTTCCTCATCCATGCCCAAAGGGGTCCACTCATGAGAAGTGCCCGGTTCCGCCGCAGCCGTCGTGCCGCCGCGATCACCCTCGTCTCCGCCCTGTCGCTGACCGCGCTCGCGGCCTGCGGCACGAGCAGCAGCAGCGACGACAGCAGCGACGGATCCCAGCAGAACGGTTCGTCCGACCCCACCGCACCGCTGGACCCCAAGACGAAGGTCACGCTCACCATCGACTGCATGCCGCCCACGGCGAAGGCGGCCGAGCTGAAGGAGTGGAAGGAGGACGTCGCCGAGTTCAACAAGACGTACCCGAACGTCACCATCGAGGGCCGCTCCACCCCCGGCCAGTGCCTGGAGCCCCCGCGCTTCACCGCGATGCTCAAGGCCAAGTCGCAACCGGACGTGTTCTACACGTACTTCACCGACCTGCCGCAGGTCCTCGACAACGACGGCGCCGCCGACATCACCGCGTACGTCAACGACAAGACCGTGCCGCTCCTCAAGGACATCGACCCGAACGTCCTCGGCTCCCTCAAGCACGAGGGCAAGCTGTACGGCCTGCCCACCAGCAACTACACCATGGGCCTGCTGATCAACCGCAAGCTCTTCAAGGACGCCGGACTCGACCCCGACGCCCCGCCGCGCACCTGGGACGAGGTCCGCGCCGCCGCCAAGAAGATCGCCGGCCTCGGCAACGGGACCGCCGGCTTCGGCGAGTACAGCGCGGGCAACACCGGCGGCTGGCACTTCACCGCCCAGATGTACAGCGTCGGCGGCGACGTCGTCGACGCGAGCGGCAAGAAGGCCGCCTTCAACAACGACCTCGGCAAGCAGGTCGCCCGGAACCTCCACGCCATGCGCTGGGAGGACGACTCCATGGGCAAGACCCAGCTCCTCCAGTGGGGCGACCTCCAGAAGCAGATCGCCACCGACAAGCTCGGCATGTTCCTCGCCGCGCCCGACGACATCGCCTACATGGTCCAGCAACTCGGCGCTAAGTACGAGAACTTCGGCATGGGCCCGATCCCCGGTGGCAAGAACACGCTCGCCGGCGGCAACAACTACATGATCAAGAAGGGCATCTCCGGCGACAAGATCAAGGCCGCGATCGCCTGGCTGAACTTCAAGAACCTCACCGTCGGCAAGGGCCAGTTCGACTGGGCCCGCACCAAGGCCGACAAGCTGCCCGTCGGCGTCCCGCAGCCCAACTTCTGGCTGAACGGGTCCAAGACGAAGGACGACGCCGCCCGCGTGGAGCACGCCACCATGCCGGTCGCCAACTTCAAGACCTTCACGGACAACCCCGTCGCCGGCAAGGCCGAGCCGCCGAAGGCCCAGGAGGTCTACAAGGTCCTCGACAACGTCATGTCCGGCATCCTCACCAACAAGGACGCCGACATCGACAAGCTCCTCTCGACCGCGGAGACGCAGGTCAACCAGGTCCTCGCCAACCAGTGACCGGTCGGGCGCGGGGCGGGCGCACGCCCGCCCCCGCCCAGCGGGACCGGCCGGACGCCGCCCCGCCCCATCAGCCCGCCCGATCGGGCACCAGAACCGGCAGACAGCACCAAGGAGCGACCATGTCGGCCCCCAGCCTGACCCCGAGCAAGGCGGACCCCGCCCGCCCGGCCCCGCCGCGGGAGAAGACGACCGCGCCCGCCCCCGGCGGCCTCGCCCGTGCCCTGCGGCGCAACCTGACCGCCCACGGCTTCCTCATCGGCGCGGTCCTCTGCTTCGGCGTCTTCTCCTGGTACCCGATGGTCCGGGAGTTCCTCCTCGCGTTCCAGAAGACGGAGAACGGCCGCACCACCTGGGTCGGCCTCGACAACCTGGTGACGGTCGTCAACGACCCGGCCTTCTGGCAGGCATGGGGCAACACCGCCCTGTTCACCGTCCTCGCCCTGCTCCTCGGGTTCGCGGTGCCGTTCCTCGTCGCGGTGGTCATCAACGAGTTCCACCACGGCCAGGGCTACCTCCGGCTGCTCGTCTACCTGCCGGTGATGCTGCCGCCCGTCGCCTCGGTCCTGCTCTTCAAGTACCTCTACGACCCCGGCTACGGCCTCCTCAACGAGCTGTTCACCTCGATCGGCCTGCCCGAACAGCAGTGGCTCCAGGACCCGGACATCTCGATGCTCGCCGTCGTCATCGCCTCGACCTGGATGAACATGGGCGGCGCGACCCTGATCTACCTCGCCTCGCTCCAGTCCATCCCCGGCGAGCTGTACGAGGCCGCCGAGCTCGACGGCGCCGGACTGCTGCGCAAGATCTGGCACGTCACCATCCCGCAGACCCGGCTCATCCTCTCGCTCATGGCGCTCATGCAGGTCATCGCCACGATGCAGGTCTTCGTGGAGCCGTTCCTGCTCACCGGCGGCGCCGGCCCCGAGGGCTCGACGACCACGATCGTCTACCTCATCTACCAGTACGCCTTCAACTTCAACAACTACGGTGCCGCGGCGGCGCTCGGCCTGCTCCTGCTCGTACTGCTCGCCGGATTCTCGGCCGTGTACGTCAGGCTCAGCCGCGCCGAGGACGAATAGGACCGGAGACCAGCCATGTCCACACGTACGCTCATCTCGCCGGCCGTCCTCGCCAGGCCCCGCGGCAAGGTCCTCTACTGGACCGTCTTCGCCGCCGTCGTCCTCCTGTTCACCCTGGTCTTCCTCGGCCCCCTCTACTGGCTCGTGTCCAGCGGCTTCAAGGACGCCCAGGAGGTCATCCAGACCCCGCCCACCCTGGTCCCGAACACCTTCGAGCCCGAGAACTACTCACGGGCCTGGGAGGTCATGGACCTCGCCACCCTCCTCTTCAACACCCTCTACTACGCCTTCGGCGCCCTCGCCTTCCAACTGGTCCTCGACGTGGCGGCCGCCTACTCGCTGTCGAAGCTGCGGCCCGTGTTCGGCAAGGCGATCCTCGGCATGATGCTCGCCACGCTGATGATCCCGGCGACCGTCCTCGTCGTCCCGCAGTACCTGACCGTGCTCGACGTGCCGGTCGTCGAGCGCAACCTGCTGAACACGCCGTGGGCGATCTGGCTCCCGGCCGTCACGAACGCCTTCAACATCTTCCTGCTCAAGCGGTTCTTCGACTCCATCCCCAAGGAGCTGCTCGACGCGGCCTCGATGGACGGCGCCTCGCCCACGCGGGTGCTGTGGTCGATCGTGCTGCCGATCTCCCGGCCCATCCTCGGCGTGGTGTCGATCTTCGCGATCGTCGGGGTCTGGAAGGACTTCCTCTGGCCGATGCTCACCCTGCCCGACCCGTCGAAGCAGACCCTCAACGTCGGCATCTACTCGCTCTCCAACGGCGTCCCGGTGAACGTCCTGATCGCCGCGCTCACCATCGCCTCCCTCCCCACGCTGCTGATCTTCCTGGTCTTCCAGCGGAACATCATGAGCGGCCTCACGGCCGGCGGCCTCAAGGGCTGAACAGGCCCGAGCCCCCGCCCCGTCACGAGCCCGCACCCCATAAGCCTTCGCCGCCGGCCCACCCGCCGCCCCGCCACCGGGCCGGCGGCGAAGAACCGCCCTGCCCGAAAGGAACGTCCCGTGGCAGCCCCTCAACCGCCCCGCACCGACGACTGGTGGCGCGACGCCGTCATCTACCAGGTGTACCCACGCAGCTTCGCCGACGGCGACGGCGACGGCACCGGGGACCTCGCGGGCGTCCGGGCGAGACTGCCCCACCTCGCCGAACTCGGCGTCGACGCGGTCTGGTTCACCCCCTGGTACGCCTCCCCGATGGTGGACGGCGGCTACGACGTCGCCGACTACCGGGCCATCGACCCGGCCTTCGGCACCCTCGACGAGGCCGAGAAGCTCATCGCCGAAGCGGCCGAACTCGGCCTGCGCGTCATCGTCGACATTGTGCCCAACCACGTCTCCGACCGGCACGCCTGGTTCCGGGAGGCCCTCGCCGCCGGCCCCGGCAGCCCCGAGCGGGAACGCTTCCACTTCCGCCCGGGGCGCGGCGAGCACGGTGAACTCCCGCCCAACGACTGGCCCTCGCAGTTCTCCGGGAACACCTGGACCCGGACCCCCGACGGCGAGTGGTACCTCCACCTCTTCACCCCGGAACAGCCCGACCTCAACTGGGCCCACCCCGACGTCCGCCGCGAGCACGAGGACGTCCTGCGCTTCTGGTTCGCGCGCGGCGTCGCCGGCGTCCGCATCGACTCCGCCGCCCTCCTCACCAAGGACCCCGACCTCCGCGACTTCACCGAGGGCGTCGACCCCCACCCGTACATCGACCTCGACGAGATCCACGACGTCTACCGCTCCTGGCGGGCCATCGCGGACGAGTACGGCGGCGTCTTCGTCGGAGAGGTCTGGCTGCCCGACGCCGAGCGCTTCGCCCGCTACCTGCGCCCCGACGAACTGCACACCGCCTTCAACTTCAACTTCCTCGCCTGCCCCTGGGACCCGGACCGGTTGCGCCGCACCATCGACGACACCCTCGCCGAGCACGCCCCCGTCCACGCCCCCGCCACCTGGGTCCTCTGCAACCACGACGTCACCCGCACCGCGACCCGCTACGGCCGCGAGGACACCGGCTTCGACTTCGCCAAGAAGCGCTTCGGCACCCCCACCGACCTGGACCTCGGCACCCGCCGGGCCCGCGCCGCCGCCCTGCTCACCCTCGCCCTGCCCGGCTCGGTCTACCTGTACCAGGGCGAGGAGCTCGGCCTCCCCGAGGCCGACATCCCCCGCGACCGCATCCAGGACCCCATGCACGCCCGCTCCGGCGGCACCGACCCGGGCCGCGACGGCTGCCGCGTCCCCCTGCCGTGGGAGGCCGACGCCCCCGCGTACGGCTTCGGCACGCACGCCGGTACGGAACCGTGGCTGCCGCAGCCCGCCGACTGGGCCCGCTACGCCGTCGACCGGCAGGCCGCCGACCCCGGCTCGATGCTCGGCCTCTACCGCACGGCGCTGCGGCTGCGCCGCGGCGAGCCCGGTTTCGGCGACGGCCCCCTGGAATGGCTGCCGTCGCCGGAGGGGGTGCTGACCTTCGCCCGCGCCGAGAACCTCCTCTGCGCCGTCAACCTCTCCGACCGCCCCGTACCGCTTCCGCCGCACACCGGCGTCCTGCTGGCCAGCGACGAGCTGTCGGCGGACGGCACCCTCCCCCCGGACACCGCCGTCTGGCTGCGTACCTGACCACGCCGCCCACGGCGGGACGCCCGGCGCGCGGCCCCTCGGGGGAGGGGCCGCGCACCGGGCCTGCCGCTCCCACGCTCCGGGCCCGGGCCCGGGCGACGCCCGCATCACCCCGGACGGGCCCGCACCACCCAGCGCAGACGCGCATCGCCCCGGACGGGCCCGCACCACCCAGCGCAGGCGCATCACCCCGGACAGCCCCGCGTCACCTCAGACAGAAGTGAGCCCGACATGAATCCGAGCCGATCCGGACGCGGCGCGCGCAGCGCCCGAAGAGCCTTCCTGGCCGCCGCCGCCCTCGCCCTGAGCATGAGCGTCACCCTCGACGGCGTCGCGGCGGCGGGTACGGCGGACGCGGCGGACCGCAAGCCGGCCGCCGGCACCGCCCGCCCTGTGGTCACCAGGGCGGCCCTCGCCCCCGAGCTCGTCACCGGCCGCGGCGCCACCGTCGCCTTCGACGAGCAGGAGGCGGAGAACGCCGCCACCGACGGCACGGTCATCGGGCCGGACCGCACCCCGTACACGCTCCCCTCCGAGGCGTCCGGACGCTCCGCGGTACGGCTGGCCCCCGGACAGCACGTCGAGTTCGTCCTGCCCCGGAACGCCAACGCGCTCACCGTCCGCTACAGCATCCCCGACGCGCCCGGAGGCGGCGGCATCACCGCTCCGCTCGACGTCACCGTCGACGGACGCCACCGCGGGACGATGACGCTGACCTCCCAGTACTCCTGGCTGTACAACCAGTACCCCTTCACCAACGACCCGCGCGCCGACCTGCTCCACCCCGACTGGTGGATCACCGAGTGCGCGTGCGTCCCGGCGGCCACCACGCCGAAGCCGGAGATCACCAAGCCCTTCCGGCCCACCCACTTCTACGACGAGCAGCGCCTCCTCCTCGGCCGCACCCACCGCGCGGGCGACCGGATCCGCCTCACCGTCCCCGCCGGCAGCCCCGCCGCCTGGACCGTGATCGACCTCCTCGACACCGAACTGGTCGCCCCGCCGCACGTGGAGCGCGCCGGCGTGAACGTCCTGGCCTTCGGCGCCGACCCCACCGGCCGCCGGGACGCGGCCCCCGCCATCGAGCGCGCCATCGCCTTCGCCCGGCGCGTCGACCGGCCCGTGTACCTCCCGCCGGGCACCTTCCGGGTCGACCGGCACATCGTCGTCGACGACGTCACGATCGTCGGCGCCGGCAACTGGCACACCGTCCTCAAGGGCCGTCAGGTCACCCTGGCCGAGCCCGCGCCCGACGGCTCCCGCCACACCGGCGTCGGCCTCTACGGCAGGAGCGCCGCCGAGGGCGGCAGCCGCGACGTGCACCTGCGCGGCTTCTCGATCGAGGGTGACGTCCGCGAGCGGATCGACACCGACCAGGTCAACGCGATCGGCGGAGCCATGAGCGACTCCACGATCGACGGCCTCCACCTGCACCGCACCAAGGTCGGCCTGTGGTTCGACGGCCCGATGTCGAACGTACGGGTCACGAACAACGTGATCACCGACCAGATCGCCGACGCCCTCAACTTCCACACCGGCGTCACCGACTCGCTCGTCCACAACAACTTCGTCCGCAACACCGGCGACGACGGCCTGGCCATGTGGTCGGACACGACCGCCGACGCGCGCAACACCTTCTCCCGCAACACCGTCCAGTCCCCGACCCTCGCCAACGGCATCGCCGTCTACGGCGGCGAGGACAACACCGTCAGCGGCAACCTCGTCGCCGACCCGGTCCGCGAGGGCAGCGCCCTGCACGCCGGCTCCCGCTTCGGCGCCGAACCCTTCACCGGCATCCTCCGCTTCACCGGCAACACCACCGTCCGCGCCGGCACCCTCGACCTCAACTGGAAGATCGGCCTCGGCGCCATCTGGTTCTACGCCCTGGACCGGAGCATCGACGCCGACGTCCGCGTCACCGGCGACCACTACCTCGACTCCACCCACAACGCGATCATGCTCGTCAGCGAGTACGGGGTGAAGGACCAGGTCGACCTCCCGGCCGTCCACTTCAAGGACATCCGCGTCGACGGCACCGGCAACTCCGTCCTCAGCGCCCGGGTGAAGGGCTCCGCCACCTTCGAGAACGTCGACGCCCGCAACGTCGGGGCCGTCGGCGTCAACAACTGCGGCTCCTTCAACTTCCCCGCCACGGGATCCGAGTTCGCGCTGACCGACCTCGGCGGCAACGACGGCGGCTGGCTCGCGCCCTGGATGCTGCCGAACACCCTCACCTGCGACGACCGCCCCCCGGTCGTCGCGCCGCCGGCGCCGTCCACCTGGTGACGCGCCCCCGGCGGGCGTGAGGGCTGCGGGATCTCCGTCCGGAAGCGCGCGATCGGCCGCGCTCGCGGCGTCGGCCGGTCACACTGGGCGGGTGGGCAGTCGGGCTCGGCGAGGCCGGTCCGCGGTTCGGGGGGTGGAGCGTGGGGCGCAGGTTCCGGTGGGTGTCGGTCGGGGTGGCCGGCGGTCTGGGGGCGACGGCGGGTTCGTGGGCCGCGCTGGCGAATTTCGTGCCGGCGCCGGTGGCCGCGGGGCTCGGCGCGGGCGCCGGCGGTCTGGTCATGCTCGCGGACGCCTGGCGGCAGCGCCGGCAGGGAGTGGCGCAGGCCGACGCTTCGTGGTCGCGGTGGGTGCTGGCGGCACCCGCGGTGGCCGTGGGGTCCCGCCCGGGGGACCGTTCGGGAGGCGTCCTCCAGGCACTGAACCCCGACGAGAGGGTGGTGCCGTTCTCCCCCCTGCGCCGGACGGAGCTGCTGAGCCTGGCCGAGTGGTGCCGGGGCACCCGCGACGGGCGCGTGTGGCTGGTGACGGGTGACGCGGGAAGCGGGAAGACGCGCCTTCTGGTCGAGTTGGTGGAGCACCTGGAGGGTGGGCGCGTGGCGTGCGGTTGGGTCGGGCACGGCCATGCCGTCGCCGCGATGGAGACCGCGGCCGCCCGCCGTGACCGCGTCCTGCTGATCGTCGACGACGTGGACGCCTCGCCCCGTCTCCAGGAAGACGTCGCGGGCATGCTGCGCGTGCTGGCGGAAATACCCGAGGGCCGGGTCAAGGTCGTCCTGTGCGGTCGGGAGTTCTCCTCCTGGTGGGCCGGGCTCCGGGCGTCGATGGACCCGGCCGAGCAAGCGGCCCTCGTTCCGGCCGGACGCACGACCCTGAGCGGTCTTCTCGCCGGTCCCGAGGACCAGGCGCAGCAGTTCCAGGGCGCGGTCCGGCATTTCGCCCGGCACTTCGGCCGTCCCGTCCCCGTCGTCGCGCTGGACGGCGCGGACACGTCGTTCTCCGTGGCGGAGCTGCACGCCGCGGCGGCGATCGCCGCCTACGGCGGTCTTGCCGGATCGGTGGACCCCGCCACGGCCCTCCGGCAGTTGTTCACCGCCGAGGAAGCGTGGTGGCGGGTCGACGCGGCCGCCCAGCACCCCGCCGTCCCCCTGCCCCTGACGGTTCTGCAGCGCGCGATGACAGCGGCCGCCCTTCTCGGCGCCGACAGCCTGGAGCAGGCCGTCCGGCGCCTGGCCCACCTCCCGGGACTGACGGGCAGCAGCGTCGAGCAGCGCACCGAACTGGCCCTGTGGCTGCGCCAGTTGTACAAGCAGCGGGGAGGTCAATGGCTGGATCCCCATCTGCCCGCCCATCTGGTCGATCGCTACGCCGCCCTGCGCGTGGCCGCCGACCCCGGCCTCGCCGCCGCTCTCGCCGGCGCCGCCACGACCGCGTGACAGGAGCCCGGCCCATGACCGACGCCGCTGCGGTACCCGAGGCCGCGACACGACTGATCCACCGCCTCGTCCGCGGGGCCCACGCCTCCCCGGAGGCGGTCGGAGGACTCCTCGCGGTCCTCCGCACCGATCCGGCGCTGTTCTTCCCCCTCGTCCTCGCGGAGCGGGGCCACGGACGTCTCGACGCCGTCCTCGCCGAAGAGGTGCGGTCGGCCGCGCTCACCCACGAGATGGCCGACACGTGGCATCGCATGCTCCCCTGGGGTCCCGGTGTCTTCCCCCGAACGGCACTCGCCCTGGCCGAGCGGTGCTGCGAGCAGGCCGGCACCGACACCGACCGCGCCGCCGCCCACCGCAGACGGGGCGCCCGTCTGAAGGCGGTCGGCCGACTGCGCGAAGCGGTGGCCGCGACCGAGGAGTCGGTGGAACTGCACCGGCGGGCAGCGGCCCCGGAGGACCACGAGCGCCGCGCCGATCTCGCCGGCGCCCTGCGTAACCTCGCGCTCGGGCTCAGCGAGATCGGCCGCCATCGCGAGGCCGTCGCCGCGGGCGAGGAGGCCGTGGCCATCCTCCGACTTCCCGTCACCGCCGGCCGAGAAGCACGCACCACCGAACTCGCCCACGCCCTCCTCTCCCTCGGAACGGCCCTCGACGCGATGGGACGAACGCCGGAGGGCCTCGCGTCGGCCGAGGAAGCCGTAGCGCTCGTCAGGGAGCTTTCGGAGCGGGACCCGCGGGCGCACGCGGTCGGCCTGGCCGAAGCCCTCACGGGGCTCGGCGGACACTTCACCCGTGTCGGCCGCTCGCGCGAGGCACTCGAGGCCGCCCAGGAAGCGGTGGCCACATGGCGGCGGCTCGTCACGGAAGACCCCGAAGCCCATACCTCACGACTCGCCCGGTCGCTCCTGAACCTGGGCGTGCAGCTCCTCCAGGTCGGCCGGCGGCGCGAAGGGATCGAAGCGACCCGGGAGGCCCTGCACGTGGGGCGACGCCTCGCCACCGAGCTTCCCGAGGTCGCGGCACCCCTCGTCGCCCTGGCACTGCACAATCTCGGTGCCCAGCTGGGGGTGACCGGCGAGCGGAACGAGGCGTTCGAAGCCGCCAAGGAAGCCGTCCACCTCTACCGGCGGCTGGCGACCGCCGACCCCCGTACGTACACGCTCAGGCTCGCCGAAGCACTGCACAGCTTCGCGGCACGGTGCGGCGTCCTGCGGAGGCGCGGTCAGGCCCTCCGGGCCAACGAGGAGGCGGTGACGCTCCTGCGCCGGTTGGTGGCGGACTCTCCCGGAGCCCATGAGGCGGCACTCGCCACCGCGCTGGGAGGCCTGGCCGTCGAGCACGAAGAGGCGGGGCAGCACCTCGCCGCGCTCGAAACCACGCAGGAGGCGGTACGGATGTTCCGCGGCCTCGAGATCCGCAACCCGCAGGCACACACACCCCACCTCGCGCTACTGCTCCGCAACCACGCGGTCCTTCTGGAAAAATCCGGGGAACGACACGCCGCGCTGGCCGCGGCCGAAGAATCACTGGCGCTCTTCACGCGGCTCCACGGGGATCTGCCCCAGGTCTACGCCGACGGCGTGAGAGCGACCCGAACCCTGCTCGACGGCCTGCGCGAGGAGTGACGACGAGGGGCGGAGCCGGCTTCACGCCGGCAGACGCGCACTCCCATTCGACCACGACCTCTTCAGGGCCGAAGCCACCGAAAGGGAGCGACGTGCGTACGCGTCGCGGACCACCCACGTTTATGACCGGCCGGACGGTGCGCCGAGCGCATGGCGGTCACGAGCCGATGAAACGGCCGAAGAGACCATGTCGGTCCGGGTCTTCTCCGGGATGTCTCGTTCCTGTGCCGAGAGCGGCATACTCTCACCGCCGGCCAGGCTGCCCGATATGTACTGGCGGACGAACCGGGCCGGCACAGACCCGAACTCTGAAACGGGGTCTGAGGACACGTTCAGCGTGTTCTTGATCTGGCTCGCACAGCATGTGTGCCATGGCCAAAGCTGCGTTGTGTTGCTGGAACGGGAAGTCGTCCCTCAAGGGCGTTGCCACACCACCGCTGTCACCCGCACATCCCTCCTACGACGGAAGAAGCGGATTGCACGCTCCACATGCTGCATCGATAGGCCAAGGCGCAGACAGGGCACCCTCCTGCCCGTCCGCCTTCCAGCTCACCACGACGACGAAGACGGGAGAACCGCGCGTCGCGCCGGAAGGCAACGCGGTCAACGTCCTCGTACGGGACATGCGGGACCTGCACGCTGACGCTCGCCCACCGACGCCAGGATCGCGAGCGGGGGTTGCCCTTGCGGAGGTCGGCGAAGTCGAGGGCCGACAACTGAGACAACCCTGGGGGTGTACCGCAGGAATGGCCGGTGGCTGTTTTGTCTGCTCCGGTCGGCCGGGGCATCGTCACGGCCGGACCGGGATTACCGCCTGCTCGGGCGAACGGCCCCTGGTCCGACAGGCCTGGCTTACCGAGTTAGTCCCTCTTCCCTCACTCGCGCGCCGATCCGTCGGTTGTTGCAGGGCTTTTCGCGGTTCGTTCTGTCGGATTGTCGAGGTGAATTGGCTAAATGGTGGATTTGCCGGTCTCGGTGAAAGTGGTTCAGTCCGGGGTGAGACTGAGGTAGAACTGCAGGTCAAGGAGGCTGCTCCCCGCACCCGCGGGGATGGTCCCCTAAGGCCGCCTGATGGCCCGCCGCAAGGCCGCTGCTCCCCGCACCCGCGGGGATGGTCCCGAGTCCACGGCCTCGCCGGGTCTGCGCCGGGGCTGCTCCCCGCACCCGCGGGGATGGTCCCGTCGCGGCGAAGGGGTCGCGGCCGGTGGCTTACTGCTCCCCGCACCCGCGGGGATGGTCCCCCCGCGATCGGTAACGGTTCGATCCTCGGCCGCTGCTCCCCGCACCCGCGGGGATGGTCCCATGCCGGTACCGGCCGACAGCGCCGTCGACTGCTGCTCCCCGCACCCGCGGGGGATGGTCCCACCCGGCGGCCGCCGCCGCGGTGACCGCCCTGCTGCTCCCCGCACCCGCGGGGATGGTCCCAACGCGCTGTTCGCGCCGTCGCACTGGCAGGTCTGCTCCCCGCACCCGCGGGGATGGTCCCTGGGCGGCGTGCACGAACTCGTGGATGAGGGTCTGCTCCCCGCACCCGCGGGGATGGTCCCTCCACGATGCCTGGCTGATCCATGGCATGACGCTGCTCCCCGCACCCGCGGGGATGGTCCCCTGATGACGCTCGACGCCGAGCTTCCGTGGATCTGCTCCCCGCACCCGCGGGGATGGTCCCGCCGATACATACCCGGCGAAAGCCCGCACCAGCTGCTCCCCGCACCCGCGGGGATGGTCCCCGTCCCTCAAGGTCGCGCAGTCGGCCGTCAGCCTGCTCCCCGCACCCGCGGGGATGGTCCCTTACCGGCACCGAGCTGGATCGTCTCGATGTCCTGCTCCCCGCACCCGCTGGGATGGTCCCCCGACGGTCTCGGGACCGCCCTCCCCCTGGGGCTGCTCCCCGCACCCGCGGGGATGGTCCCCTGGCGGTCTTGGAGGCGACCGTGAGGCGGGTCTGCTCCCCGCACCCGCGGGGATGGTCCCAAGGTGGAGACGGCGATCCCGGTGGTCGTCGACTGCTCCCCGCACCCGCGGGGATGGTCCCGACCGGTACATCAGCCGCCGTGACGGCGCCGTCTGCTCCCTGCACCCGCGGGGATGGTCCCGACCACGTTCGATCCGGGCCGCGCGTACAAGACTGCTCCCCGCACCCGCGGGGATGGTCCCGTCACGTAGGTCGGGACGTCGCTCGGTCCCGTCTGCTCCCTGCACCTGCGGGGATGGTCCCTCGGGCGGCACGGCCGTGATCAAGGCCCACAACTGCTCCCCGCACCCGCGGGGATGCCCCCACGGGCCAGTGCTCCTACACGCTGTGTCTGACCTGCTTCCCGCAGACTCGGGAAACAGCCGCGGTCGATCTGTGCTCAACGAAGCGGACGAGGCCTTTCCTTCTTCGGCCCGCGAGGACCAGTTCCGTTCTTGCTGTGCGTAACGTGTCAACCGGAAGTCATCTCCGAGCGTGTGGACCACAGCGAGTCCGTCGAGCGGTTGGAAGGGCAGCTCTGGGCGTACCGGCTTGGTCGGCCGATGTCCTTAACGGGATCCGATCGACGTTACACGTCGGGTCGTTGCGTATAACTCTTTTCGTGGAAAGTAATGTGGTTTTCCGCCTTTTCCCTGGAGTGCGCTCCTCGGCACGGGAGCGCGGTGTATTCCTCTTCCATGGCAATTGAGGACGAGGGCCGTTCGGGCCTTCGGAGCAGGCTCGACGGAGCGGTGCTCGTACTGTGGGCCAAGCACGACAGGGATACGGACGGGTGGCTGCCGTTGTGGCAACACATGGAGGACAGTGCTTCTGTCGCCGGGATGCTGTGGGATCACTGGCTGCCCTGGAACGTGCGCCGGCTGATCGGGGAAGCGCTGCCTGGCGGTGAGGCCGACGGGCGTCTGCTCGCGGTGTGGCTGGCTGGGTTGCACGACATCGGCAAGGCCACCCCCGCGTTCGCCTGTCAGGTGGAGGGACTGGCCGATGCCATGCGGTCCAGGGGCCTGGACATGCGAACACAGGGGGCCATGGGCCCCGATCGCAGGCTGGCGCCGCACGGCCTTGCCGGTCAGATTCTGCTGGGAGAGTGGCTGGAGGAGCGTCACGGCTGGGAGCCTGAGCAGTGCTGGCAGTTCACCGTGGTCGTGGGCGGCCACCACGGGATTCCGCCCGAGGACGCTCAGATCAATGCCCTCGAGAACCGCGGACACTTGTTGCGGTCGTCGGGCGTGAGCCGGGTCGTGTGGCGTCGAGTGCAGACGGAGCTGTTGGAGGCGTGTGCCGATGAGTTCGCTGTGCGGAACCGGCTGGAGGAATGGCGTGCGGTGAAACTGCCGCAACCGGTACAGGTTCTGCTGACGGCACTGGTGATCGTCTCCGACTGGATCGCCAGCAATCCGGAGCTCTTTCCCTACTACCCGCTCGACGTACCACGCACGGGGGCGGAACGGGCGGCTGCGGCATGGCGGGGTCTCGATCTGCCCGGCGCCTGGCGTCCCACGGATCCGGCGGGTTCCGCGCAGGAGCTGTTCGCGTCCAGGTTCGCGCTTCCCGAGGGAGCGAAGGCGCGTCCGGTCCAGGAGGCGGCCGTCGTGCTGGCCCGGTCCATGGAAGTTCCGGGTCTGATGGTGATCGAGGCGCCGATGGGAGAGGGGAAGACGGAGGCGGCACTGGCCGTCGCGGAGATCTTCGCAGCCCGATCGGGCGCCGGGGGAGTGTTCTTCGCGCTGCCGACGATGGCCACGGGCAACGCCATGTTTCCCCGACTGCTGAGATGGCTGAAGGGGTTGCCTTCGCTGGAGGGCCGGTCCCACTCGGTGTTGCTCGCGCACTCCAAGGCCGCGCTGAACGACGATTTCACCGAGCTCATGCGGGGTGACCGGCCTGTGGCCGCCATGGACGTGGACGCCGGTCGGCAGGACCGTCGGCCGCCCCGCGCACATCGTGAAGCTGTGGCGGAGTTGGTGGCCCACACCTGGTTGCGGGGCCGCAAGAAGGCGACGCTGTCGTCCTTCGTGGCCGGGACCGTGGACCAGCTACTGTTCGCCGGTCTCAAAAGCAAACACCTGGCGCTGAGGCATCTGGCGGTCGCGGGCAAGGTCGTCGTCATCGACGAGGCACACGCGTACGACACACACATGAGCGTCTACCTCGATCGTGTCCTTTCGTGGCTGGGGGCCTACAAGGTCCCCGTGGTCATCCTGTCGGCCACTCTGCCAGCGGGCCGGAGGCGTGAACTCGTCGAGGCCTACGCCGGCTCCAGTGTCTGCACGGGTGACGCCGCGGCGAAGGACGCCTTCGACGCGGTTTCGACGGCTTCGGAGTATCCGCTGCTCACCGGGGTGTCCGCAGGCGGGGCCCCCGTCGTGCGGCGCCCAGCCGCCTCCGGACGAGGTGTGTCCGTACGGCTGGAGTCCCTCGACGACGACCTCGACATCCTCACGGACCGACTGGAGGAGGAACTCGCGGGCGGTGGGTGCGCGCTGGTGGTGCGCAATACGGTGAAGCGTGTGGTGGATACGGCGCGTGCCCTGCGTGAGCGGTTCGGCGACGATGTCACCGTCGCACACGCTCGTTTCCTGGACATGGACCGTGCGGTGAACGACAAGGAACTCCTGCGCAGGTTCGGGCCTCCGGGAGATGCGGCCGACCGGCCCGGGGGCCGGCACGTCGTGGTCGCCAGCCAGGTCGCCGAGCAGTCTCTCGACGTGGACTTCGATCTCCTGGTCACCGACCTGTGTCCGGTGGACCTTCTGCTCCAGCGTATGGGGCGTCTGCACCGGCACCGGCGTGGAGTGGACCAGGGGGACCGGCCCGAGCGGTTGCGTGAACCCCGGTGCCTGGTGACCGGCGCCGACTGGTCCGAGCGGGTCCCGGTGCCGGTGCGGGGTTCCGTCGCCGTGTACGGGTCGTATCCGCTTCTGCGATCGGCAGCGGTCCTGCGCCCGCACATCTCTGCGGGCGACAGCAGTCCGGTACGGCTGCCCGAGGACATCAGCCCACTGGTGCAGGGCGCCTACGGGGACGGAGCCGTGCAGCCCGAAGGGTGGGCCGAGGCTCTGGACGACGCACGGGTACAGCACGAGAAGCACCGTGCCCGGCAGAGGGAGAAAGCGGCCACGTTCAGGCTCGGTGACGTCTGCAAGCCGGGTGAACCGCTTTTCGGCTGGGTGGCCGCGGGGACGGGGGACGCGGACGACACACGGGCAGGGCGCGCCCAGGTCCGTGACAGCAGGGAGAGCCTGGAGGTCATCGTCGTCCAGAAACGGGAAGACGGAAGGCTGACGACCGTTCCATGGCTCGGTGAGGACCGCAAAGGCCGGTGGCTTGGCGGGCTGGAGCTGCCGCAGGACCAGGTGCCCGTCTCTCTGGCAGCCCGTGCGGCTGCGGCGAGCGGACTGCGTCTCCCGCAGGAGTTCTCCGGCGATGTCATGGACCGGGCCATCGCCGAACTCGAGGGACTGATCGTCGAGGCCTGGCAGTCGAAGGAGAGTTCCTGGCTCGCCGGTGAGCTGGTCCTTCCCCTCGACGAGCACGGTCGGGCCTGCCTGGCAGGCTTCTCGCTCCGGTACTCCAAGACCGAGGGACTCGAGGTGACCCGTGTCCGAGACGTATGAGGCGGACGGGAGAACACTGTCGTTCGACTTGACGGAGCAGCCGTGGATCGGAGTGCTCCAACCAGATGGTGAGCAAAGGGAACTGTCCCTACGTCAGGTTTTTGAGCAGGCCGGTCATCTGCGTCGGGTCACCGTTGATCTGCCCACGCAGGAATTTGCCCTGCTACGACTACTGCTCGCGATCGCCCATGACGCGCTCGACGGTCCGAACGACATCGAGCACTGGGCGCGGCTGTGGAACGATCCTCGGTGCTTCGCCGAAGTGGTCGATTACCTCGACACTCACCGCAGCAGGTTCGACCTGCTGGACGCGGAAGCGCCGTTCTTCCAGACGGCACAGCTGCGTACCCCGAAGGACGAGGTGTCCTCGCTCAACAGGATCGTGGCGGATGTGCCGAACGGCGAGCCGTTCTTCTCCGCACGGCTTCCTGCCGTCGACCGGCTGAGTTTCGCGGAAGCCGCGAGATGGGTGGTGCACGTGCACGCGTACGACACCTCCGGCATCAAGAGCGGCATGGTGGGCGACGCACGGGCCAAGGGCGGGAAGGTCTACCCTTTGGGGGTCGGCTGGGCCGGCAACCTCGGCGGGGTCTTCGTCGAAGGACGCGATCTGCGCGAAACGCTGCTGCTCAACCTGATGGCAGCCGATACGAGCAGCTCGGTCATGAAGGACGGGGACCGGCCCGCGTGGCGGCGCGAGCCGGACGGCCCCGGAGGATCGGAGCGCACCCCGACGGGATTGCGCGACCTGTACACATGGCAGAGTCGGCGTCTGCGCCTGCACGCCGATACGGAGGGCGTGCATGGGGTCGTCCTGGGCTACGGCGATCCCCTGGCCGCCCGGAACATGCACACCCGCGAGCCGATGACCGCCTGGCGGCGCAGCCGGGCACAGGAGAAGAAGCACGGGGAGCCCCTGGTCTACCTGCCACGCGAGCACGATCCGGCACGGTCCGCGTGGCGCGGACTTGCCTCGCTGATCGCCGACCCCACCCAGTACCAGCAGGACAGCGCCGGTGTGTCTTCCTACCTGCGGCCCGGGATCCTGGACTGGGTGGCCCGTCTCGTGACGCGGCGCAAGCTGCCACGGGGCTTCCTCATCCGGACCCGTGTCGTCGGCACCACCTATGGAACGCAGCAGTCCGTCATCGACGAAGTCGTCGACGACCACCTGACGATGGACGTAGTACTGCTGCACGAACAGGACCGTGAATACGCGCAACAGGCCATCGACGCGGTCGGAGACGCCGACCAGGCGGTCAATGCACTCGGTGACCTTGCCACCGACCTGGAACGTGCGGCTGGAACGGAGAACGAAAGTCCTCGCCTCGTCGCGCGCGACCGAGCCTTCGCGGAGCTGGAGGGCGCCTACCGCGGGTGGCTTGCCGCTCTGGGGCAGTCGGACGACCCGCTCGGGGAACGGGTCGCCTGGCAGGCCCAGGTCTACAGAATTGTCTCCCGGCTCGGCCATCGGATGATCGTCGACGCCGGCGATGCCGCACGGCAGGGACGGGTGGTGCCGTTCAAGCAGGGCACCGTGTGGCTCGACTCCGCCCTGGCGGACCGATGGTTCCGCAGACGGCTGCGCACGTGCCTGGGCCAGCCCTTTCCCTCCGATTCCCTGTCCGACACGGACGACGGGCCGGAATCTCCCCCGAAGGTGTACGTATGACGACCGCCCTCACGAATCTGCCGCTGGTGGGCGAGTTGGTCGCCCAACTCGCCCACCAGCGCATCAGCAAATGGCAGTACGGATACCTCAACGACGAAGCCAAAGCGGTCGCGGCTCTGGCCCGTCTGCGCCGTGGAGCGGGCAAGTCCGCAGGGCAGGTGCCCGACCTTTGGGAACTTGTCGATACCCGGCTCCTGCACGACGTGCGCCGCGAGGGCCGCCCGCTGAGCGAGGATGAACTGCTACGGGCCGAGGACGCCCTGTACGTCTGCTTCACTCTCTGGGCCCTGCACCAACAGTCGCGAGGCACCGGAATGCATCAGCTGCACAGACGCGAGCGCCCCAGGGGCTTGGGAGCCGCGGTCCACCGGCTGATGCCGCCGAACGACATCGACGACTCCCTGCGCAAGCGACTGGTCCGTGCCGGGAGCGCCCCCGACCTGACCGCCCTCGCCCAGCGGTTGCGGGACATCATCACGCTCCTGCGGCGCGAAGAAGTCCGCCTCGACTACGGCCTGCTCGCCGGACAGCTCTACCAGTGGCAGTGGCCCGGTGGGCCGGACCGGGTCCGCACGGCATGGGGCCGCTCCTTCCACGCCTGGCAGGACCGTCATGACCGCACACCCGATGATGCCGCTCCTGCGGAAGCAGCTCCCGGCACCTCCCCCCACACCCTCGGCTCTGCCTCTTCCACCGACAAGGACGCTTCGTGAACCGCTTCTACCTCGACGTGCACGCGCTCCAGACCGTCCCGCCGAGCAACCTCAACCGTGACGACACCGGCGCCCCCAAGACGGCGGTCTACGGCGGAGTACCCCGCGCCCGTGTCTCCAGCCAGGCGTGGAAGCGCGCCACCCGGTCGTACTTCGAGGAGGAGAAGCTCCTCGACCCGAGGGAGCTGGGCGTCCGTACCAAGAAGATCGTCGAGGTGATCGCCGGCCGCATCGCCTCCGCCGACACCTCACTCGAAGGCGGTCCGGCGCAGCAGCTGGCCGCCGAGGTCGTCCAGGCCGCCGGCCTGAAGATCGAGGTTCCCAAGCGCAAGGCGGACGCCGCATCGAAGAACGGTGACTCCGAGCCGCTCGCCGAAGCCAAGTACCTGATGTTCCTCAGTTCCCGCCAGCTCGACGGCCTTGCCGAACTCGCCGTCGAGGGTGCTGCCGACAGCAAGGCCTTCTTCAAGGAGAAGAAGAACAAGGAGCGGGCCAAGGCGTTGGCCGACACCCGCCACTCCGTCGACATCGCCCTGTTCGGCCGCATGGTCGCTGATGTCACCGACATCAACGTCGATGCCGCCGCCCAGGTTGCCCATGCGATCAGCGTCCACCGCGTCGAGAACGAGTCGGACTACTACACGGCCGTCGACGACAGGAACAAGGACGACGAGCCAGGCGCCGGCATGATCGGCACCGTCGACTTCAACTCCGCCACCCTCTACCGTTACGCGGCACTCGGCATCCATCAACTGGCACACAACCTCGGCCAGGGCCTGCGTGAGGACGAGTCGAAGACCACGCCGGTCCGCCGTGCCGTCGAAGCGTTCGTCCGCAGCTTCATCGAGTCCCTGCCCAAGGGAAAGATCAACACCTTCGGGAATCACACCCGCCCCGAGGCGGTGATCGTCAAACTCCGCACCACCCGCCCCGTCAGTTTCGTCTCCGCCTTCGAAGAACCGGTACGAGGCGGCCAGGGCGGCCACCTCCGCGAAGCGGTCGAGCGCCTGGCCGAGTACATCCCCGACATCGAGCACAAGTACGGTGACGAGGCCTCCACCCTCACCTGGGTTCTGCGGGTCGGCCCGAACACCCAGAAGCTCAGCGGCATCGGCACCGAGGCGGAAACGATCGGCGACCTCACCGCAGCCGTCGGGCGAGCCGTCGCCGTACGCCTGGACACGCCCGCATGAGCGTCCTGACCCTCAGGCTCGCCGGCCCCCTGCAGTCGTGGGGGGCCACGGCCCGATTCACCCGCCGCACCACCGAATCCGCACCGACCAAGAGTGGTGTCATCGGCCTGCTCGCCTCGGCACAAGGCATCCAGCGCGGTGACGACGAACAGCTCAGGCCCCTGGCCGCCCTCCGCTTCGGTGTACGGATCGACCAGCCGGGCACCCGGCTGAGGGACTTCCAGACGGCTATCCATTGGAACACCGACAAGTCCATGCCCCTGTCGGAGCGGTTCTACCTCGCCGACGCCGTTTTCGTCGCCGCCGTCGCAGGAGACCTCGGCCTCCTCACCGACCTGTACGCGGCTCTGCGGACACCGGCCTACCCGCCGTTCCTCGGACGCCGGTCCTGCCCGCCGGCCCAACCCCTCGAACTCGGTCTCCACCCGGAACTGAACCTGCTGCAGGCCCTGGAACGCGAACCGTGGCAGGCATCCGCCTGGCACATCAGACTGCATGCCGACAAATCGGTCGTGAGGCTTCCCGTCCTCTACGAAACACCCGAGAACGCCGTGGTCGCGGACACGGTCCGCGACCAGCCGGTCAGTTTCGCCGCCGAACACCGACGCCACGCCCTGCGCACGATCACGCGCAAGGAAGTCGAGATTCCGGTAGTCCCCCGACACGACCCG
Source organism: Streptomyces sp. NPDC055632 (assembly GCF_053618675.1). NCBI lineage: Bacteria > Bacillati > Actinomycetota > Actinomycetes > Kitasatosporales > Streptomycetaceae > Streptomyces > Streptomyces sp. NPDC055632. The sequence continues at coordinate 78,700 of NZ_JBSHHY010000010.1, read as the reverse complement.
TTCGACGCGCTGCCAGAAGAGAGCGACTGATGTACCTGACCCGCTTCCGGGTGAACACCGCCCGCATCGGCGCCCGACGCCTGCTGTCCTCCCGCCAGGTCCTGCACGCAGCCGTCATGTCGTCGTTCCCCACTTTGCTGCCCACCGACCAGCCCGCGCCCGAGACCCCCCGGGTTCTGTGGCGCCTGGACCACAACGCTCCCGGTGAAGTACTTCTCTTCCTCGTCAGTCCTCATGCCCCCGACCTCACGCATCTGGTCGAACAGGCAGGGTGGCCGACAGCCCTGGTCGACGGCCCCGGGTGGCAGACCCGCCCCTATGCCCCGTTCCTCAGCCGCCTGACCAAAGGGGACCGGTGGGCCTTCCGGCTGACGGCCAACCCCGTGCATCACATCCGCCGCGCCGATGGCGGGCCCCGCAAACGGACGGCCCACCTGACTCCGTACCACCAGATGGGTTGGCTGCTGGACTCCGACCGGCAAGAGCACAGCGGATTCCGCATCCTCGAAAAGCCCAAGGAGAAACAACTGCTGTCCGAAGGGACCACGCACCAGGGCCGAGAACACCACGGCGACCGGTATGAGCTGACGGTCCACGACCGGCGTTCCCTGGCCTTCGACAAGTCCCGTGCCACCGGTGTGAGGCGCGGCAAGCCGGTCACCCTCGTCACGGCCACCTTCGACGGCCGCCTGGAGGTCACCGACCCGGACCTCATGCGTCGCACCCTCACCCAGGGCCTCGGGAAGGCGAAGGCCTACGGATGCGGCCTGATGACCCTTGCCCCCTTCCTGCAAGGAGCGTCCCGTTGACGACCGTCTCCCGGCGCGGCGCACTCACTCCGCGCGCGCTGACTCGCGCGAGCGAGCGCCTCTCCTTCGTCTACCTGGAGCGGTGCACGGTGCACCGGGACGCCAACGCCATCACCGCCACCGATGCCGACGGCATCACCCACATCCCGGCAGCCACGATCGGCACCCTGCTCCTCGGGCCCGGCACCCGCGTCACCCACCAGGCGATGAGCGTCCTCGGAGAAACCGGGGCGGCCGTCGCATGGGTGGGAGAGCGAGGCGTGCGCTACTACGCCAGTGGCCGCGCCCTCACCCGCTCCTCGGCACTCGCCGAGGCGCAGGCCGTTCAGTGGACCAATAACCGTTCACGTCTCGCCGTCGCGCGCGCCATGTACCGGCTGCGGTTCCCCGATGAGGACCCGAGTGGGCTGACCCGCCGCGAACTCCTCGGCCGCGAGGGCGACCGCGTCAAGAAGTGCTACCACGCCCAGGCCGCTCGTACCGGGGTCCCGTGGCGCGGCCGCAAGTACGTCCCGGGGGACTTCGCCTCCGGTGACGCCGTCAACCAGGCGATCACCGCAGCGGCCCAGTGCATGTACGGCGTCGCCCACGCCGTCGTCACGTCACTGGGCTGCAGTCCTGCGCTCGGTTACGTCCACTCCGGCCACGAACTCTCCTTCGTCCTGGACATCGCCGACCTCTACAAGACGGACATAGGCATCCCACTGGCCTTCGACGTCGCCGCCGAGGGCGAGGAGGACATCGGGCCCCGCACCCGCAGAGCCCTGCGCGACCGCATCCACGAAACAGCCCTGCTCGACCGTTGCGTGAGTGACATCAAGCGGCTCCTCCTCGGAACCGACGACACCACGCCGGTGAACCTGGAAGTCGCCTGGGACGTCGTGACGCTGCAGAGCGACAGGAACGAGCAGGTGCCCGCCGGCCGGAACTACGGAGACGGCGAGAGGAACAACTACGAGGAAACGGCGTTGACCTGGTGACCGTCATCGTCCTGACCAACTGCCCCGCGGGCCTGCGGGGCTTCCTGACCCGGTGGCTCCTCGAGATCTCCGCCGGAGTCTTCATCGGCAACCCCTCGGCACGGATCCGCGATGTCCTGTGGCACGAGGTCCAGCAGTACGCCGGCCAGGGCAGAGCCCTGCTCGCCCACACGACCAACAACGAGCAGGGATATACCTTCCGCACCTTCGACCATGCCTGGCACCCCGTCGATCACGACGGAGTGACCCTCATCCACCGCCCTGCACCGGAGGCACCCGCATCGATAACCGATGCGACGGACAAGACCACAACGACCAAGACCGGATGGAGCAAGGCATCCAAGAGACGCCGTTTCGGCCGTAGGTAGCCCTTTGCCGGACTGAGCGACGGCCCCGCTCGCTTCTCAACAATCCTTTTTTCGCACATTTGGACGACTGGGGGGTTCCGAATCTCCATGTGACTCGGAGGTGGAGATAGTTGCATTCGGAACAATGTGGGAAGGCCCGGATACCTGCTTGGAAACCGCGATGAGGAGGGCGCTGACGGGGCCCGCAGGGTTCGGGCGGGAGGCTGCCGAGCGCGGTGACGTACGGATGGGTAATGGTCTAGTGGCCTGTATGGAAGGCAAGGGGTGGTCGCCTCTAATGCCGATGCTGTCAGAAGGTCTTTAACGAGGATCGCGGTATCGGATCGTGATGAAACCCACGGGGGTGTCGCGGGCTTTTCCGCACGCTTGACCAACGTGGCGAGGCCAGCAGGATCTGGGTCCCGAGGCCCGCGGGGAGAAGGGGTCGAAGCACTAGGATCCGTCATGGTAAGTGTGCCGATCCATCCCCATGGTGGTGGGGAGCAAAGTGTTGAGAAAACTCAACCAGTCCACTACATCGGGACCATCCCCGCAGGCCTGGGGTGTGTCACGGTAACAAACGCGATGACGTAGGCCGCGGACCCGCCGTCCGTTGGGTGAGTTAGGCCTTCTGGTTAGATTGAGTAGACCACTCCACTACATCCTTCTTAAATCGTTGCTCGATTGGTTTCATCAGGTCAAAGGTGTCCCGCCTCGCCTGCATCCGGGTAAGGCGCCTCAGAAGGGATCGGGCAGATTCGCATGCAGTCACAGAAGAGGCAGGTCGCCTTGCCGGCGATTTTCCCAAGCGATGGCCAACGCGGCGACACAGCGTCAGAAGGCGAGTCGGGCGATGCGAAATGGTGGAGACGTCCAGAGTGGTGGCAGGTCGTCCTGGCCGCTCTAGGGATCATCGTTTCATCGGTCCTCTGCTTCTTCTCGAACTGGCGTTAGCCCGGTTCACGGCTGCCCCGATAGGGGCAGCCGTTGTCCGTTTATCCGGTCAACTTCCCTTCTGGGGATATGTTTTTCGGCAATTTATCCCTGCTGGTGTGTGTGGGGTAGACCTTGTCCCGCGTGACGGCGCGCAGGACAGCGGGGCCATCCCCGCGGGTGCGGGGAGCAGGCCGTCGATCAGCAGCACCGTTCCCCGCAGGAGGGACCATCCCCGCGGGTGCGGGGAGCAGCGGTTACGCCAGGCCATCGCGTACTTCGGGCAGGGACCATCCCCGCGGGTGCCGGGGAGCAGACCTCGCTCACCGTCCATCCGGCATCGGCGACGGGACCATCCCCGCGGGTGCGGGGAGCAGCACTTCGACGTGGAGACCCGTCAGCACGAGCTGGGACCATCCCCGCGGGTGCGGGGAGCAGTCGGTGACGGTGAAGAGCGTCCGGTCCGGGCCGGGACCATCCCCGCGGGTGCGGGGAGCAGACTCCTTGACCTGCAGTTCTATCGTGGGTCGGGCTCTCGGTAAACCACTTTTGCTGAAACCGGCAAAGGTCCCGTAAGGGTGTTTCTCTTCCTTATGGTTCAGTGGTCGAGATCGGGAGTCCTGCTTACTTGTTCCCCGCGCCCGATGGCCCGTGATTTTTCGTCACCGAGCCGTCCTCTTCGGTGCAAGGGCCAGGGCATTGATTGGGTGGCTACTGGACGGGTTGCCCTGGGGAGGTCGGCGGACACCGACAAGGGAAACTCCGGCCGTCAGGTGCGGTTGAGCTTCCTGGGTGGCCGGGGCGACCAGGATCGTCGTCTCGGTCGCCGGTGGCCTTGAGCCTCATCGGGTGGCCGGTCTCCTTCGCCACGCGCAGTGCCAGGGCGTGGGCGCTGCGGGCGGACTCTCCCGGGTCGGCGGCGAGCAGGGCGTCGAGCGCGGTGACGATTCCCCGGGCGGCGGCGGAGGCTCAGGCGGGCGACGGCTGTGCGGGCAGGACGTGGTCGCCGGCCTTGTCGGTGCTCAGGCAGAGGGAGCAGACGACGGCGTCGTGGGTGGCGCAGGCCGCGAGGTCGGGGCGCTCGTAGGACTGGTGGCAGACGTGGCAGTCGTACGTCGTCCCGCTGGGGTTGCCCCCGGCGTCGAGCAGGGGCTCGTCGATGCCGTCGGCGGTGCGGCGCAGGTAGTACTTGCCCCGGGTGACGATCGCCATCAGCGGGGTGAGGACGAAGGCGATGACGGCCGCGGCGACGGGGGAGTACGGCTGGAGGGTGTCGCCGAGGGCGTGGAAGTACAGGGCGATGGACAGGCCCGAGGCGGCGACGAAGGCGACGACGCCGACCGGGTTGACCGTGTGGAGCATGCCGCGGCGGAACTCGGGCTGGAGCGGGGAGAGTTTCAGCAGGTACTTGTTGACGCCGATGTCCGTGGCCACGGTGACGATCCAGGCGATGGCGCAGTTGGAGTAGAAGCCGAGGATGTCGTTGAGGAAGCTGAACATGTCGGCTTCCATCAGGACGAGCGCGAAGCCGAGGTTGACCAGGACGAAGACCATGCGGCCGGGATAGTGCTTGGTGACGCGGGTGAAGGAGTTCGTCCAGGCGAGGGAGCCCGAGTAGGCGTTGGTGACGTTGATCTTGATCTGGCTGATGACCACGAGGACCACCGCCAGCGGGACGACCATCCAGGACGGCATCATCGCGTCGAAGGCGCTGCGGAACTGCTGGATCGGCTCGGGCGCGGCCTCCGCGCCGACCTCGGCGATGATGTACACGGCGAGGAAGACGCCGATGGCCTGCTTCAGGGCGCCGAGCACGACCCAGCCGGGGCCGGCCATGACGACGGCGGTCCACCAGGTGCGCTTGTTGGCCTCGGTCTTGGGAGGCATGAAGCGCAGGTAGTCGATCTGCTCGCCGATCTGCGCGATGAGCGAGAGGCACACGCCGGCACCGAGGAGCACGGACGCGGTGTTGACGCCGCCCTCGCCGTCGGTGCCCGCGTAGGAGAGGAAGCGGTCGACGCTGCCCGGGTCGTTGGCGACCAGGTAGACCAGCGGGGCGACCATCAGGACCAGCCAGAACGGGGTCGTCCACACCTGGAGCTTGCTGAGCGCCTTCATGCCGTAGATCACCAGGGGGATCACCATCAGCGTGGAGACCAGATAGCCCAGCCACAGCGGCAGTCCGAGGCCCAGCTTCAGCCCCTGGGCCATGATCGAGCCTTCGAGGGCGAAGAAGATGAAGGTGAAGCTGGCGAAGATGACGCTGGTGAGGACGGAGCCGTAGTAGCCGAAGCCGGAGCCGCGGGTGATCAGGTCCAGGTCGATGTTGTAGCGGGCGCCGTAGTAGGCGAGGGGGAAGCCGGTGACGAAGATGACGACCGCGGCGACGGCGATCGCCACGAGCGCGTTGCCGGTGCCGTGTGCGAGGCCGATGCCGGCGCCGATGGAGAAGTCGGCCATGTAGGCGATGCCGCCGAGCGCGGTGGTGGCCACGACCATGGGGGACCAGCGGCGGTAGGTGCGGGGCGCGAAGCGGAGGGTGTAGTCCTCCAGGGTCTCCTTCGTCGCCTGGGACGTCGGCGACGCCGTGGTCCGCACCGGTGATTCGGTGGTGGTCATGATCATTCCTTCGGGGGTGCGGGTGGGCGTGAGGGGGAGTCCCCGTCCCCGCGGGCGGTTCCGCGCGGCGAGGGAGCGGACGCCGCGGCCGGACCCCGGAACGCGTCCGGCCGTGTATACGACTTCGCATCCATGAGCGGACACGCTAGGAACGGCTCGTTTCCCGCAGGGCCCGCTCGCGGTGAACGGCCTGTTTCCGGGGCCTCACCCGGCGTCACACCCCGGTCCGTCACAGCGCTTTCGGAGATCACTGCCCAATCCATCCGCCCGGCGGCTGCGAAGTACGGGTGAATCACGTCGCGGCCGCGGCGTGTCGGAGGGCGGGAGACGCGTGTGGAACAACGCAAGGTGGCAGTGGTCGGCGCCGGGGTGGCGGGGCTGACCGCCGCCTACGTCCTGTCCTCCGCGCGCGAAGTCACCCTGTACGAGGCGGACGGACGTCTCGGCGGCCACGCCCACACCCGGGAACTGGCCGGGCCCGGAGGCCGGCCCGTGTCCGTGGACTCCGGCTTCATCGTCCACAACGAGCGCACCTACCCGACCCTGTTGCGGCTCTTCGACGAACTGGGCGTCGCCACGCAGGACACCGAGATGAGCATGTCGGTACGGTGCGACGGCTGCGCGCTGGAGTACGCGGGCGCCCGCGGGCCCGCCGGGCTCTTCGCCTCGCGCGCCGCCCTGCGCGGCCGCCATCTGCGGCTGCTGACCGAGGTCCCCGCCTTCCACCGGGCGGCCCGGCGCCTGCTGGCCCGAGGGGGAGATCCGGGCGTCACGTTCGGGGACTTCCTGCGCGACAACGGCTTCTCCCCCTACTTCGTCAGCCACTTCGCGCTCCCGCTGGTGTCGGCGGTGTGGTCCTGCCCGGCCCGCACCGCCCTCGTGTACCCGGCCGCCCACCTCTTCGCGTTCCTCGACCACCACGGCCTGCTGTCCGTCACCGGGTCCCCGCGGTGGAGGACCGTCACCGGCGGCTCGGCCGCCTACGTCGCCACCGCCGCCAAGCACGTTCAGCGCGTCCTCGCGGCCAGCCCCGTCGAGACCGTCCGGCGGACCGGCCGCGGCGCGCTCGTCACCACCCGGGACGGCGTCACCGAGACGTACGACGCCGTCGTCGTCGCGACCCACCCCGACCAGGCGCTGCGGATGCTCGCCGACGCGACCCCCGACGAACGGCGGGTGCTCGGCGCCTTCACGTACTCCCGCAACCCCACCGTGCTGCACACCGACACCTCCGTCCTGCCCCGCTCGCCGCGCGCCCGGGCGTCCTGGAACTACCACCTGACCGGCTGCGACCCCTCCACCGACCCGGTGCGGGTCAGCTACGACATGCGGCGCCTGCAACGCCTGCCGGCCGGGGCCGAGTACGTCGTCACCCTCGGCGGCGACGACCTCGTCGCCCCGGACCGGGTGGTGGAGCGCATGGTGTACGAACACCCCGTTTACACACCCGCCTCGGTCGCGGCGCAGAGGGAACTCCCCGGGCTGAACACGGGGGTGACGGCGTACGCGGGCGCGTGGCACGGCTGGGGGTTCCACGAGGACGGCTGCCGCTCCGGCGTGCTCGCCGCGCTGTCCCTGGGAGTGAGGTGGTGACCGGAGCCGGTCCGGCGACGCCCGCGCTGTACGAGTGCGTGGTCGCCCACGCGCGCACCGCGCCGCTGCGCCACTCCTTCCGGCACCGCACGTACCTGTGGTGCGTGGACCTCGACGCGCTGCCCGTGCTGCCCGCCCCGCTCCGGCCGCTGGCCCGCTTCGACGCCCGCGACCACTTCACGGGCCGCGCCGGGTCGATCCGGGCGGGCCTCGACGCGTACCTGGCCGGGCACGGTGTCGACCTGGGCGGGGGACGCGTCGTGATGCTCGCGCACGCGCGGGTGTTCGGCTTCGTCTTCAACCCGCTGAGCGTGTACTGGTGCCACGACGCCTCCGGCGCCCTGGTGTGCGTGGTGGCCGAGGTCCACAACACGTACGGGCAGCGGCACTGCTACCTGCTCCGCCCCGACGACGAGGGGACCGCCGAGGCGGACAAGACCTTCTACGTCTCCCCGTTCTTCGGCGTCGAGGGCAGCTACCGGATGCGCCTGCCGCTGCCCGGCGAGCGACTGCGCCTGGCGGTGCGGCTGCGGACCGAGGACGGCCGTCCGTTCACCGCGACCGTACGGGGCCGCCGGCGCCCCGCGACCGTCGCCGCCCTCCTCGGGTGCGCGGTGCGCAGGCCGTGGTCGACCGCCGCCGTGTGGGCCGGGATCCGCCGCCACGGCATCCGCCTGTGGCTGCGCGGCCTGCCCGTACAGCCCCGCCCCGAGGACGGCCCGCCCTCCCGGCCGTGCGGCCGACCGGCCGCCCGCACGCGCTGACCCCACCGCACCCCACGCAGAAGGACACCCCGCTGTGAACCCCTCCTCCCCGGTCTTCCCCGATCGCGCCCGCGCTCCGCGGCGGGCCGCGTCCGTGCCGGTCCAGCCCGGTCCGGTCGCGGCCGTTCGCCCCGCCGACACCGTGGGCGTCGTGGACGCCGGCCGATGGCCGGACGTGGCCCGGCCGCCGAAGGCGACGCCCGGCCGGACGGCCCTCGCCCGCCACCTGGTGCGCAAGGCGCTGAAGGACCTGTCGCTCCTCGCGCCCGAGCGCGTCGCGGACCCCGCCGTACCGTCCCGGCCCGGCCTCGTGCTCCACGATCCGGACGCCTTCTACCGCAGGATCGGCAGCGCCGGCCTGATCGGCTTCGGCGAGTCCTACATGGCCGGGGAGTGGGACAGCGACGACCTGCCCGGGGTCCTGACCCGCCTCGCCGAGCACGTCGACGACCTCGTGCCCGCCCCGCTGCGCCGGCTGCGCTCCCTGTGGGTGCCGTCCCGGCCGGCCGCCGACCGCAACACCCCCGACGGGGCACGGCAGAACGTCCACCGCCACTACGACCTGTCGAACGAGCTGTTCGCCACGTTCCTCGACCCGACCCTCACCTACTCCTCCGCGCTGTTCCCCGCCCTCCCCGCCCGCTTCACGTCCCTGCGGGACGCCCAGCACCGCAAGATCGACCGGCTCCTGGACCTCGCCCGGGTCGGCGCGGACACGAGACTCCTGGAGATCGGCACCGGTTGGGGCGAGCTCGCCCTGCGGGCCGCGGCCCGGGGCGCGCGGGTCACCACCCTCACCCTCTCCCGCGAACAGGCGGACCTCGCACGCGCGCGCGTGCGGGAGGCCGGCCTGGCCGACCGGGTCGACATCCAGCTGCGCGACTACCGGGACGCCGAGGGCCGCCACGACGCCGTCGTCAGCGTCGAGATGATCGAGGCGGTCGGGGCCGAGTACTGGCCCTCCTACTTCCGGACCCTGCGCGGCGCGCTCGCCCCCGGCGGCAGGATCGCCCTCCAGACCATCACCATGGGCCACCGGCAGATGCTGCACACCGCCGCCACCCACACGTGGATCAGCAAGTACGTCTTCCCCGGCGGCCTGATCCCCTCCCGCGAGGCCGTCGACGAACACTCCACCGCCGCCGGACTGCGCACCGTCGCCGACAACGGATACGGCCCGCACTACGCGGAGACCCTGCGCCTGTGGCGGGAGCGGTTCACCGCCCGGCGCGACGACGTCGCCGCCCTCGGCTTCGACGCCGTCTTCCGGCGCATGTGGGAGCTGTACCTCGCCTATTCGGAAGCCGGTTTCCGCTCCGGCTACCTCGACGTCCGCCAGATCCTCCTGACCGAAGGGACCCCCCGATGAGGCCCGCCGCCGACCGTCTCGCCGAACTGCTCGGCCACTTCGTCACCGGCCCCCTGCCGGTACGGCTGCGCGCCTGGGACGGCAGCACGGCCGGCCCCGCCGACGCGCCCCACGTCTCGCTCCGCTCTCCCGCGGCCCTGCGCCGCCTGCTGTGGCAGCCCGGCGAACTGGGCCTGGCGGAGGCGTACGTCACCGGGGACCTCGACGTCGAGGGAGACCTCGCCCGGGCCCTGTCCCGTGCGGGCCGTGCCGTCCGCGACCAGGGGACCGTCCGGCCGGGACCGGCCGCCCTGGCGGCGGCCGGCGCCCTCGCCCTGGGCCTGGGCGCGGCCGGACCGCCGCCGCGCCGGCCCGACGGCCGCGCCCGCCTCGGCGGACGGCTGCACACCACGGGCCGCGACCGGGCCGCGATCAGCCACCACTACGACCTCTCCAACGACTTCTACGCCCTGCTGCTCGACGAGTCGATGGCGTACTCGTGCGGGTACTGGACCCGCCCCGACGACCCCTCCTACGGTCTGGCCGAGGCCCAGCGGGACAAGCTCGAACTGATCTGCCGCAAACTCGGCCTGCGCGCCGGGGACCGGCTGCTCGACGTCGGCTGCGGCTGGGGCTCGCTCGCCGTGCACGCGGCCCGCGAGCACAAGGTCCGCGTCACCGCCGTCACCCTCTCCCGCGCCCAGCGGGACTTCGTCGCCGACCGGTGCGTCCGCGAGGGCGTGGCCGGCCTCGTGGACGTCGAGCACGGGCACTGGCGCCACATCGACGCGGCGGGCTTCGACGCGGTGTCCACCGTCGAGATGGGCGAGCACGTCGGCGACGCCGAGTACCCGGAGTTCGCGGCGAAGCTGCACGGCGCGCTGCGCCCCGGCGGCCGGCTGTTCGTCCAGCAGATGTCCCGGGGCGCGAACGCGCCGGGCGGAGGGCCGTTCATCGAGACCTACATCGCCCCCGACATGCACATGCGCCCCGTCGGCCGGACCGTGGACGTGCTGGAGACCGCCGGTTTCGAGGCCCGCCACGTCGAGTCCGTCCGCGAGCACTACACGCGGACCATCGACGCCTGGCGCGACCGGCTCGAATCCGAGTGGCCCCGGTTCGAGGCCCTCGTCGGCACGACGACCTGCCGTGTCTGGCGCCTCTACCTGGCCGGTGCCTCCCTCGCCTTCTCCGAGCGGCGCATGGGCGTCGACCAGATCCTCGCCGTCCGCCCCACCCGTGAGGGCGGTTCGGGCGTGCCGCCCACTCCCGCCGTCTGGTACGGCCCGGACGGCCGGCCGTGAACCCGCCCGACTGGGGCGCGCTCGTCCCCTGCCTCCTCGCCACGGCCGCCGCGGCGGTGGCGGTCCTGCTCGTCACGTTCGCCGTCGCCGTCCGCCTGGGCCTGCACCGGATCGTGGACATCGCCTGGGGCCTCGCCTTCTGCGCCGTCGCCGTCGTCTCCTTCGCGCTGTCCGACGGGCACGGCGACGACGGACGGCGGCTGCTGGTCACCGCGGCCACCGTCGTCTGGGGCCTGCGGCTCTCGCTGCACATCGCCCACCGCTCCCGGGGCCACGGCGAGGACCCGCGCTACACCGAACTCCTCGACAAGGCTCCGGGCAACCGCACGTGGTACGCGCTGCGCACCGTGTACCTGTTGCAGGCGGGCCTCGTCTGGCTGATCTCGCTGCCCGTCCAGCTCGCCGCCCACAGCCCCTCGCCGCTGGGCCCGCTCGACGCCGTCGCGGTGGCCGTGTGGGCGGCCGGGCTGGTCTTCGAGGCCGTCGGCGACCACCAGCTGGCCCGGTTCAAGGCCGACCCCGCGCACCGCGGCCGCGTCATGGACCGGGGACTGTGGGCGTGGACCCGCCACCCGAACTACTTCGGTGACGCCCTCGTCTGGTGGGGCCTGTACCTCCTGGCCTGCACCACCTGGCAGACGGCCCTCGCCGGGCTCGTCTCCCCGGTCGTCATGACCCTGCTGCTGACCGTCGGCAGCGGCAAGCGCCTGCTGGAGAAGCGCATGGCCGACCGCCCCGGCTACGCCGCGTACGCCGCCCGGACCAGCGGTTTCCTGCCCAGGCCACCGCGCCGTACCCCTTCACGGCACAGGAGGTGACGATTCCGCGGCACGGGGACGACGCTCACCGCCCGGTCCCCGCCCCGCCCGCGTCGACGGTCCTCCTGTCCGGCAGGAGGACGTCGTCGCCGTACAGCGCCTGCGCCCAGTTGGACTGGTAGATCGTGTCGAGGTAGCGCTCGCCGAGGTCCGGGGCGATCGCGACGGCGGTGGTCCCCCGGGTGCCGTGGCGGGCGAGCCAGCCGGTCGCGCCGCTGACGACCGTGCCGGTGGAGCCTCCGAAGAGGAACCCGCGCCGGGCGAGCATGCGGCAGGTGCGCACGGTGTCCGCCTCCTCGACGGCCACCGCCTCGTCCACGTACGCCTCGTCGAGCAGCGGCGGCTTCATGCTCATGCCGAGGCCGGGGATCATCCGGCGTCCCGGTGCGCCGCCGAAGATGGCGGAGCCGACGCTGTCCACGGCGACGATGCGCACGGCCGGGTTCCAGGCGCGGAAGAACCGGGCGCAGCCCATCAGGGTCCCCGTGGTGCCGACGCCGACGAAGAGGGTGTCGAGCTGCGGGAACGCGCGGGCGATGGCGGGCGCCGTCCTGCGGTAGTGGGCCTTCCAGTTGTTCGCGTTGGTGTACTGGCTGAGCCACACGCACCGGTCGTCGGAGGCGCACAGGGCGCGGACGAGGGCGAGCCGTGCACCGAGGAGGCCGTTGCCGCCCGCCTCGTCGGAGACGACGTGCACGTCGCTTCCCATGGCCTCCATCATCAGACGGGTGGTCAGGTTGCAGTGGGAGTCGGTGACGCAGAGGAAGCGGTAGCCCTTGCCGGCCGCGATCATGCTCAGCGCGACGCCGAGGTTGCCCGAGGAGGACTCGACGAGGATCGAGTCCTCGGTGAGGATCCCGCTCCGCTCGGCGGCCTCCACCATCTCGGTCGCCGCCTTCAGCTTGATGGAGCCGGCGAAGTTGAAGCCCTCGCACTTGAGGAACAGGGGGTGCCCGGTCGTCGGCCCGAGGTCGACGTACAGGTCCTCCTCGTTGAAGGCCTGCGGGACGGATATGACGGTCACGGTGCTCTCCTTCTCGTGGTCGGACGGTCCGGCCGAACGGTCCGGCAGGACGGGACCGCCTCATCCGTAGCGGTTCAGCTCGTCGAAGAAGCTGTCGACGAGCAGCAGTCGGCCCGATCGGGCCACCTCGTCGTAGACGTACTTGCCGACCGCGAGGTCGAGGACTCCGAGCCCGAAGGGCGAGAAGATCACGGGGCGGTCCGGCGGCGGCGTCACGCGTCCGGCCATGACGTCCTCGAGCGTGCCGTCGAGGAAGGACCGGTTGCCGGTGAGCCGTTCCGTGAGGTGGGGCGAGGTCGACTCCCTGAGGACGTGCTCGACGTCGTCGACGATGTTGGTCGCGGACAGCAGCACCTCGGGTGCGAGGTCGCGCAGCGAGATGTGCAGCACGAGGGGGTTGTGGTCGAACCACGAGGCATCGGTGACGTGCGGTCGGCCGGCGACGGTCGCGAAGACCACCAGGTCGCTGGTGCGGATCAGCGTCTCGGCGTCGTGGTGCACGGTGACGGGCCCGGTGTTCCCCGCCTGCTCCAGGTAGAGCCGGAAGCCGGCCGCGCTGTCCGCCGACAGGTCGTGGACGCCGGTGTGCTCGAACGTCCATCCGGTGCCGGCGAGATAGGTGTGGATGTAGCGGGCGATCAGGCCGGTGCCGACGAACCCGACGCGGGTGGGCCGCGGCCGGCCCCGGCTGAGCCGGTCGGCCGCCGCCGCCGCGGACGCGGCCGTCCTGGCGGCGCTGATGACCGAGCTCTCCATGCAGGCGAAGGGGTAGCCGGTGACGGGGTCGTTGAGGATGAGGACGGCCGAGGCCCTGGGAATGCCCGACCGCACGTTCGCGGGGAAGCTCGCGATCCACTTGAGGCCGTCCACCCGGGTCTCGTCCCCTCCCAGGGAGGCCGCGAGGGCGATGATGCGCGACGCGGGCCGGTCGGTGAACCGGAGGAAGGAGGAGGGCGGGTTGACGGTGTGTCCTTCGGCGTGCAGCCGGTAGGTGTCCTCGACGACCTTCGTCACGGCGCTCTCCCGGCCGTGGAGGACCTCCTTGACCTGCCGTCCGGGAACGACGGCGAACGGCGGCACCACGGGTGCGGCGACGGAAACGGTCATGCCTCGGCCCTCCTCGACGATCCGTCCGGGGACGGTCGGCCGATCGGTTCGGCCATGGCCACCAGGACGTCGCGCGGCCCCGTGTAGGCCTCCCGGCTGTGGGCGGTGCGCAGGTTGTCGACGATCATCAGGTCACCGGCCCGCCACGGCCGGCGGACCGTCGCCCCGTCGTAGGCCGCGTTGATCCGTTCGACCACGTCCCGGGGCACCGGGTCGCCGCCGCCGTAGCGCGTGGTGAAGGGCAGGCCGTTCGGGCCGTACTCCTCGATCAGGAACTCCCGCACTTCGGGGGCCATCGTCCACTCGCTCAGGAAGGCGATCTGGTTGAACCAGCAGCGTCGGCCGCTGTCCGGATGCCGCACCACCGCGGCGCGCCGCTGGCGCGTGCGCAGCGTCCCGTCGGGCTGCCACGCGGTCTCGATGTCGTTGGCCCGGCAGTACGCGTCGACGGCTCCGCGGTCCTCGGTGCCGAACGCCTGGGGCAGGGTGGCGCCGATCTCGCCGTTGTAGGAGCGTTCGAGCAGCCAGCCCTCCTCCTCGAAGCGCTCGACCAGGCCGGCGGGAAGGGCCTCCAGGACGGCGGCGGCGTCGGCGAGGGCGGTGGCTCCGCCGTCGGTCGGCGGTTCCAGGCAGGCGAACAGGAGCAGTCCGGGGCAGTGGCGCGCGTAGCTCAGCTCGTGGTGCATGCACATCGGCTGGTTGGCGGGCCAGACGGCCGACGAGTAGAGGCCCTCGCCGCGCGTCTCGCGGGGGGCGAAGCCCTCCGTCTCCCGCACGGGGCGGTCGGTCACCTTGCGGACGACCGTCTCGACGTCGGCCGCGCCCCGCAGGTCCAGTCCGCCGACGAGGACCGCGCCGTGCTCGGCGACCCGGTCGAGCAGCTCCTTCCGGTAGGAGTCGGGCCAGGCGGCCGGGTTCGGGGGCGCCGCGCTTTCGCGGATCGCCGTGGGTTCCGGTGTCTGCGGCTTGTGGAACAGTGCGGACAACATGTCGTTCCTCTCCATCGGTGCGTGCTTCACGAGGTCGTCGGCGGTGCGGCGGTACGAGCGGTCTCGGGGTCCGCCGGGGTCCGGCGGGCCCGTTCGTCGATCAGGGCGGCCAGGTCGGCCAGGACGGGGTGGGCCGTCAGGTCGCGCGGGGAGACGGCGCGGTCCAGTACGACGGCCAGGCGCACGGCGGACAGGGAGGTGCCGCCGAGGTCGAAGAAGTCGTCCCGGCGGCCGATGCCGTCGTCCGGTACGCCGAGGACGTGCGCCCAGGCCGTGGCGAGCCGCCGCTCGGTCGGCGTGCGGGGCGCGTCGCGCCCGCCGTCGGACCGGCCGAGGTCCCGGGCGAGGGCGCCGAGGGCCGCGCGGTCGGTCTTGCCGTTGGCCGTGAGCGGCAGGGTCCGCCGCCAGTGCGCGGAGGACGGGACCATGTAGGCGGGCAGCAGCTCGCCGAGTCGCCGGAGCAGGACGTCCTCGGCCTGCGGCCGCGGCCCGGTGCAGAACGCCACCAGCTGCCGCGCGTGGGTCTCCCCGCCGGTGACGACGACGGCGCCGTCGCGCACGCCGGGAAGCCGCAGCAGGGCGTTCTCGACCTCGCCGATCTCGACGCGGAACCCGCGGATCTTCACCTGGGCGTCGTGACGGCCGTGGTATTCGAGCTTTCCTCCCGGCAGCCAGCGGCCGAAGTCCCCTCCGCGGTAGAGGCGCTGTCCGGGGTGGTAGGGGTCGGGGAGGTAGGAGTCCCGGGTGCGCTCCGGGTCGTTCACGTAGCCGCGGCCCACGCAGACTCCGGAGAAGACGACGGCTCCGGGGGCTCCGAGCGGAACCGGTGTCAGGTCGTCGTCGACCACGTAGATCCGCACGTTGGCCACGGGCCGGCCCAGGGGTATCCGGTCGCCCTCCGGCACGCCCGTCATCACTTCGTGGTTGGTGTCGTCCGAGGTCTCCGTCAGCCCGTAGGCGTTGACCAGGGGGACCGAGGGCAGCGCGGCGAACCAGCGCCGGACGAGTCCCTTGTGCAGTGCCTCTCCGGTGACCGACACGCGGCGCAGGTCGGCCATTCGGCGCGGCGTGCGCTCCAGGGCGGACAGCAGGACGTCGAGGTACGACGGGACGACCTGGAACACCGTGACGCGCCCGTCGGTGACGGTGTCGAGGAACCTGTCGGCGTCGAGGACGGCCTCCTGGTCGACGAGGAGCGTCCGTCCCCCGGCCAGTGGCCCGGCGAGGAGCTGCCAGAGCGAGATGTCGAAGCACTGGGAGGCGGTCTGCGCCACGACGTCGCCCTCTTCGATGCCGAGGTCGTCGACCTTCGCCAGGAGGTGGTTGAGCATGCCGGCGTGTTCGCACAGGGCGCCCTTCGGCTCGCCGGTGGAGCCGGAGGTGAAGTAGACGTAGGCCAGTCGGTCCGCCGCCACCGGGACGGCGGGGTCGTCGGCGCGGGCGGTGCCGCCGGCGACGGCGGGGACGACCAGGGTGCGCGTGCCGGGCCGGGTTTCGAGGGCCCGGTCGAGGTTCCGGGAGGCGTCGGGCTCCGTGAGCACGAGGGCGCAGTCCGCGCGGGTGAGCATCGAGGCGATGCGCCCGGGCGGGTAAGCGGGGTCGACGGGCAGGTAGGTCCCGCCCGCCTTGAGGACGGCGATCACCGCCGCCATCCAGTGCAGCGTCCGTCCGGTGACCACGGCGACGACGTCCTCGGGCTCCAGCCCCTCGGAGAGCAGGGCCCGGGCCAGGCGGTTGGCCCGCTCGTTCAGTTCGCGGTAGGTCCAGTGCGTGCCGCGGTGCTCGGCCGCGACGGCGTCGGGCCGTTCGCGCGCCCGCTCCTCGAACAGTTCGTGGAAGCGGCGGTCCGGTACCGGCCGGGCGGGGCCGGCGAGTTCCTCGGTCTGGAACCGGATCTCCTCGGCGGACAGCAGGGTGCGGTGCTCGTGGTGTTCCCCGGGGGCGGCGGCGATCCGTTCGAGCGCGCGGAGGTGGTAGCCGCCGATGCGGGCGGCGGCGGCGCCGTCGAGCACGTCGGTGCGGTAGCGCAGCCGCAGGACGCGCGGGTCGTCCTCGGACACGCTCACGCACAGGGCCGTGCCGTCCGGCGCGCGTCCGTCCCCGGACGGGTCGAACACGACCTCGGGTGGAGTGTCGGAAAGCCCGTCGGTTCGCGGGCGCTCCGTGCGGGGCAGGAGCCGGAGGGCGTGGTGGGCGTCGGTCACCAGACGCCGCCAGGTGCCCGGCCGGACGTCCAGCCGGCAGGCCGTCGGGCGGGAGGACCCCGGGAGCAGACAGCCGGTCGTGACCCCGGCGTCGGCGGACAGGACGGCGAGCACCTTCGCGTGGGCGGCCAGGAGGACCGCGGCGACCGGCACCCCGAACTCGTCGGCGCGGGCGCGCAGCGCGGTGCCCAGCCGGTCGGGGAGGACGGCCCCGGCGTACTCCGCCGTGCCCGGCACCGGATGGGGGGCCCACCTCGGCACGGTCGTGAACGCGTGGCCTCCGGTGGCCTCCTCGGGCGGTACGCGCGTGATCGCTGTGTCCGTCATCACCGTTCGCCTCCGTGGGCGTCGTGCTCGGGGGCGGTCGGTCGTGCGGGGTTTCCCGACCACCGGTCGTGTGCGGGGACCGTCTCGCCCTTCATCAGGAAGCAGTCCGCCGCCAGGCGGGCGCCGTCGCCGACCGTGACGCCGTAGTGGACGAGGGCGCCCACCCCCAGCGTGGAGCCGGCGCCGATGCGGCTGGTGTCGGACTTGAAGGTGCCGTCCTCCTGCGAATGGCACTGGACGACGCTGCCCGCGTTGAGGGTGCAGCCGTCCCCGATGGTGACCATGGTCCGCTCGGTCAGGCTGCAGCCGTCGTCGAACACCGACCTGCCGATCCGGACGCCGAGCAGCCGCCACACGAGGCTCTTGAACGGGGTGCCGTTCAGGATCTGCAGGTACGTCTCCGACGGCACCTTCCAGTACCGTTCGCGCCGCCAGAAGCGGATGTCGTAGATCGAGCAGAAGAGCGGTCCGAGCGGGTGCGCCGCCGTGACCAGGCGCTCGATCAGCACGTAGTACAGGACGGTGAACGGCAGCAGCGCGGTGTTGGCGAGGGCGAGGGCCGTGACGCCCCACTGGGCGTACAGGTCGGCCGCTCCCGCGTAGAGGAGGGTGACCGCGAAGAAGTAGAGCCAGGCGGTGAACAGGAACCACGCCATGGTGGCGGCGTTGTGCCGGTTCTTGGCGAGCAGGCGGCGGCGCAGGCCCTCGCCCTGCGCGAGGGCGTCGAAGGTGCCGTCCCGCGCCACCGAGCGGGGGATCTCGAAGCTCGGTGATCCGAGCAGGCCCACGTCGTGCCGGAGCGGGCCGTCGACGGGAACCATGACCTTGGTCGCCAGGAGGCAGTTGTCGCCGGTCCTGCCCCGGGAGGGGTAGGCGATCCTGTTGCCGAGGAAGTTGTGCGCGCCGACGGCGGTGCGGGTCACGCGGAAGGACGTGCTGGAGTAGTCGGCGTTCATGAGCGACAGCCCGTCCGCCACCATGGTCCCCCGGCCCACGGAGCTCAGCAGGGGGCTCTCGTGCTTGACCGCGGTGCCGAAGTTCGAGCCGGTCTGTTCCGCGGTGGACAGGTCGTAGCCGATCCAGCGCAGGTAGTGCACCACCGCGGAGCTGTCGCCGAAGAGGCGGGTCATGAACCTTCTGTTGGTCAGCAGGGCGACCGCCCGGTGCGCCGCGTGGTGGACGCCGTACAGGGGGTACACCCGGCCGGGGATCACGAGCCGGCCGAGCACGCGGGGGACGACGGCCAGGGCGATCAGGGCGATCAGGACGCCGCCGAAGAAGACGACGCCCGTCACGAGCAGCAGGTCGGCGTAGAAGACCCAGTCGGCGAGTGCGGTGGGCTCCGGTTCCAGCACCGTCGTCAGCTGCGGGGCCTTCGAGAGCAGCACGTCCAGGCATCCCACGGCGAGCGGTGCGAACACCAGCAGCGCCATGACGATCTGGGCGGCGGCGTGGCCCGCGCGCCGTACCGCGCCGCAGCGGGCCGGAGCCACCGCCAGGAAGTCCGCGTCCGTCGGCTGGCCCGGTGATCCGTGCCAGTGCTCGCCGTCGGGCACGTGCTGGCCCGGATGGAGCGAGGACGCGTGGCCGAGCTGTGCCCCGTCGCCCATCGACGTGCCGATGTCGAGGACCGTCGCCTCGCTGACGACCACGTCGCGCCCGAGGGTGACCGTGCCCGTCTCGATCGCGGCGTCGTGGGCGCGGTAGCAGCCGAACAGGACGTCCTTGCGGATGACCGTGCCGTCGCCGACCGTCAGCAGGTCGGTGCACACGGGAACGCTGCGGGAGAGGACGGTCACTCCGCGTCCGATCCGCGCGCCGAGCGCCTTGAGGTAGAGGACGTAGAGCGGGGAGCCGACGGTCAGGGCCATCGGATTCGCCCGCATCAGCGTCTTGACCAGCCAGAAGCGGACGTACGCGAGGCTCCAGACCGGGATCCGCCGCGACTTCCAGTGGCCGACGAGGACCCACTTCGCGACGATCGGCAGCGTGCACAGGACCAGCAGGGCCACGGCGCCGAACACGACCGACCGCAGGTAGTCGTCCCAGAGGTCGGCGCCGGCGGAGATCCAGTCGTAGCCGCGGGCGGTGACGAGGGCGAGGAGGAAGGCGTAGCCGACGAAGCACAGCAGTTGCACCGCACCGCACAGCACCTGGCGCCGGCGTTCCGGCGGGGGCGCGGGGCCGGGCGGTGCGGGGCCGGGCGGGCGGGCCTCGGGGGCGGCGACGGCCACGGTGACGGCGGGAGCCGGTTCGTCGCCGCCGAGGACCGTGCTCAGGCTTCTGATCGTCGGATGCCGGTAGACGTCCCTCATCGACACGTCGGGAAGGTCGCCCTGCTTCCTCACCCGTGCGCAGAAGTGCGCCATGACCAGGGAGTCCGTGCCCAGCTCGTCGAAGAAATGGCTGTCGAGGGGCACGTCGTCCAGATGGGCGACGTCCGCGAGCAGCCGGGCCAGCGCCTCCTGCGTGCCGGTGCTCTCGCGCTGCTCGGCGTCGAGCGACTTCTGTGTCATGGGAGAACTCCCCGGATCGGGCTCTGACGGCCGCGTCGGATGGTCTACAGGTGATTCGTCGCCGTCCCCCGGATCGACGAAGATCCCTTCGAACTTCTCGCGCTTCGGACGGTCCCGCGCCACGGACGTACGCTGGGAGGACTCCCGCCGAACCCCCGAGCAGCGTTGCGGAGGGCGGCATGACCGACCCCTTCGGCTTCCTCACCACACCCCGCAGGCCCGTCCCCGCACGGCCCTCCGGGGAACGCCTCGGCGACTGGGACGAGGTGTACGCGGGCCAGGCCCTGCTGCCGCTCGTCTCCGGGCAGGCCCGCCGCTGCATGGACTGCGGCGTCCCCTTCTGCCACGGGGGCTGTCCGCTCGGCAACCTCATACCCGAGTGGAACGTGTACGCGGCCCACGGCGACTGGCGCACCGCCTCGGAACGGCTGCACGCGACCAACAACTTCCCCGAGTTCACCGGTCGGATCTGTCCGGCGCCCTGTGAGGACGCCTGCGTCCTGGCGCTCACCGGAGAGCCGGTGACCATCAAGAACGTCGAGCAGACCATCGCCGACGAGGCCTGGGCGCGGGGCCACGTCCGCGCCTGTCCGCCGGAGCGGCTGACGGGCCGGTCGGTCGCGGTGGTGGGCTCCGGTCCGGCCGGGCTGGCGGCGGCGCAGCAGCTCACCCGGGCCGGCCACGGCGTCACCGTCTTCGAACGGGCCGACCGCGTCGGCGGGCTGCTGCGCTACGGCATCCCCGCCTTCAAGCTGGAGAAGCGATGGCTGGACCGGCGCGTCGCGCAGATGCGGGAGGAGGGCACGCGGTTCCGCACCGGCGTCGACGTCGGCACCGATCTGGACGCGGCCGCGATGAGGAGCGCGCACGACGCGGTGATCGTGGCCGTCGGGGCGACGGAGCCCCGTGAACTCGCCGTACGCGGAAGGGCATTGGAAGGCGTCCACCAGGCCATGGAGTACCTGACGGCGGCGAACCGGGTGGCCGAGGGCGACTGCGCGCGGCCGTCCGTGACGGCCGAGGGCAGACACGTGGTGATCATCGGAGGGGGTGACACGGGGACGGACTGCCTCGGCACCGCCCTGCGCCAGGGCGCCGCGTCCGTCGTGCACGTGGACATCAACCCGATGGCGGGCCCGTCCCGGCGGGAGAGCGAGCCGTGGCCGCTGGTCCACCCGAGGATCCACCGCGTCTCCCACGCCCACGAGGAGGCCCGCGACCGGGACGGTGACGACCCGAGGGTGTTCGGCGCGGCCGCCGTACGGTTCGAGCACGACGCCGCCGGTCGTGTCGAGGCGGTGCGCCTCACGGAGGTGGACCCCTCGGACAGGACTCCGCGTGCGGGAACCGGGCAGACGCTGCCCGCCCAACTGGTTCTGCTCGCCCTGGGGTTCAGCGGCCCCCCGCACGGCACGCCCCTCACGGAGGCCCTCGGGCTCGTCCCCGACGACCGGGGCAACTTCGCCCGCACCGCCGACTTCGCGGCGCGGACGGCGACCCCGGAGGGGATCTTCGTGGCGGGCGACGCCGGGCGCGGACAGTCCCTCGTCGTCTGGGCGCTCGCGGAGGGCCGGTCCGCCGCTGCGGCCGCGGACCGCTACCTGAGGGGCTCCAGCGACCTCCCCGCTCCGATCACGGCCGCGGACGGGCCACTGGTGTAGCCGAGCGGGCCCCGACGCCGGGGCGCCGGCCGTCCGACGCGGTGGGGCGGGGCCGGCAGTCCCAGTGTCCCTTCACCCAGACGTGGTCCCAGTGGCCGGGAACGTAGATCCACTTGTAGGAGTGGTCATCGCTCCAGTAGCCGTTGTGCCACTTTCCCTGCTTGTCGTGATGGCCCTTGTGCCAGGTCTTGTGGGAGAGGTCCTTCTTCTCCCAGTGGGCCTTGACCCACTTCTTCTCCCCGTGCCCCTTCTTCCACTCGCACCGGTCGTGGTGGTCGACCGTCACCACGCCGGTGGCGACGGACGCGGGTGCCGGGGCGGCGGCCGCCGTGCCCGACAGGCCGAGCGCGGCACCGCCGGCCAGCAGGCCGGACGCCGCGGCGCCCGCCACCAGACGGCGGACTCGGGTGGATGCCGTCATCGGATCCACCTCCTTCGAACGAATCGCATCAGTGCGCACGTACGAGAACCGGCGTGCGCGTTCGAGGGGGCCGTCCTGTGACGGCCGTCGCTCCATCGCCGGTCCCGCCGTGCAGGACATGAGGGGTTCGGAGCCGAAGACGCCGTGGACGAACCGGACACCGGAGAACTTCCCGACCGCGACGGGCCGATCGCTCCCGAAACACCGGATGCGACATCCGGCGGCCGCGCGGCTCCGAACCCCCAGTACACATCCGTGTCCACCGGCTCGATCCCCTCCGAGGGGGTAGTCATGATCACCACGATGCCGTCGCCCGGCATGACGCGTCACAGCGTCACCCTGCCCTACGACCCGAGGACTCCGGCGGCCGCCCGTCGCGCCGCCGGACGCTGGCTCGAGGGCTCCCGGGCACGGCCGGCCCGGGCGGAGGAGGCCGTGCTGGTCGTCTCCGAGCTGGTCACGAACGTCGTCCGTCACGTGCGCGGTCCCTGCGTACTGACGCTGACGGTCCGCGGCCCGCTGCTCGACATCGCCGTCGCCGACCGGAGCGAGGAGCTTCCCTGGACGTCGCGGGAGGCGCCCGGTGACGAGCGGGGCGGTTTCGGCTTCCCCCTCATCCGCGGGCTCGGCGGCCGGATCAAGGTGGTCCCCGCCCTCGGAGGCAAGTCCCTGCACGTCGCACTCGATCTGGACTCCGGCGGGATCGGGCCGGACGGACCGCGATGACTCCCCCCTCCCTCCGCCGGGGTCCTCACCCGATTGCCCTTGCCGTACGGCGTCCCCACGGGATCACGGGCAGAGTCGGACGAGGACGACCCCCGTGCACCGAGGCCATGTCGCCAGCACAGCGGCCGGCCTACACAGAGGACGGTGAGCAGCGCGTGCCGCAGGCACACGAGCACGACACGAAGGTGGAGGAGCTGCTGATCCGCTCGGCCGGAGGGGACCAGGAGGCCTTCGCCGGCGTGTACGACGCCCTGGTCGGCTCGGTCCTGGGCCTGACCCGCCGCATCCTGCGGAACCCCGCGCAGGCCGAGGAGGTGACGCAGGACGTCATGATCGAGGTCTGGCGCACCGCCGACCGCTACCGGTCCGAGCGGGGCACGGCCAGGACGTGGGTCCTCACCCTCGCCCACCGCCGGGCCGTCGACCGGGTACGCGCCTCGCAGGCGAGCGCCGACCGGGAGCGGCGCGTCGCGATGCTGTCCTCCGGGCGCCCCTTCGACGAGGTCGCCGAGACGGTCGAGGGCCGGGACGAGTACCAGCGCGTGTACCGCTGCCTGAGAGGACTCACCGGCGTCCACCGGGTCCCGCTCGTGCTCGCCTACTACGAGGGACTCACCTGCCTCGAGGTGGCCCAGTCCCTGTCGACCCCGATGGGCACGGTGAAGTCGAGGATGCGCGCGGGCCTGCGGAAGCTCCGTGCCTGTCTGGAGGGCGAGTCATGAGGCCGGACGGGAATCCGTACGACGCCGGGGCACACGACGCCCCCGGAGCGCACGACGACGTCGGGGCGTACGTCCTCCACGCCCTCTCCCCGGCCGAGGAGGCCGCCTTCGAGAACCACCTCGCGGGCTGCGAAGCCTGTCGCGACGAGCTCGGGGAACTCCGGCGGGCGACGACCCTGCTCGCGTCCGCGGAGAGCGCCGACCCGCCCCCCGAACTGCGGCAGCGGATCCTCGAACGCGTCGGAAGCGTCCGCCAGGAGCACGCCTCCCGTCCGCCGCGGCCCCGCAGGCGCGTGCTGGACATGGCGCTGGCCGCGTCCCTCGCCGCGGCCGTCGCCCTCGGCGGCATCACCGTGTGGCAGCACTCCCGGGCCGAGGACGCCCGCGCCGGGCTCGCCCGGGCCGAGGAGCGGGCACGCGGCTACGGCTCGGCCTTCGCCGGTGTCCTCACCGCCTCCGACGCCACCCTCCACACGGAGAGGCTGGACGACGGGACGTCCGTCGCCGTCGTCGTCTCCCGCAGCCAGGACCGGGCGGCCTTCACCGCCGGTGGCCTGCCGGCCCTGACCGCCGACCAGGTCTACGAACTCTGGTACGCCGCCGAGGCGGGCGACCTGCGTCCCGCCGGCCTGCTCCCCGGCACCGGCGAGGCGGCGACCCGTCTGCTCGAAGGCCCCCTCGGCGACGCCGTCGCCGTCGGCATCACCGTCGAACCCGCGGGGGGTTCCGAGCAGCCCACCACCGAGCCCCTGGGCCTCGTCCCCATCGAGGCGTGAGCCGGGGCGGTCGGCGCCGGTCGCGCGGGAGGGCGACGCCGACGACCCGGCGGGCCGCCGGGAAGCCACCGACGAGGGGGGCCTTTCCGGTGAGGAGGCCGACCTCGGGGAAGCGCTGCCCGCCGCCGGTGATCCAGGGCCGCGAAGCCATGGTCCGTCCCGGTCCGTCCCGTCGAGGCCGTTGCCGGCGTACGCCGCCGCCGTGACGCCCGGGGCCGTGGAGGGAGGCACGGTGAGGCGGAGCACACATCTCCCCTCGTCCTGCGCCGGTCCGTCGACGCCGGGCCGTAAGGTAAGGCCATGCCTAGAACTTCTCCTTCCGTCGCTCTCGACGCCCTCTTGGCCGGCAACAAGCGTTTCGTCTCGGGTGCGCCCGAGCATCCGAACCAGGACGCGGCCCGCCGCGCGGAGCTGGCTCCTGGACAAGATCCGTTCGCCGTCGTTCTCGGCTGCTCCGATTCGCGGCTCGCCGCCGAGATCATCTTCGACCAGGGCCTCGGGGACCTGTTCATGGTGCGGACCGCGGGACACGTGCTCGGCTCCGAGGTCCTTGGGAGCATCGAGTACGCCACCAGCGTCCTCGGGGCCCGTCTCGTCGTCGTGCTCGGGCACGACTCGTGCGGTGCGGTCGCCGCCGCCCGTGCGGCGGTCGAGGACGGTTTCGCGGCGAGCGGCTTCGTCCGCGACGTCGTGGAACGCGTCACGCCGAGCATCCTGGCCGCGCGCACCGCCGGCCTCACCTCGGACGGCGACGTGATCGACGAGCACATCCGTCACACCGTGGACCTGCTGCTCGACCGGTCCCGCCTGCTCTCCGACCAGGTCGCGGCCGGTGAGATCGCCGTCGTCGGCCTGGGCTACGCGCTCGCCGAGGGAAGCGCCCGCCTCGTGACCGCTCGGGGCGTCGAAGCACCGGAAGCGGTCCCGGCCGGGGCGGCGGCCCGGGCCGGGGAGGAAGCTCCCACCCCGTAACCCTCTCCGGTCCACCTGATCGATGCGCTGATTCCCGGCCGTGCGGCCCGTCGCCCCTCCTGCTCCTCGGGCCCGCGCATCCCGTCACCGGCACCGGTCGGCGAACAGTCGGCCCGGCCCCTCCACCGGCCGCGGCGTCCGTTCGCCGACCGGGCCACGACCGCGGCAAGCGCCCGCGGAGACCGGGCCGACGACCTTCCGGTGCTCGCGTCCGTCGGTACGGGCAGGGTGATCGGGTGCCCCGATCGAACCCCGCCCGGCGGCCTTCGTCTTCGCGGCGTCGGGCGGGGGAGCGGCTCGCGACACACGACGAACGCCGACGCGCACCGCGTCCGAGCGACGGGGGGCCGATGAAGTCCGCGCGCTCCCGCCGGTCCGGCGTGCGCCGGATCCTCGCCACCGTGCCGCGCCGCAGCCGGCTGCTCCTCGGTTCGGTCACGGCGGTCAACGTGGCGAACCAGATGTACCTCATCGCGATCGCCCCGTACGTGACCAAGGACCTGCGCCTGTCGGCGTCCCTGGTCGGGGTGATGGCCGGCGCGCCCACCGGCGCGGTCGCCGCGCGGGCGGGCTACCGCAGCGTCTTCTGGACCTGCGCGGGCCTGTGCGCGCTCGCCGTCGTCCTGCTCCTCTTCCGGACGGCACTCTCCCGACGTCCCGCCGGAAGCCCCCCGACCGGACGGACCTGGACGGGGAAGGACTGACGTGACGATTCGCTTGGAGACCTGAGAGCCGCCCTGCTCGGCGACGTCGAGGCGGCCCGCGCGGTCATGGGAGGTGAAGGCTTCGACCCGGGCGAGGTGTTGGCCCTCCTGTGCGCGGAGATCGAGCGGCGGGGGCTGACGGCCTCACAGGTGGATCGACTGCTCGAAGAAGCCGAAACCGTTTCGCTCCAGGTCCTGGACGCCCAGGACCCACTCGCGCCGGTCGAGCGGGGCAGGAACACCGGGCCGTGGGACGCGGGTGAGGAAGGCGGCGCGGGCACCGAGCTGCTGGACCTCGGAGGGCTCAGGATCCCCGTCCCGTCACGTGCGGACGACGTCCGGATGGAAGCCGGAGCCGACGGAACACCGGTCGCCGTGACCGTGGTCCACGGGAGCACCGCCCTTCAGCTCCAGGCCTTTCGGCGTTCCGAGGAGAGGAACTGGACCTCGGTGCGCAGCGCGTTGCGTACCGGCATCGAGGCGAGCGGCGGGGAAGCCGGGGAGTGGGCAGGCCCAGCGGGTGTCGAACTCCGCGTCGTACTGTCCGTGGCCCGGTCGTCCACACGGATGAGGGTCAGGATGCTGGGCTGCGACGGGCCTGGCTGGCTCCTCCGCGGCATCGTCTCGGGCGAGGGGGCCGCACCCGACAGCCAGGACACCTGGGCCTACGACCTCTTCTTGAACACGGTCGTCTCCCCGGCCGCCGGCGAGGGCGGACTCGTCGTCCTGAGAGCACCAGGGTGCTAGGGCGTGTCCGGCGGATCAGGGTCGGACAGGCCCCAGCGGCCGGACACGGAGCCTTCCGGGGTCGGCCGGGCAGTTCCCCGGCGGACGTGGTGGGGGCTCCCCGGAGCCGGTCCGGGGCGGCGGACCGGCTGCCGGCCGTCTCGTCGGCGTCCCGGTGCCGGCCGTCGAGGTCCGCCCGGGGCCTCCGTCGGGTCATTCCGCCGGCAGGCGCGGCGTGCGCGGCGGCGGCGTGCGTCGGCTGCCGGTCTTCTCGAAGGCCGCCGCGAGGGACAGCAGGGCGTTGTCGTCGTAGGCGCGGCCCGCGAAGGTCAGACCGACGGGCATGCCGGTGTCCGTCATGGTGCCCATGGGCACGGTCACGGTCGGGATGCCGAGGTGGCGGGGGATCAGATTGCCGTTGGCCACCCAGACGCCGTTGCGCCAGCCGAGGTCGGCGGACGCCACGTCGACGTCCATGTCGGCGGGGCCCACGTCGGCCACCGCGGGGAAGACCACCGCGTCCAGGCCCAGCCCGTCCATCCACAGCTCCAGGTCGACGCGCCGCGTCTCCTCCAGGCCGCGCAGTCCCTCCTCCAGGAGCGGCATGTCGGTGAGGGACGCGTACGGGCGCTCGCGCACGAAGCGGGGGTACTCGCCGATCGTGTCGTCGAAGCCCTCGTACCGGTCGGGCAGTTCGCCCTCCTGCTTGGGCCAGATGCGGTCCCCGTCGACGTCGGCCAGGGTGGAGAGCGCCGGGTCGCCGTTGGCGCGCAGGAAGTCGTCCCAGGCCCAGGCGGACAGGTCCTCGATCTCGAAGGCGAGGTACTCGCGGCCGACCAGTCCGCGGGTGAGGAGCGAGGGGGCTCCGGGGCGGTCGGACTCGTAGCGGGACACCACGGGGAAGTCGACCTCGACCACCTCGGCTCCGGCGGCCTCCAGGTCGCGGCGGGCGGCCTCCCACAGGGCGATCACCGAGGGGCGCGTGTCGATGCGCTGCCCGGTCTGGCCGCCGATGCCCCCGTCGGGGTTCGTTCCGGCGTCGGGGTCGGCGTTGATGTACATCCGGGGCACGCCGACGCGCTTGCCGGCGAGCGCCTCGGACGCGGCCCCGGCGTCGGCGGGCGCGAGGGCCGGGTAGGAGGCGGGGCGTACCCGCGACGCCGGGGGCAGCGCCACCCACGGCTGCGCGCGCCACAGGTCCCCGCGCGTGTGCGGGTCGTCGGCGACGACGACGTCGAGCAGTTCGAGCAGGTCGGCCATGGTGCGGGTGTGCGGGACCACGACGTCCATGGTCGGTACGAGGGGCCAGTTGCCGCGGACCGAGATCACGCCGCGGCTCGGGGTGTAGGCGCACAGCGCGTTGTTCGAGGCGGGGGCGCGGCCCGAGGACCAGGTCTCCTCGCCGAGGCCGAACGCGCCGAAGGACGCCGCCGTCGCCGTGCCGGAGCCGTTGGAGGAGCCGGAGCCGTAGGCGCTGGTGAGCCAGTCGGCGCTGTAGGGGCTCTCCGCGCGCCCGTACACGCCGCGCTGCATGCCGCCGTTCGCCATCGGCGGCATGTTGGTCAGGCCGATGAGGACCGCGCCGTTCGCACGCAGCCGCTCGATGGCGAAGGCGTCGTGCTGGGCGACGAGGTGCTCGAACGCCGGAGAGCCGGACGCGGCCGTGAGCCCCTTGGCGAGGTAGCTGTTCTTGGCGGTGTACGGGATGCCGTCCAGCGGGCCCGACGTCTCGCCGCGGGCGCGGCGGGCGTCGGACGCCTCCGCTTCGGCCCGGGCGTGCGGATTCATCACGACCATCGCGTTCAGGGCGGTGGCCGTACCGGGCCGGTCGTACGCCTCGATCCGCGCGAGGTAGGCGTCGAGCAGCTCCACTGCGGTCGTCTCGCCCTTTTCCAGCGCCGCGCGCAGGTCGGCGATACAGGTTTCCACGACATCGAATCCGCGCGTCATGCGGGTGTCTCCCGGGTGGTGAGGGGGGCAGGCGGGCCGCCGGCCGTCGGGGGGCGACCGCGGACGGAACCGGCCGTCGCGCCCTCGTCGATCTAACTAGATTTTCAGTCTAGAGTAAAAGTCTAGGATACTGGAACCTAGACTGGGGACCTGAATTTCCGGAACCGAGAGTGAGCTCATGCCGACGTCAGAGACCGGGCCCGCATCGCCCGACCGCCTTCCCCCGTCGAGCGGCGCGGTCGGGTCGGCGGGCGGCGGGACCGGCGCCGCCTCGCGGCCCGCCGCCCGGGTCCCGATCGACAGGAAGCGCCAGCCCAGCGGGGACGAGGCGCGGGAACGGGCCATGCGGGCCGCCATCGGCGTCATCGCCGAGAAGGGCGCGGCGGCCGCGCGCATGTCGGACATCGCCGCGCGGGCCGGGATGAGCACCGGGCACATCCTCTACCACTTCGGCAGGAAGGACCGGCTCCTGCTCGAAGTCCTCGCATGGAGCCAGGCGGACCTCTGGACCCGGTTCCGGCAGGCCGCCGACCGGGCGGCGTCTCCCGACGAGAAGCTGGACCTGTTCGTCCGCTTCTACCTGCCCCGCCACCAGGGCGACGAACGCTACGCGCTGTGGACGCAGGTGCTGGCCCAGCGCCATGACGAAGCGGGCCGGCAGATCCTCACCGAGCTGCTGGACGGCTGGGACGAACGGCTGGAAGCCATCCTCCGCGAGGGCCGGGACTCGGGGCACTTCACCGACGTGGACCTCCCCGAGTTCACCATCCGTGCCGTGGCCATGCTGAGCGGGCTCTCCGAGGACGTGATGTTCGGACGGTCCCGCTGGCGGCACACCTCCGCACACGCGTTCGCCCTGTCCGCCCTCCGGCGCGAACTGCGTCCTGCCGGTCGGGGGCGATGACGGGGGAGCCGATCGGCCGTGTGTCCGGGGACGTGGCGCGGAAGGCCGCCGGGGCGAAGAGGGCGGCGGCCGCCCGGCCGAGGGCCGGCGCGGAGGATTCTTGGCCGGCTCGGCCCGGTTCGCGGCGCTGGACGGCGGACACGGAGGGCTCCTCGGGTCGTGCTCAGTCGACCGGCTTGCCGGGCTGGTCGTGGGTGGCGCAGTGGATTCCGCCGCCGCCGGTGGCGATGGTGTCGATGTTCACCTGCACGACGTCCCGCTCGGGGAAGTGCTCCCGCAGGATTCCCCGTGCCCGGTCGTCGGCCTTTCTGTCGCCGAACTTGGGCACGTAGACCGCGTCGTTGCCGATGTAGAAGTTCGCGTAGGTCGACAGGAAGTCGTCGCTGTAGCCGGTGATCCGGTCGGGGTCGGGCTGCGGCAGGTCGATGACCTCGAAGGGGCGGCCCCGCGCGTCGGTCGCCTCGCTCAGCACGGACATGGCCTGGTCCGAGGAGCGGGACCAGGAGTCGGCGGGCATCCCCGGGAAGGCCCGGTCCAGCAGGATCACCCCGGGGGCCGTGAACCGCACGAGACTGTCGACGTGGGCGTCGGTGATGTCCTCGCCGCGCACGCCCTTCAGCCAGATCACCTTCTCCATGCCCAGGAGCTCCTTGAGCTCGGCCTCGATCCGGTCGCGGCTCTTGCCGCGGTTGCGGTTGTCGTTGACGATCGAGCTCTCGGTGATCAGCAGGGTCCCCTCGCCGTCGGTCTCGAACGAGCCGCCCTCGGCGACGAGGGGCGCCTCGACGCGGGGAATCCCGTACTTCGCGAGCAGGGCCTCGCCGACCCGGCCGTCGTTCGTGTGCACCTGCTTGCCGCCCCAGCCGTTGAAGTGGAAGTCGACGCCGACGACCTCCCCCTCCTCCTCGACGAACACCGGGACGGTGTCGCGGGCCCACAGGTCGTCGACGGGCAGCGGAATCACCTCGACGCCGGAACCGCACTGCTTCTGGGCCGCGGCCTGCTGGTCCGGCCGCGCCATCATCACGACGTACTCGTACTCCGCGATGGCCCGTGCGACGCGCGCGATGTCCTGCCGTACGTAGAGGAGGTCGTCCTCCCAGACGGACTCCAGGGCTGGCCAGGACATGAAGGTGCGGGCGTGGCTCTCCCACTCGGCCCCCAGGCGGCGGTCTCCGCCCGTCCGGTCGGCGCTGCTCGTGGTGGGGGAGGAGCCGGCCGACCTGCCGGGACCGCCGGGCCCGCAGGCCGCGGCACCGAAGGCGAGCGCGCCGACTCCGAGGATCGCTCGCAGGGCCGAGCGGCGGGAGGAGAGGAAGTCGGACATCGGGGTCTCCGATCGTGAACGTGTGCGGCGGGGCGTCCGGTGACGACGGGCGTCGTGCGAGATGAGGGGGGTGTTGATCGAGGCCCGTCACCGGGGCGGGTTCACGCGCTGTCTATGGACAGGGTGCATCCGGCGCCTTGGAAATCGCCTCCACCGCAAGGGCGGATACGGCCTTCGTGTCGCCACTCTGACACTGACTGATAATTCAGTCAAACTCTGTCGCCATCCGGCCCACCAGGGGGTGTGCGGTCCGCTCTTCGGCTCCCGTCAGCGGCTCAGGCGCTCGATCTCGACGGAGACGGCCTCCCTCACCAGCTCGTGGGCGTGGGGGAGGGGCAGGGCGCCGCTCAGCCAGCGGGTGCTGAGCCCTTCCAGCAGGCCGGTGAGCCGTTCCGCGGAAGCCGTGAGCGCCGGCGCCGGGGCCGTGGGGCGGACGCAGCCCAGCAGGTCCGCGACGTCGTGGATCCACGTCAGGGTGGCCCGGGCGAGGTCTCCGCGCAGTTCGGGTTCGAAGATCGCGCTGGCCCGCAGCTCCCCCCAGGCGATGCTGTTCTCGCGGACCTCGGGGACGTCCTGGAACTCCAGGAGGAGGGACTGCTCCAGCTCCTGCCGGGCGTCGCGGGGACCGGTGGCGCCGTCCTCGTCGCAGGTGTACCGGTCGGCCCGGTCGCTGATGAACTCGAGGGTGTGGCGAAGGGCGCCGGCCCGGTCCTTGAAGTGGTAGTAGATCAGCGCGGTGGACACCCCGGCCTCGGCCGCCAGCGTCTCCATGCGCAGTCCGCGCACCCCGTGCCGGGCTATGACCCGGGCGGCGCCCTCCAGGATGGCCCTTCTGCGGTCGGTCGCCACGCGTTCCCCTCCTGAAGCGGTCTGAATCGACAGTGTCGCATATTGGCTGAATCTTTAGTTAGAGTCACTGTGTGCGGATCCGATCGGCCGCCCTGCCCTCGGCCGCCCTGCCCTCGGCCGCCCTGCGTCGGCCGCCCTGCGTCGGCCGCCCTGCGTCGGCCGCCCTGCCCCCGGCCGCCCCGCGTCGGCCGCCCTGCCTCGGCCGCTCCGTATCGTCGAAAGAGTCCTCACATGTCCGCTCAGCCTTCCGGTGACCGGCCCGCCCACGCGGCGCTGTCGGCCGACGACCCCCGTGAGATCGGCGGCTACCGACTCCACGCCCGACTGGGCTCGGGCGGCATGGGCGTCGTGTACCTGGCCCACACCCCCGGCGGTCGCCCGATCGCGCTGAAGGCGGTGCGGGAGGACTTCGCGGGCGATCCCGCGTTCCGGCAGCGCTTCGCCCAGGAGGTGGCCAGCGCGCGGCGCATCCACGGCCTCTTCACCGCCCAGGTGGTCGATTCGGGCGTGGACGCCCCGACCCCGTGGCTCGCCACCGCCTATGTCCCCGGGCCGTCCCTGCACCAGGTGGTCCAGCGCCACGGCCCGCTGCCGGTGCGAACCGTCCTGCTCCTGGTGGCCGGCATCGCCGAGGCCCTGGAGGCGATCCACCGGGCCGGCGTCGTCCACCGCGACCTCAAGCCGGCCAACGTGCTCATCGCCGAGGACGGACCCCGCGTCATCGACTTCGGCATCGCGCGCGCGGCCGACGCCGCCGCGTTGACCGGTACGGGGCTGCGGATCGGGACCGCGGCGTTCATGGCGCCCGAGCAGGCGCTGGGGCGACCGGTGTCGTCGGCGACCGACGTCTTCGCACTCGGGGCGCTCGTCGCGTATGTGTCGAGCGGGGAGGCCCCCTTCGGTACGGGGCCGGAGTCGACGGCGCTCTACCGGGTGGTCCACGAGCAGCCCGACCTCACCCGCGTGCCCCACGATCTGCGGGACCTCGTCGCCCGGTGTCTGGCGAAGCGGCCGGAGGACCGCCCCGGGACGGCGGACCTGATCGCGGCCGTCCACGCGCATTCCCTGGTGGGGCCCCGGCCGGAGTTCACCGACGGCTGGCTGCCCCGATCGATCAGCGGTGAGGTGACGGGGCGTGCGGAGCCACTGGTGCAGATGCCGGTGCACGCGCACGCCACCCTCACCGCCCCGGAACCCTCCCCTTCTCCCGCCGCTCCCGCAGCCGAGGCCGTTTCCTCTCCGCGTCGGGCGAGGAGGCGCGGGCGGCGTCCGGTCCTGGTGCTTCCGGCGGCGTTCGCGGTCCTCGCCCTCGTCGGCGGTGCCGTTCATCTGCTCGCTCCCTCTCGGGGGGCGAGCGGATCGGCCGGGGGGAAGGAGGGCGGTCCCGCCCGGCCGGTTTCGTACGCGTTCGGCGACGAGGTCGAACTGACCTCGCCCGACGGCACGTACGAGTTCGACCTGAAGGCCGGGAAGGTGGTTCCCGCGGACACGGCCTCCTGGTACCTGGCGCGCGACGCCTCGGAGTTCGTGCTGCCCGAGGACGGCGACGCCTTCGTCCCGGCGGGGCACGAGCTCGGTCCGGCCGACTGCGTACGGGGCATCGAGACGGGTCCGGTCACCCGGATCGCCTACGCGGACCTTGCCGACGAGCGTCCCTTCTGCGTCCGCAGCCCCGACGAGCGGGACATCGTCATCGTGCGGCTGGTGGAGGCTCGGCCCGACGGGCCGGTCACCGCGTCGTTCGAGCGCCATCACCGCGAGTAGCGTTCCGTGACCGTGACCGTGACCGCGACCGCGCTCACCGCCCTGCTCGACCGGTACGACGTCCGGTACGACGTCCGGCGTGTGCGAACCCGGCCTCCTCCGTCACTGGTCAGGGCCGTGATCCCGCGGGCGAGGGGGCCCGGTAGGGTTCGGGCCATGGCGTCTCGCAGCACTCAGATTCTCGAAGCCGCCGCCCGGGTGATCGCCCGGCGCGGGGTCCGTGGCCTGCGCGTGGAGGAACTGGCCGCCGAGGCGGGTGTGTCCACCGCGCTCATCTACTACCACTTCAAGGACCGCACCGGGATCCTGCTCAAGACGCTGGAGTTCATCAACGACCGCGCCGAGCGCTACACCACCCACCGCGATCCGGACGCCGAGCCGCTCGGCCCCCGCGAGGAACTGGACCAGACGCTCCTGCTGGAGCTCCAGGACACCACCGAGGTCAGGGAGAACAGCAGCGCCTGGGGCGAGTTGCGGGCCAGCGCCGTCTTCGACGAGGTCCTGCGCGAAGACCTGGCACGCGCCACCCTGGTCTGGATCCAGGAGGTGGCGGCCCTGCTGGGCGGTGTCCGCCCGACGGCCCCGGCGGCCGCCCTCGCGGCCTCCGCCGAACGGCTCACCGCCCTCCTGGAGGGGCTGAGCATGCGCTGGCTCAGCGGCACTCTCCAGATCTCCCACGCCCGGACCCTGATGAGCGAGGCCATCGAGGCCGAGGTCGAACGACTGGGCCGCCCGGACGCCTCCCGCTGACCGGACCGGACCTGATCTGACCCGACCGGATCCGGTCCGGACCCGACCAGACCCGACCGGCCGACCCGACCGAACGGGTGCTCACCCGTAGCCGGTTCGCGAGCTGACCAGAATTTCAATAATCGCGCCACCGAAGCCGCCCTCCCGGGTCCCCCCGCCGGGAGAGCGGCCTTTTCGTTGCCCCAAAAGGCCCATAAACACCCAAAGGCGAGCTGCCCGGCAGGGGAAATCTTGCCATCGCGACCCTTGACTGAATTTTCAGTCGGGGGCAGGATTCTGTTCACACCGCGTACCCGTCCCCGCGCCCCGGCCGGAGCGAGCCGGCCACTGCCGACGGGTGCTTCTGGCGAGACGAAGAGAGACCCGTGATGACTGCGTTCCGTATGCCCGCCGAGTGGTCCGAGCACGAGGGGTGTCTGATGGCCTGGCCCGTCCGTGAGGACCTGTGGGGCGGCGTGCTCGACGACGCCAAGGAGGAGTACGCGAACGTCGCCCGGGCCGTCGCCGCGTTCGAGCCGGTGACCATGGTCGCGCCCCCCGGCCACGGCGAGGAGGCCGCGAAGCGGTGCGGCCCGGAGGTCGCGGTGGTGGAGATGGCACAGGACGACTCCTGGTTCCGCGACTCCGCCCCGCTCTTCGTGCTCGACGGCCACGGCAACCGCGCCGGAGTGGACTTCCGCTTCAACGCCTGGGGCCGCAAGCACCACCCCTACGACTCCGACGACCGGATCGGCGCCCTCCTCCTGGAGCACCTCGGGATCGAGCGCGTCCACTCCGGCATGGTCCTGGAGGGCGGGGCGATCACCGTCGACGGCGAAGGCACGCTGATCACCACCGAGCAGTGCCTGCTGCACCCCAACCGCAACCCGGGAATGGACCGGAGCGGGATCGAGGCGGAGCTGAAGTCCCGGCTCGGCGTCGAGAAGGTGGTGTGGCTCCCGTACGGAGGCCTGCTCGACACGGAGACCGACGGGCACGTCGACGGCGTCTGCGCCTTCGCCGCCCCCGGCAGGGTCGTCGTCTCCCTGCCCGCCGATCCCGACCACCCCGACCACGCCCGCATGCGGGCCAACCGCGCGGTCCTGGAGGCCACCACCGACGCCCGCGGCCGGCGGTTCGAGATCGTCGACGTCCCGCAGACCGCGTTCGCCCACATCGACGGCGCCGAGGTCGAGGTGTCCTACCTGAACCACTACGTGGCCAACGGCGGCGTCGTCGTCCCGGTCGCCGGCCTGCCCCAGGACGACGACGCCCTCGCGGTCATCGCCGCGGCGTACCCCGGACGGAAGGTCGTCGGGGTGCGGGCGCCCGCCATCGCCTTCGGCGGCGGCGGGGTCCACTGCATCACCCAGCAGATCCCCGCCGCGACCGCCACCGCCTGAACCGACGCCGGACCGCTCCGGGAAGGCCGCACCCACGGCCTTCCCCGCCGCACCCCTCACGGAAAGAGAGCGCGACGATGACCCCACCCCGGCCCCCCGGCGGACGGCGCCCGCCCGGCAGACGCGGACGGATCACCGCGACGACGGCCGCCCTGACCTGCCTCGCCGCCCTCGCGGCCTGCTCCGGTCCCCCCAAGGACCCGGGCGTCACCGGAAAGGAGGTCGCACTCTCCACCTCCACCCCCCGGGCCCGCGGCGAGATCGACTCCTTCACCTGGGCCGTGTACGCCGAACCGCCCACCCTCGACCACACGGTGGCCTTCGACTACCCGCAGAACACGATCCTGTCCAACGTGTGCGAGAGCCTCATGCGCTGGACACCGGGACTCACCCTCGAACCGGGCCTGGCCCGCAAGGCGTCGAACCCCGCCCCCACCACCTGGGTCTACGACCTGCGTCCCGGCGTGCGCTTCCACGACGGCAGGACGATGACCGCCGACGACGCGGTCCACAGCCTGAACCGGCAGCGGGACCCGGACAACGCCGCCGCCTGGGCGCAGAGCTTCCAGAACGTCGCCTCCGTACGCAAGACCGGCCCGCTCCAGATCACGGTCGACCTGAAGAGGCCCGACTCCCAGTTCCCCCAGTACATGGCCACCGCCGCGGGCGTGATCGCCTCCAAGGCCGGCGTCGAGGCGGCGGGCAAGGACTACGGCACCACCGGCGGCCTCGCCTGCACCGGCCCGTTCGAGCTCGGCACGTGGCGCAAGGGCCAGTCGATCGAGCTCGAACGCTTCGACGGCTACTGGGGGACCCGGGCCAAGGCGAAGAAGGCCGTCTTCCGGATCCTCACCGACCCCTCGGCCCGCACCAACGCCCTGCTCAGCGGCGAGGCCGACGGCGGCTACCTCATCCCCACCGAGAGCTACGGCCGCCTGCGCGAGAGCGGGGTGGGCACGCTGTACTTCGGGGAGGGCCTGAGCACGGTCAACGTCAACATCACGAACATGCGGGGCCCGCTCGGCGACGTACGCGTACGCCGCGCGCTGTCCCTGGCCCTCGACCGGTCCGGATTCGTGAAGGCCGGCCTCGGCGGCGCGGGCACCGCCACCGGCTCCCTCACCACCCGCGCCGCCTGGGCGAGCGCCTCGGAGCAGACCCGGCGGGCCGCCTTCGCGTCGCTGCCGCCCACCGCGCCGGACATCCGGAAGGCCGAGGCGCTGATAGAGGAGGCCGGCGCCAGGGGCAAGACCCTGACCGTCGCCACCAGCGCCATCGGCCAGGACGTCTCCCTCCTGGCCACGGCGGTCCAGGCCGCCGGCACCCGGATCGGCCTCGACATACGCCTCAGGACCGTCGCCCCCAACGCCTTCACCGCCCTGTTCACCGATCCCCGGGCCCGCGAGGGCATCGACATGTTCCCGCTCACCTACTACGACTCGATCACCGACCCGCTGGACCTGCTGACGAGCTTCAAGACCGGCGCCTACCTGAACTTCGCCGGCTACAGCGACAAGCGCTACGACACCCTCGTCGACCGGGCCGTCTCCGCCTACCAGCCCGAACAGCGCATGAGGATCGAGGTCGAGCTGCAGAAGCACGCCGCACAGCAACTGCTGTGGATCCCGGTCGCCGAGTGGCCCACCGCCCTCTTCCTCAACAAGAGGATCACCGGAGCCCCCGCCACCATCGCCTACATGTACTACCCGTGGGCCGCCGACGTGGGGGCCGCGCGGTGAGCTTCACCAGATTCGCCGTACGGCGCGTCGCGGAGATGGCGGCCACCCTGCTCACCGCCTCGTTCGTGGTCTTCGGCGCCATGTACCTCGCACCGGGCAGTCCGGCGAGCTTCCTGCTCTCGGGACGGTCCGCCTCGCCGGAGGCGCTCGCCGCGATCAACGCCCAGTACCACCTGGACGATCCGTTCCTCGTCCGCTACCTCCACTGGCTCGGCGACGTCGTCCAGGGGGACTTCGGGCGCTCCCTCACCTACCGCACCGACGTCTCCCGGCTCCTCGCCGACCGCCTCCCCACCACCCTGCTGCTCGTCGCGATGGCGCTGGTCGTGGTCGTGGTGATCGGCCTGGTCCTCGGCTGGATCGGCGCCGTACGCGGCGGAGCCACCGATTCCACGATCCTCGTCGGGACCACGCTCGCCGTCGGCACCCCGTCCTTCGTCGCGGCCGTGCTCCTCCAGGCACTGTTCGCGGTCGAGCTGGGATGGTTCCCCAGCAGCGGCGCCGGAGACGGCTTCCCGGACAGGATCCGGCACCTGACGCTGCCCGCGATCGCCCTCGCCCTCTACCTGATCGGCATGCTCGCCCGCGTCACCCGCTCCGCCATGCTCGAAGCGCTCGACGGCGAACACGTCACGGTCGCCCGCAGCCGGGGCGTGCCCGAGGGACAGGTCGTCCGCCGCCACGTCTTCCGCAACGCGCTCGGCACCGTCCTCACCACCGGCGGACTGATCGTCTCCACCCTGCTGGTCTGCACGATCCTCGTCGAGACCGCCTTCAGCGTCGGAGGCGTCGGCCAGCTCCTGGAACTGTCCACCACCACCAAGGACTTCCCGACCGTCCAGGCCGTCTCCCTCGTCGTCGTGGCCCTGTTCATGACGGTGAACCTGATCGTCGACCTCCTCCTGCCCCTGGTCGACCCGCGCGTCACCCTCGGATCGAGGAGTTCCTCCCCATGACCGCCGTCCTGACCCGCCGGCCCGGCCTCGCCAGGATCCGCACGGCCGGGTCCCCGCTGTACCTGATCTGTCTCGGCCTGGTCGTGCTCGTCACCGCCGCCGCCCTCCTCGCGCCCTGGGTGGCGCCCCACGACCCCAACGCGGTCGACCTCGGCGACGCCCTGGCCGGCCCCTCCGCCGAGCACGCGCTCGGCATGGACGCGGCCGGCCGCGACACCCTCTCCCGGCTGCTCCTCGGAGCCCGCACCTCACTCCTCGGACCCCTCGGAGTCGTGGTCTTCTCCACCCTCGCCGGAGTCGTCGTCGGCACCGCGGCCGCCTGGCGCGGCGGATGGCTGGACTCCGTCCTGTCCCGCAGCACCGAACTCGTCTTCGCGTTCCCCGGCATGCTCCTGGCGATCCTGATCATCTCGGTGTACGGCGAGGGCCTGCTCGCCCCCGTCCTCGCGCTCTCCGTCGCCTACCTGCCGTACGTCAGCCGGCTCACCCGCTCCCTGGTCCTGGCCGAACGCGAACGCCCGTACGTCAGCGCCTACCGGGTCCAGGGCCACTCGGCCCTCCAGATCTGCCTGCGCCACGTCCTGCCCAACATCGCGCCCGTCGTCCTCGCCCAGTCCACCATCAACTTCGGCTACGCGCTCATGGACCTCGCCGGACTGTCCTTCCTCGGCCTCGGCGTGCCCGCGCTCACCCCCGACTGGGGCCGCATGGTCTTCGACGGCCAGACCGCGGTCCAGCACGGCTACCCGCTGTCCGCGATCCTGCCCTGCGTCCTCGTCGTGCTGACCGTCGTCGCCTTCAACGTGGTCGGAGAACGCTGGGCCGACCGCGTCGCCAGGAGGGACCGATGAACACACTCGACATCCAGGGGCTGCGCGTCACGCTGCCCGGCACGGCCCGCCCGGTGCTCGACGGCGTCGACCTGCACGTCGCCGCCGGCGAGACCGTCGCCCTCGTCGGCGAGTCCGGCTCCGGCAAGAGCCTCACCTCGCGCAGCGCCCTGGGCCTGCTGCCGCCCGGAGCCGCGGTCGAGGGCGCCGTCCGCGTCCACGGACGGGACGTGTTCACCCTGGACGCCAGGGAACTGCGGGCCCTGCGCACCGGCACGGTGTCCATGGTCTTCCAGGACCCGCGCGCCGCCCTCAACCCGCTGCGCCGCATCGGCGACTTCCTCACCGAGAGCGTGACCCTCACCGGGACCATGGGCCGGCCCGAAGCCACCGCGCGGGCCGTCGAACTCCTCGAAGCGGTCGGCCTCGACGCCTCCGCGCTGCGCAAGTACCCCGGCCAGGTCTCCGGGGGCATGCTGCAACGCGTCATGATCGCGGCCTCGCTCATGGGCGACCCCGCCCTCCTGCTCGCCGACGAACCGACCACCGCGCTCGACGTCACCACCCAGGCCGAGGTCGTCGCCCTCCTCGCGGAACTGCGCGAACGCTTCGGCACCGGCCTCCTCTTCGTCACCCACGACCTCGACCTGGCCGCCGCCATCAGCGACCGCGTCTACGTCATGTACGCCGGCCGGATCGCGGAGAGCGGCCCCGCCGAAGCCCTCTTCGCCCGCCCCCGGCACCCCTACACCTCGGCGCTGCTCGCCTCCACCCCCCGCCTGGACGCCCCCCGGGGCAGGCTCACCGCCATCCACGGCCAACCCCCCGACCTGCGCCGGGAACTCACCGGCTGCCCGTTCGCCGTCCGCTGCCCGCTGGCCACGGAGATCTGCGACCTGAGCGCTCCCGACCCGAGCCCCGCCGCCGGGCTGCCGCTCCACCGGGCCGCCTGCCACCACGGCGACCTGCTCGAAGGGAGACACGCCGATGCCTGAGAACGTACTGGAGGCCGTCGGACTCCACCGCGCCTTCGGCGGCGTCCGAGCCGTGGACGACGTGTCGTTCACCCTCCCCGAAGGCGGCTCCCTGGGCATCGTCGGCGAATCGGGCTCCGGCAAGACCACCACCGCCCGGATCGTCGTCGGCCTGGAACGGGCCGACGCGGGCGAGGTCCGCGTACGGGGCCGGGCCCGCGACGCGCGAAGCCGGGGCCGGGCCGGGCGCCTGGCCCGCGCCCGGGAGGTCCAGATGGTCTTCCAGGACCCGTACCTCTCCCTCGACCCCAGGACCAGCGTCGAGGACGTCCTGCGCGAAACCCTCCGCCTGCACTTCCCCGGAACCGACCACGACCGGCGCGTCCGCGAACTCCTCGACCAGGTCGGCCTGGGGACCCGCGCCGCCGACGCGCGGCCGCGGCAGCTCTCCGGCGGTCAGCGCCAGCGGGTCGCCCTCGCCCGCGCCCTCGCCGTCGAACCGGCCGTCCTCGTCCTGGACGAGGCCGTCGCCGCCCTCGACGTGTCCGTACAGGCGCAGATCCTCAACCTGCTCGCCGACATCCGCGAGGAGACCCGGGTCGGCTACCTGTTCATCACCCACGACCTCGGCGTGGTCCGGTGCGTCACCGACGAGATCGTCGTCATGCGCCGGGGCGCCGTCGTCGAGGCCGGCCCCACCGCCGAGGTGCTCGCCGCGCCACGACACCCCTACACACGGCTCCTGCTGGAGTCCGTGCCCCGCCCCGGCTGGGATCCCCGGGCGATCGCCGCCGCCCGCCGGGCCCTCTGACGACCCGGCCCGGCCGGGTCCACGTCGCTCGCCCGCGATCCGCCCGCGAGCGCCCGCCGAAACAGGAGGTCACCATGAACGATCACCCCACACGCCGCCCCTCGCGCGGAGGCCCGAGCAGACGAGGATTCCTGACCGCCGCCGGAGCGACCGCCATCGGCGCGGCCCTCGCGGCGTCCCTCCCGGGAAGGGCCGGCGCGGCCGCGGGCGCCTTCCGCGTCCCGGTGGAGGACGTCCGCCACACCCGTACGTGGATGGCCTGGCCCGACAGCACCGCGATCTGGGCCGGCAAGCTGGCCGGAGTGCAGGCGGACATCGCCCTCATCGCCCGCACGATCGCGAAGTACGAACCGGTCGTCATGTGCGCCAACTCCGGCAGCGCCGCCAAGGCCCGCTCGCTGTGCGGCCCCTCGGTCACCGTCATCGGCTCCATCCCCGTCGACGACTGCTGGATGCGCGACACCGGACCCGTCTTCCGGACCGACGGCCGGGGCGGCCTCGACGCCGTCGGCCTCAACTTCAACGGCTGGGGCGACAAACAGACCCACGCCAGGGACAACCTCGTCGCCGGACGGATCGCCTCCTACGTCGGCGTGCCCATCACCTACGCCGGCCTCGTCGGCGAGGGCGGCGCCATCGAACAGGACGGCGCCGGCACCCTCATGGCCACCCGCAGCAGCCTCGTGAACCGCAACCGCAACCCCGGAATGACCGAACGCCAGGTGGAGTCCGCCATGCTGGCGGCGTACGGCGCCTCCAAGGTCATCTGGTTCGACGGCGTCCGCGGCCAGGACATCACCGACGACCACGTCGACGCCACGTCCCGCTTCCTCGCCCCCGGCGAGGCCCTGGTCCAGATGCCCCTCGCGTCCGACGACGACGCCTACGCCCGCGACGCGCGCCGGCAGTACGCCGTCCTGTCCGCCTCGACGTCCGCCGACGGCATCCCGATGGACACGATGCGCCTCCAGGGCCCGGACTACGAGAAGATCCGCTCCACCAACCCGGACTTCCTCGCCTCCTACGCCAACTTCTACCTCTGCAACGACGCCGTCATCAGCGCCCACTTCGGCGACCAGCGCGCGGACGCGGCCGCGAAGGCGACCCTGGCCGGCCTCTACCCGGACCGCGTGATCGAGCAGCTGAACATCGACCGCCTCGGCACGGGCGGCGGCGGCATCCACTGCGTCACCCAGCAGCAGCCGGTCCGCTGACGCCCCGCACGACCACCGGTGCGGCGACGACCCGCGTCGCCGCACCGGCCCTTCAGCAGGCGTCCGGCACCGGCCGATACGCGAAGCGACCCCGCGCGGTCCCGGCCCCCGACCGGTTGTGCGCTGTCGTGCCAGCCCCCGGGCGCGGGAAGTCAACGCGGTCGGCCGGGTCGCTCGTAGCTTCGAGGAGTGCCGAGCCGCGGACGCGGCGGGCACGTCACCGAACGCTCCGAGAGGACCCCTCATGTTCGACGTCGACAAGGTGCAGGCCGCCCCGAGCAAGGATCTGCTCACGCCCGACAACGCGGTCATGCTCTTCGTGGACCACCAGCCGCAGATGTTCTTCGGCACCGGCAGCGGCGACCGCGCCGCGATCATCAACAGCACCGTGGGCCTCGCCAAGGCGGCGCGGGCGTTCGACGTCCCGGCCGTCCTGACCACGGTCGCCGCCGAATCCTTCTCCGGGCCCCTGCTGCCGCAGCTCGCCGAGGTGTTCCCCAAGAACGAGATCATCGACCGCACCACCATGAACGCCTGGGAGGACGAGGCGCTCGTCGCGGCGGTCAGGGCGACCGGACGCAAGAAGATCGTCCTGTCGGGCCTGTGGACCGAGGTCTGCCTCGTGCTGCCCGCGCTCTCGGCCCTTGAGCAGGGGTACGAGGTGTACGTCGTGACCGACGCCTCCGGCGGCGTCAGCCCGGCCGCCCACGAGCACGCGCTGCAGCGGATGATCGCCGCCGGCGCGGTGCCGGTGACCTGGGTCCAGGTCCTCCTGGAGCTCCAGCGCGACTGGGCGCGTCAGGAGACGTACGGAGCGGTCATGGAGATCGTCAAGGCCCACGCGGGCGCGTACGGCCTGGGCGTCGTGTACGCGCAGAGCGTCATCGGCGCGCACGCGGCCGGCTGACCCCCTTGGACACCGGCCTTCTAATCCTGCGTCTGCTGGTGGGACTGCTCGTCGCCGGCCACGGTGTGCAGAAGGTCAGCTCGCACCTGGGCGGCAGGGGACTCGCGGGCGGCACGGAGGAGTTCCGCGCCGACGGCTTCCGGGGCGGTGCCCTCACCGCCCTGGCGGCAGGCGGCGGCCAGATCGGATCGGGCCTGCTGCTCGCGGCCGGCCTCCTGACCCCGCTCGCCGCCACCGGGGTCATCGGGGTGATGACGGTCGCGCTCACCGTG
Organism: Streptomyces sp. NPDC055632; assembly: GCF_053618675.1. Classification (NCBI taxonomy): domain Bacteria; kingdom Bacillati; phylum Actinomycetota; class Actinomycetes; order Kitasatosporales; family Streptomycetaceae; genus Streptomyces; species Streptomyces sp. NPDC055632. Next base: position 35,681 of record NZ_JBSHHY010000010.1, on the reverse strand, counting down.
AAGTGGCGCCACGGGCTCTGGGTGCAGAACGACGGCTACGAGTACCCGCTCGTCCTCATCGGCACCGCCGCCGCCCTCGCCGCCACCGGCCCCGGCACCCGTTCCCTCGACGCGGCCCTCGGCCTCACGCCGTACCCGCTGTGGTGGGCCGCCCTCGCGCTCGCCGCCGGTCTCGGCAGCGGTCTGCTCACCCGGCTCCTCCTGCACCGGCCGGCCCCGGCGGCGCCGCACGCCGCCGCCTCCGACGGACGCTGAGCGCTCGGCCCGGACCGAGCCCGCCCGCCCGCGCACCCCCGCCCGGCCGCCCGCGCACCCCCGCCCGGCCGTCCGCGCACTCCCGGCCGGGCGGCCGGGCCCTCCCCTTTGCCCTCTCCCGAACAGGAGCACCCGATGGACGTCCTCACGACCCCGCACGGCGGCGGCCAGCCGCTGCTGCACCAGAAGGGCGCCGAGATCCAGGCGTTCGGCACGCTCAAGCAGTTGCCGATCGGTCTCGGACACGACACCCGCATGTACGCCTGCCAGCGGCTGAACCGGGTCCTCGCCGACACGCAGATCCTCCACTCCCTCTACAAGAAGCACCACTGGCTCATGCGCGGGGCGACCTTCTACTCGCTCCACCTGATGCTGGACAAGCACGCGGAGGCCCAGCTGGCCATCGTGGACGCGCTGGCCGAGCGGGTCCAGAGCCTCGGCGGCGTCGCCGTCGGAGACCCGCGCCACGTCGCGGAGCTGACGGCGATCCCCCGCCCGCCGGACGGCGTCGAGCCGGTGCCCGTCATGCTGTCGCGGCTGCTCGACGCGCACGAGCGCATCCTGATCGACGCCCGTGACGCCGCCGCCCGGCTGTCCGGGGAGGGCGACGAGGGCAGCGCCGACCTGCTCGTCTCCGACGTCGTCCGCACCGGCGAGGCGCAGGTGTGGTTCCTGGCCGAACACCTCGTGGACACCCCCCTGGTGCGCGGCTGACGGACACGTACGCCGTCGGCTCCGCGCCCCCTCGTCCATCCCGGACACCCCTCGTCCCTCCCGGAAAGACCAGAAGGAGAACAAACCCCATGAAGAACCGTCCGGTCCTCGAACCCGCCGCCCAGGCCACCACCGAGCGGCTCACCGGCCTGCCGCCCGCCCTCGTCGTGCTGGACGCGCCGCGCGAGACGCGGGCCGCGGAACTCGCCGTCGGTCTCGCCACCGACACCCTCCGCAAGGCACTCGCGTGACCGGGCCGTCGACGAGCATGCCGGTGGCGGGCCTCGTCCCCGCCGCCCGGCGGGAACCCGCGCACGCCGACCTCCTCGTCCGCAACGCCAAGGTGTTCACCGGCGACCCCGCCCGCCCCGAGGCCCGAGCCGTCGCGATCCGCGACGGCCGGGTCACCGCCCTCGGCGACGACCACGACCTCGCCCCCCTCGTCGGGCCGGGAACGAGGGTCGTGGACGCGCTGGGCCGCCGGGTGATACCCGGCCTCAACGACTCGCACCTGCACGTCATCCGGGGCGGCCTCAACTACGTCCTGGAGCTGCGCTGGGACGGTGTGCGCAGCCTCCGCCACGCCCTCGCCATGCTGCGCGAGCAGGCCGGCCGCACGCCCAGGGGGCAGTGGATCCGGGTGGTCGGCGGCTGGACCGCCGAGCAGTTCGCCGAACGCAGGATGCCGACCGTCGCCGAGCTGAACGCCGCCGCTCCCGACACCCCGGTCTTCGTCCTGCACCTGTACCAGTCGGCGCTGATGAACCGGGCCGCCGTCAAGGCCGCGGGATTCACCCGGGAGACCCCCGACCCCCGGGGCGGGCAGATCGTCCGGGGCCGGGACGGCGAACCGAACGGGGTCCTCCTCGCCGCGCCGGGCGCCCTGATCCTCTACTCGACCCTGGCCAAGGCCCCGGCCCTGGACGAGGACGGCAAACGCACGTCGACACGTCACTTCCTGCGTGAGCTCAACCGCTTCGGGCTCACCTCGGCGGTCGACGCGGCCGGCGGGTTCCAGAACTTCCCCGGCGACTACGCCACGGTCGCCGACCTGGCCCGGTCGGGGGAGCTGTCGCTGCGGATCGCCTACCACCTGTTCCCGCAGACGGCCGGGCAGGAGCTCGCCGACCTCAAGCGCTGGACCGAGACGGTCAAGCCGGGGGAAGGCGACGAGTGGCTCCGGCTCAACGGCGCGGGCGAGAACCTGACCTGGGCCGCCGCCGACTTCGAGAACTTCTCCGAGCCGCGGCCCGCACTCGCCGACGGCTACGAGGCCGAGTTCGAGAAGGCGGTCCGGCTCCTGCTCGAGAACGGCTGGGGATTCAGGCTCCACGCGACCTACGACGAGACGATCCGGCGCGACCTGGCCGTCTTCGAGAAGCTCAGCGCGGAGGGGCTCTTCCCCGGCGGCAACCGCTGGCTCTTCGACCACGCGGAGACCGTCTCGGCCGACAGCCTCGACCGGATCGCCGCCCTCGGCGGCGCCGTCTCGGTCCAGAACCGGATGTCCTTCCAGGGCACCGCGTTCCTCGGCCGCTACGGCGCCGAGGCCGCCGCGCACACCCCTCCGGTCCGGGCCATGCTCGACCGCGGCCTGACCGTCGCCGCCGGAACCGACGCGACCCGCGTCTCCTCGTACAACCCGTGGGTCGCCCTCCACTGGCTCGTCACCGGGCGCACCGTCGGCGGCACCGCGCTCTACCCGGCCGGGAACCTGATCGACCGGGAGACCGCGCTCGGCCTCTACACCCGGGGCGGAGCGCGGCTCACCGGCGAACAGGACGTCAAGGGGACCCTGCGGGAGGGCTGCTACGGCGACCTCGCGATCCTGTCCGACGACTTCCTCTCCGTGCCCGAGGACGTCATCCCCGGCATCGAGTCCGTCCTCACCGTCGTCGGCGGCCGGATCGTCTACGCGACCGCGGAGTACGAGGGGCTCGACGAGGCCGTCCCGCCGGTCACCCCGGAGTGGAGCCCGGTGGCCCACTTCGGCGGCTACCGGAGCGGCGCCCTCCAGGCGTCGCTCGTGGCCGAGGCCGCCGCCGAGTCCGAGCGGCACCGCCGCTGGCGCGTCGCGCGCGGCTCCGCCCCCGAGGCGGCGCCGTCCTTCGTCGATCCCTGCTTCGAGCACTGAATCCCTGCTTCGAGCACTGAAGGAGAGCCCCACCCGATGTCCGCAGCCTCCCCCGCCGCCGACGGCGGCGACCTCCCGGCACCCCCGCCGGACACGCCCCCGGGACGCCGTTTCGAACCGGACCTCCGGTCGATGACACGGATCAACCTGCGCCCCATCGCCTCGCCCATGCCGCTCGGCTTCTTCACGATCGCCATCGCGTCCGTGATGACGGGCTGCCTCCAGCTCGGGCTCCTCGACGAGTCGGCCCGCGCCGCCGTCGCCCTCACCGTGCTGCCGGCCTTCGTCCTCCAGCTCCTGGTGAGCGTCCTGGCCTTCGGCGCCCGTGACGTGATCGCGGCGACGCTGATGGCGGTGTTCGCCGGCAGCTGGCTGCCCTACTCGCTCATCGTGCTCAGCGGCGCGGCCGACGGCCCGGAGGTCCTCGGCGTCCTCAACCTGGCGCTCCTCTGCTTCGGGGCCCTGATGACCGCCGTGACCCGGCCCAAGCGCGCGCTGTGGCTCGTCCTCGCGGTCTCCCTCCCTCGCTGGGCGGCCACCGGCCTCGCGGGCGTCACCGGCGCCGCATGGCTGACGCGCACGTCCGGTGCGCTCGGCCTCGTGGTCGCGCTCGTCGCGATGTACACCGCGTTCGCCCTGATGATCGAGGACATGCGCAGCGAGCAGGTCCTGCCCATCGGCCGCAGCGGCCCCGCCCACCTCGCCGTGGAGGGCGACCTGTCCGTCCAGCTCCGCAACCTGGAACGCCAGGCGGGCGTGCGCCGCACGCTCTGACCGCACCCGCCCACCCCACCACGACCGCACAGGAGTCAGCATGGAACCGCAGGTGACGGACCGGCCCGAGAAGTCCCGGTACGAGATCCTCGCCGGCGACGACGGCACCGAGACCGCGGGCTTCGCCGAGTACCACCTCTCGGAGGGCGAGATCGCCTTCATCCACACCGAGATCGACGGCCGGTTCGCCGGCCGGGGCCTGGGCGGTCTCCTCGCCCGGGGCGCGCTCGACGACGCGCGGGCCCGGGGGCTGCGCGTCCTGCCGTACTGCCCCTTCGTCCGGGGCTGGATCGGCAAGCACCCCGAGTACACCGACCTGGTGCCCGAGGAGAGGCGGGCCCGCTTCGGTCTGTGAGGCACCGCACGCCCTCCTCGTGCCCCCGGCTCACCCCCCGCCCCCTCCCCGTCACGACCTGACGCCCCGGCCTGCGGCTTCGCCCGAACGAGCGCCGTATTCTTCCCCCGGGGGCGGGAGGAACGAGGGGTTGTGTCCGGGGAGAAGCCGTTCGGGGAGGTTCTGCGCGGTCTGCGGCAGCGAGGCCGTCTGACGATCGAGCAGCTGGCCGGGACGTCGGGTGTGAGCGTCCGGGCCATCGGCGACATGGAGCGGGGGCGCAGCCGGGCTCCCCAACGGCGCACGGCGGTGGCACTGGCGGAGGGGCTGGGGCTCGCGGACACGGAGCGGACGGCGCTGCTGGCCGCGGCGCGAGCGGCGCGTCCGGCGCCCGCGGTCGCGGCCGCGGGGTTCGCCGTGCCACCGGTACCCGTCGGGGACTTCACGGGGCGCGAACCGGAGCTGGCCTTCCTGCGGGCGGCGGCCGAACGGGCCCGCGCCCGCGGGGAGGGGCGGGTCTGCGTCGTCTCGGGTCCTCCGGGGTGCGGGAAGACGACGCTGGTGCTGAAGGCGGTGGCGGACCTGGCGCCCGGGTTTCCCGGCGGGTGCTTCATGGTGGACCTCCACGGAGTGGACGGCGCCGTGGACACGGGCGAGGCGCTGCTCCAGCTCCTGAAGGCCCTCGGCGTGTCGGACCGCCGCTTGGCGCAGGAGGATCCACGGGGCCGCGCGGGCCTGCTGCGGGCGCTGCTGGCCGACCGCCGGTGCGTGGTGGTGCTGGACAACGCGCGCGACGAGGGGCAGGTCCGTGCCCTGCTGCCCGCGGGCGGCCGGAGCCTGGTGCTGATCACCAGCCGGCGGCCGCTGACCGGTCTCGAGGACGTCGACCGCCTGGCGCTGTCGGAGATGACGCGGGACGAGGCGGTCGAACTGCTGCGCCGGATCCTGGGCGAGGACCGGGCGGACGCGGAATCCGACGCGGTGGCGCGGGTGGCGGACCTGTGCGGAAGGCTGCCGCTGGCCCTGCGGGTGGCGGCGAACTGGCTGACGGCCCGCTCCGGATGGACCGTCGGCCACCTGGCCCGGCGCCTGGCCGACGAGGAACGCAGACTCGGCGCGCTCGCCGTCGGCGACGTGCGGGTGGAGGCGGCGTTCGAACTGTCCTACCGCCGGCTGACGGACCAGGCCGCCCGGATGCTGCGGCTGCTCGGTCTCGTTCCGGGCCCGGACATGACCGCGGCCTACGGCGCCGCTCTGACCGCGACCGGCGTCTTCGAGGCCGAGGACGTGATGGAGGAGCTGGTCGAGGCCGGTCTGCTGCAGGCCGCCTTCACCGGCCGGTACCAGCTCCACGACCTGATACGGCTGTTCGGCCGCGACCGGCTGTCCCGTGAGGAGGAGCCCGCCGAGCGGGAGGCGGCCGAGGACCGGCTGCGCGCGTGGCTCCTTGAGACGGCCGCGGTCGCCGGCCGCTGGTACGAGCCCGGGTACGGGGCGCCCCCGCCCTCCTGGCAGGGCCCGGTGGCCCTTGAGAGCGCCGAGGAAGCCCATGCCTGGCTCCGGAGCGAAGGCGCCGCCTGGCTCGCCGCGCTGCGCGACGCCGCCCGCAGGGGCGAGCACACCCGGGTCGTGGAGACCGCCTCCGCCATGGAATGGTTCTGCAACCTGTGGGTCCACTGGGGCCACTGGCCCGAGGTCTTCCGCCTGGCCGCGGAGGCCGCCGCCGCGCTGGACGACCCGTACGCGCGGGCCTTCCACCTCAACTGCCTCTCCTGGGCCCTGAACACCTGCGACCAGCGCTACCACGAGGCCGCCGAGCAGGCGGTCGAGGCGCTGGAACACGCCCGCCGCGCGCAGGACGTCCACCAGCAGACCTCGGCCCTGATGCACGAGGCGAGCGCGCACCTGCAACTCGGCGAAGCCCGGAAGGCCGCGGACCGCTCCCTCGCCGCCGTCGCCCTGTCGGAAGAAGCCGGTCACTACGCGGTCTGGCCCCAGGCCGTGCGGCTCCACGGAGCCTCCCTGCGCCTGCTGGGCCGTGCCGAGGAGGCCCTGACCCGGCACATGAGCGTCATGGCCTTCCTCGACGCGCCCGACTGCCCGGTGAGCGGACGGGCCGCCGACATCTTCCGGGCGCGCACGACGCAGGCGCTCGGCCTCGACCACGCCGCGCTGGGACAGTGGAGGCAGGCGTCCGACCACTACCGCAGCGCCCGGATCCAGTCGAACCGCATCGGCATCTTCCACAGGGAGGCCGAGCAGCTGCTCCACCTGGGAGAGGCCCTGACCGCGCTGGGAGAGACCGAGGAGGCCCGCTACTGCCTGCGCCAGATCCTGGAGCTCGGCGACGCCGCGGACGACAAGGAGCTCACGGCCGCACGGAAGCTCCTGGACACGCTCCTCGCCGAGTGAGCGGCACCCGTCCCCGGCGCGGGTTCACCCGGAGTGCCGGTGCAGGGCGACGTGCACGGTGTCGAGCGTCTGGACGAGGGCGGCGCGGGCGGCGTCCGTGTCGCGGAGCGGGTCGAGCACCATGAAACCGTGGACCGTCCCGTGGTAGCGCACGGAGACCACCGGCACGCCGGCCGCGCGGAGCTTCTCCGCGTACGCCTCGCCCTCGTCGCGCAGCACGTCGGCCTCGCCGGTGACCACGAGGGCCGGGGGGAGTCCGGCGAGCTGTTCCGGGGACGCCCGCAGCGGTGACGCGGTGGCCCGGCCTCGTTGCCGCACGTCGGGCAGGTACTGGTCCCAGAACCAGCGCATCGTCTCGCCGGTGAGGAAGTAGCCGTCGGCGAACTCCCGGTACGAGGGGGTGTCGAAGCCCGCGTCGGTGACCGGGCAGAGCAGCACCTGCTGCAGCAGCCGCACCTCTCCCCGCTCCTTGGCGAGCAGGGTCAGCGCCGCCACCAGGTTGCCGCCCGCCGAGTCGCCGACGGCGGCCATCCGGCTGCCGTCCAGACCGATCTCGCCGCCCCGCTCGCAGATCCACTTCGCGACCGCGTAGCACTGCTCGACGGCGATCGGATACCGCGCCTCGGGGGAGCGCTCGTACTCGACGAAGACCACGGCCGCGTCCGTGCCGAGGGCGAACGTCCGCACCAGGCGCCCATGGGTGGCGGCGTCGCCGAGGGCCCAGCCCAGCCCGTGCAGGAACAGCACGACGGGCATCTCGCCGACGCTGCCGGCGGGCCTGACCACCTGCACCCGTACGTGGCCGGTCGGCCCGCCCGGCAGTGCGAACCACTCCGCGGAGGTGTCCTCCTCGTCGAGAGGGTCGGGGGTGCTCCGCGCCTGGAGCCGTACGAGGTCCAGACGAGCCCGTTCCGGGTCCGGGGCGTGGGCCGACGGGGGACAGGAGTGCCGGGCCACGAACGCCCGCGTGGCGCGGTCCAGAACGGGGGGCCGGACGGACGAGGGGGTGAAGTCGGTCACGCACGGTCTCCTGCCGGGAGGGCCTGAAGCGGAAGGGCGGGTTCGCGTCACCGGACGCCTCGTGGCGCGACGCGGAGCGGTGGAGTCGGGCCGGGACCGTCCTGGGCGTTGCGCAGGCCGTGCCATTCACGGGGAGAGACGCCGTAGGCCGCCCGGAAGGCCCGGCTGAAGTGGGCGGGGTTGACGAAGCCCCACCTCTGGGCGACGGCGGACACGGTGGGGGCCGCGCCGCCGCGGCGGGCCAGTTCGCGGCCGCACTCCTCCAGGCGCCGTTGCCTGATGAACCGGCTGACGGTGATCCCCTCGCCTTCGAACAGCCGGTGCAGGTACCGGACCGAGATGCGGTGCTTCCGGGCGATGCGCTCCGGTGACAGGTCCGGGTCGCCCAGATTCCGGTTGATGTGGTCGAGGACGCGCGGCATCAGATGGCTCCGCGCGGCCGCGTCCGTGCCGCCCGGCCGGGCCCGCTCCGTGATCAGGGTGGCGAACAGGTCGACGACGTGGCCGGCCAGCCGGTTCGCGACGGCCGGCGGGTAGCCGTCGGCCGAGGAGGAGGCCAGAGAGGTCAGGAAGGGGGACAGCATCGCGCCGAATCCGTCCCTGGTGCCGATGGCGTTGCCCGTGACCCGCCGGATCTCGCCGTCCGGCACGCCCAGCGCGTGGCGCGGAAGCTGGAAGACGTGTGCGGCGAACCGCCGCGGATAGTCGAAGGAGTACGGGCGGGTCGTGTCGTACACCACCAGGTCGCCCTCGCCCACCTCCGCCCGCCGGCCGTCCTGCGCGAAGGTGGCCGTGCCGGACACCTGGACGGAGACCGCCATCAGCGCCTCGGACGAACCGGCTATCAGTTCCGGCGTGCGGCTGGCCGACTTCGCGTCGGCCTCCACGGTGGCGACCTGAAGGTATCCGAGGCGGTCGGTGGTGATCCGCCCGTCGAACGACCCGTCGCTCCTGGGGACGACGGTCATCGGCACCAGTGTCCTGCTCACCGCGTCGTTCCAGTACGTGACCTTGTCCCGGTCGGGTACGGATGCGGTCGTCAACACGACGCTCAAATTTCTCTCCGGTCGGGGGAAGTGGCTTCGGGGCCGCGACGGGCGGCGACAGGACGCCGCGCGCCCGGTGTACGGCGGCCGGTGCCCGGCAGGGCGGGGCGGGCCGTCGTGCGGCGGGCGAGCGCGCCGGAGCGCGACCGGACCACTTCCGCGGGGCCCGGGGTCCGCCCTCTCCGAACAGCCAATCAGCGGGCCGCGTCCGCCTCCAGGCAGAACCGCAGGCAGGAATGGCGCGGGACGAGAGGGCCGGTGCCGTCGTCGGCCACCGGCTGCGCTCATGGGCAAGACGTCGTGCGTGACGCGACAACAGGCGTCACCGCCCGGGCCGTAGCGTGACGGCGTTCCGTGGCGCACAGAGGCACGGACCAGCTGTTCCGGAGCAGAGGAGAGAACCATGCCGTACATCACCGTGGGCCAGGAGAACACCACCGCCGTCGACCTGTACTACGAGGACCACGGAACCGGGCAGCCGGTCGTCCTCATCCACGGCTTCCCGCTCGACGGCCATTCCTGGGAGCGGCAGAGCGCCGCCCTCCTGAAGGCCGGCCACCGCGTGATCACCTACGACCGCCGCGGATTCGGGCAGTCCTCCCAGCCGACGGCCGGCTACGACTACGACACCTTCGCGGCCGACCTGAACACCGTGATGGAGACCCTCGACCTGAACGACGCCGTCCTCGTCGGCTTCTCCATGGGCACCGGCGAGGTCGCCCGCTACGTGTCCACGTACGGCTCCGCGCGCGTCGCCAAGGTCGCCTTCCTGGCCTCGCTGGAGCCCTGCCTGCTCAAGACCGACGACAACCCGGACGGCGTGGCCCCGAAGGAGTTCTTCGACGGCGTCGTCGCCGCCGTCGAGGCCGACCGCTACGCCTACTACACCGCCTTCTTCGAGGACTTCTACAACCTCGACGAGAACCTGGGCACCCGCATCAGCGAGGAAGCGGTCCGCAACAGCTGGAACACCGCGGCCGGCGGCGGCTCCTTCGCCGCCTCCGCGGCGCCGTCGACCTGGTACACCGACTTCCGCGCCGACATCCCGTCCGTCGACGTGCCCGCCCTGATCCTGCACGGTACGGCCGACCGCATCCTGCCCGTCGAGGGGACCGCGCGTCCCTTCCACAAGGCGCTGCCCGCCGCCGACTACGTCGAGATCGAGGGCGCCCCGCACGGTCTGCTGTGGACCCACGCGGAGGAGGTCAACACCGCCCTCCTCGCCTTCCTGGCGAAGTGACACCCCGCCCGCCGTTCCCCACGGAGTGAGGCGTCGCCGCGCGGCAGCCGGGGGACCGGCCCGGCTGCCGCGGTGGCCGACGCCGGGATTCCGGCTCCACCCCGCCTCCCGCGGCCACCGCCGCGGGCCGCCCCCGTCGGCAGACGCCCGCGCGTCCGGTGCCATGTCACCTTCCTGACCAGGTGGTTTCTCGTCCTCGTCGCCTTCCCGGCGGGGGCTCCTCCGTCTCACCGGCCGCGTGCCGAGGCATATCCTTCGCTTCTGGAAAGAGCAGGGAGAAGCATGTCCGGGGAGATACCGTTCGGGGCCGTTCTGCGTGACCTGCGGCAGCGGGCCCGTCTGACGATGGAGGAGCTGGCCGCGGCGTCGGGCGTGAGTGTCCGGGCGATCGGCGACATGGAACGCGGACGCAGCCGGGTCCCGCAGCGGCGCACGGCGATGGCGCTGGCAGCGGGGCTGGGGCTCTCCGACGCGGCACGAGAGGGCCTGCTCGCGGCGGGCCGGGCCGGGCGTCCCACCCGTGCCGTGGCGGTCGAGGGCACGGCGGTGTTGCCGCGATCGGTCGGGGACTTCACCGGTCGCCGTCACCAACTGGACTGGATCGAGGAGAGGGCCGGACGGACGGGCACCGGTGGCGGCGGGCCGGTGGCGGTCGTCTCGGGTCCCCCGGGGTGCGGCAAGACGACGCTGGCGCTCAAGGCGGCGACGGACCTGGCGGAGGAGTTTCCCGACGGGTGTTTCATGGTGGACCTCCACGGGGTGGACGGAGCCGTCGACCCCGGCGAGGCGCTGCTGAAGCTGCTGAAGGCCCTGGGCGTCTCGGACCGTCGGCTGCGGCAGGAGGGCACGGCCGGGCACGCGGGGCTGCTGCGGGCGCTGCTGGGCGAGCGGCGCTGTCTGGTGGTGCTGGACAACGCGCGCGACGAAGGGCAGGTCGGTCCCCTGCTGCCCGCGGGCGGGCGGAGTCTGGTGCTGGTGACCAGTCGGAGGCCGCTGGCCGGCCTCCGGGGAGTGGACCGGCTGGCGCTGTCGGAGATGACGCGGGACGAGGCGGTCGAACTGCTGCGCCGGATCCTGGGCGAGGACCGGGCGGACGCCGAAGCCGACGCGGTGGCGCGGGTGGCGGAGCTCTGCGGCCGCCTGCCGCTGGCCCTTCGAGTGGCGGGGAACTGGCTGGCGGTCAGGTCCGCGTGGAGCGTCGACCACCTGGTCCGTCGCCTGTCCGACGAGGAGCGCCGTCTGAGCGCGCTCTCCGCGGGCGACGTACGCGTGGAGGCCGCGTTCGCACTCTCCTACCGGGAGCTCACTCCCGAGGCGGCCCGCATGATGCGGCTGCTGAGCCTGGTCCCGGTGCCGGACATGACCGCCGCCTACGGCGCCTCGCTGACGGGCGTCGGCCTCTTCGAGGCCGGGGACGTGATGGAGGAGCTGGTCGAGGCCGGACTCCTCCAGGTCTTCGCCGGCCGCTACCGGCTGCACGACCTGCTGCGGCTGTTCGCCCGCGCCCGCACGGTCCGCGAGGAGAGTCCCGACGAGCGGGAAGCGGCCGAGGAACGCCTCCGGGCCTGGCTGCTGGAGACCACGGTGACGGCAGGCCGCTGGTACAAGCTCAAGTACGGTGCGCCGCCACCCTCCTGGCAGGGCCTGGTGGCCCTGGAGAGCGCAGAGGAGGCCCGGACCTGGATCCAGGGCGAGGCCCCCGCCTGGCTCGCGGCGCTGCGCAGCGCGGCGGACAAGGGCGAACACACCCGGGTCGTGGAGACCGCCGACGCCATGGAATGGTTCTGCGACCTCTGGGTCTTCTGGGGACACTGGTCCGAGGTCTACGAGCTGTCCAGCCGGGCCGCCGCGGCCCTCGACGACCCGGACCTCCAGGCGTTCCACCACAACATGCACGCCTGGGCCCTGATCGAGTGCGACCACCGGTACCGCGAGGCCGTCGAACGCGCCGACGAGGGTCTGCGCTGCGCACGCCGTGCCGGGAACGTGCCCCAGCAGGCGTCCGCCCTGTCGCACGCGGCGGTCGCCCACCGCAAGCTCGGCGAGGCCCGGGCCGCCGCCGACAAGGCCCGCGCCTCCGTCGAACTGTACGAGGAGGCCGACGACCGCGAAGGCTGGTTGGGAGCCATGGTGACCTACGGGTCCACCCTGCGCTTCCTCGGGCGCGTCGAGGAGGCGCAGACGCAGCACCGGCGCGTCATCGCGTTCCTCGACGCCCCCGACCGCCCCGTGAGCGCACACGTGGCCGGCATGACCCGCGCCCACAGCACGTACGCCCTCGGCCTCGACCATGCGCTCCTGGGTCTGTGGAGCGAGGCCGCCGACCACCATCGCGCGGCGGTGGCCCAGTTCCGGCGCATCGACATGCCCCACATGCAGGGGAGCGCACTCGTGGGACTGGGCGAAGCCCTCAAGGAACTGGGAGACGGAGAGGAGGCCCGCACCTGCCTCCGCCGGGTCGTCGAACTCGGCGACGCCGTCGACGGCGTGGTCCTCGGCCGTGCGCGCGAGCTCCTGGACACCCTTCCCGCCGAGTGAGGACCGCGACAGCCGGGCCTCCGGACCTCCGGGACTTTCCCTGCCGAGTGGACCGGGGGAACCGCGGGAGGCGACGCCGCCACGGGGGCGCACAGGAGCCATGTCCGATGTGACTCTTCGGTGCGGTGCTCCTCGGCCCGACGCCCGAACACCCGAGCCGGCGGCTCGTCGGCTCGTCGGCTACGCGGTGCTCAGCCCGACCGTCGTCCGGATGCTGCCGGCGGCCGTCGCGCTCGCCGACCGCTACGGCCGCCGGATCGAGAGGACCACGGCCGGGGGCACGGCAGCATACGACGCCTTCTCAGGCGGCCTCGGCCGGCAGCCGTCCCGCGCCGACGGCGTCCACGAGCGCCCTGTGGTCCCGCTCGTTCTGATCGGCGTAGAGCTCGGCGAACGTCACCAGCGCCCGGTCGAAGACGTCCCCGCCGCCCAGATAGGCGGCGATGGCGACGCGGTCGCCCGACCTGGCGTGGGCGCGGGCCAGCGTCGCGCCGCACAGGGCGCCGAACGTGCGCATGCCCCGCGGCACCATGTCCTCGGCGACGGCGACGCCCTTCCAGTCCCGCAACTGCCGGACGTAGAAGTCCCGCCGCCGGCCGTCCGTCCCCTCGACCCGCTCCCAGCCCAGGAAGATGTCGCTGGTGGCCTGCATCAGCCGCTGCCCGGAGACGACCCGCTCGCCCTGCGTCGCGCACGCGGTGGCCCCGACGTGGGGTGCGAGCACCGACTCGCCGGCCTCCTTGGCCTGGAGGAAGAGCGGGTCCCCGTCGTCCCGCCCCAGCAGGAGCACGATCCAGCAGCGGGTGCCCACGCTGCCGACCCCGACGACCTTGCGCGCCATGTCGGCCACCCGGTACTGCTCGAGGAGGAACCGCCGGTCCGACTGCAGGGTCTTGCCGTACCGCTTGATCAGCCGGCGGAGCTGCCGCTCCGGCCGGTCGCGCCGATCGGCCGGCAGCAGGTCCGCGAGAGGGGTGACGAGCGGCGGATCGGGGGTGATCCGGCGCTCGCCGTCGACGACCCGGGTGAGTTTGTCGAAGACCTGGAGGGTGTCGTGCGAACGCGCCTTGGCGGCGGCCCGCGCCCAGCGCTCGCGGCCCCGGGCCGACAGCTCCGCCCCGAAGTGCTCCCGCACCCACGCCTGGTCGAACCCGGCGTACCAGACGGCCAGGTTGCCGCTGCCGGCGAAGGCGCGCATGCTCTCGCGGTAGGACCGCACGGCGGCCCTCACGATCCCGGCGCGCTCCCCGGTGCCGAAGCCGTTCGCCCGGCCGGCGATGACGAGGCTGGCGGCCAGGCGCTTGACGTCCCACTCCCAGGGGCCCGGCAGCGTCTCGTCGAAGTCGTTGATGTCGAACACGAGACGGCGCTCGGGCGAGGCCAGCAGCCGGAAGTTCAGCATGTGGGCGTCCCCGCACAGCTGGGTGCGGAACCCCGTCCTCGGCGTCTCCGCGAGGTCGGACGCCATGACGGCGGCGGCCCCCCGGTAGAACCGGAACGGCGACTCGGACATCCTTCCGTAGCGGATCGGCACGAGCTCGGGCAGCCGCGTCGCCGACTGCCTCTCGATGATGTCCAGCGGGTCCGGCCGCCGGGGCCCCGGCGCGAACTCCGCGTGGCTCGAACGGGGCACGGCGGCCCGCGCGGCCTTGCCCAGCGCGGCACGCTCCCGAGGAGTGCGGTGCCGCGATCCGCGGCCGTCCATGGGGTTCTCGGTCATGACAGCGGCTCCGGGGGGACGGCTGCTCGCCTCCGCCGACGGGTGACGGCGGCCGTCAAGACGGATGTGGAGGAGGAAGGGACCGCTCCGGCGCGCGGCGGGCCCGGAGCCCGTCGCGGTCACCGCCACGGCCGGGGCCCGCGCCGACGGAAGGGCCGGCGCGCGGGCCTCCTCGTCCAACGTATCCCCGGAGGGGGACCGCGACGACCGGCTCGGTCGCGGGTCGCACCGGCCCGGGAGCCGCCGGATCCCCCGGCACACGCTCCGGCCGCCACCCGGGTGCGCGTACGGGTCCCCGGTGCTGCAATGGAGGGTGACGCGCCACTCGGCCGGTACGGCGCGGGACCACCGGTCACCGGAGGCGGAGGACCGCCCGACGAGGAGCCGCCATGAGCACCGACGACGTTTCCGAGATGGGTCCCATCGACTACCTGGTCCTGGAGTTCCCCGGCAACCGCATGACCGGCGAGGGGTTGTCCCGTCTGCTCGACCTGGTCGACCGGCACGTCATCCGCGTCCTCGACCTGTCCTTCATCCGCAAGGACGCGGACGGCTCCGTCACCGCGCTGGAGATCGCGGACCTGGACGGCGACGGCGAACTCGACCTCGCCGTCTTCGACGGAGCCTCCTCCGGACTGCTCGACGAGGACGACCTGCGGGAGGCCGCCGCCGCTCTGCGGCCGGACAACTCGGCGGGCGTCATCGTGTACGAGAACCTCTGGGCCGCGCCCCTGGCGGCGGCGCTGCGACGTGGCGGCGCCCGCATGGTCGCCGGCGGGCGGATCCCCGCCGAGGCCTTCCTGGCGAGCCTGGAGGCCGTCGAAGCCGAAGAGGGCTCCTCCTCCGCTTCCTCCCCCTGACGACGCCCCGACCCGACGACGCCCCGACCCGACCCGACGACACGACGACCCGACTCCCCGCCCCGAGGACCCGACGCCCCGACGGCCCCGACGACAAGGACCCCGCCATGCCCGGACTTCTGCGCGGCGTCGCCCGTACCGCGGTCATCTCCGGTACGGCCACCGCCGTCTCCAACCGCGTCTCGCGCCGGCAGGCCGGCCGCTGGGCGCAACAGGACGAGCAGCGGTACGCACCTCCGCAGACCCACGAAGCGGCGCAGCCCCCGGCCGCGGTACCGATGGACGCCAAGATCTCCCAGCTGCACGAACTCGGCCGGCTGAGGGACCAGGGAGTGCTCACCGATGAGGAGTTCGAGGCGCAGAAGCGCCGCATCCTCGCATCCTGAAACCGCACGCCCCGTGAACAGGGGCCCTGGGCCGGGGCGGGAACTCCGGGAGCGAGGGCACGGCAAGGGCGGGCAGCGGAAGGAGACCCGGTCATGAGCAGCGCCATGGACAGGGCCAAGGGCAGGATCAAGGAGATCACCGGCAGGATCAGCGGGAACGAGAGGCTCGAGACCGAGGGCAGGACCGATCAGACGAAGGCCAGGGCCCGCGAAGCGTTGAAGGACGTCCGCGAGCGGGCCAGGGGCGTCAGGGACTCGCTCAGGCGGGGCCGCTCCTGACACGCGCCCCGCGCCGACGGCGCGGCGTGAGCGGCGGGCCCGGAGGAAGCAGTTCGGCGACGACGAAGGAGGTCACCGCCGCCAGGATCACCACCGGGATCGTCTCGGAGTTGCCGAGCACCAGGACCACCAGGACCACGCTGCTGACCGGGAGCCGCAGAGCGGCCGCCGAGGCCGCGGCCATGCCCGCGGCGGCGCCGGGGATCACCCCGAGGCCGGGCAGCGGCGCGAGCAGCACGCCCGCGGCCGCGCCCAGGAAGAGCACGGGGAACACCAGTCCGCCGCGGAGGCTGCCCAGGCACAGGGCGTACGCGGCGCCCTTGAACAGCAGGAGGGCGAGGAGCACGCCCACGCTCCAGGCGTGGGGGTCGGCGGCGAGTTCGACCAGCGTGGCCTGACCGGACGAGGCGACCTCCACGGGGGTGCGCCCCGTGACGACCGCGTAGAGGGCGGCGCAGCCTCCGGCGCCGACCGCGCAGACCACCGTCCGTACGAGGGGGGAGGCCGCCACGAAGGCGGCGGTCAGCCGGCCGCCGATGACCACCAGGTGCACCAGCGCGCCGACCCCCGCCGCCAGCACGATCGACCACACCACGTCCCCGGTGTCCAGGCGCGGGGGCGCGGTGGGGAAGTGGGCGGTGAGACCGCCCGTCTCCAGACCGGTCCAGTGTCCGAAGCCGGTGAACACCACGGCCCCGACGCCGCTGGACAGCAGGGCGGGCAGCATGACGACGAACAGCTGCGGACCGCCCACGCCCGCCACCTCGATCAGCAGGACGGCGGCGACGAGGGGGTTGCCGAAGATCGCGGCGATGGCCGCCGCCGCACCGGCCGCACCCAGCAGCGCGGTGCTCTGCGGGGTGGCCGGGGCATGGGCGAGGTGCCGGAAGAGCAGGGCCAGACCGCCGCCGAGCGCGATCAGGGGCGCCTCGGGGCCGAGGACGGCACCGAGCGGCAGGCTCGCGACCGCGGCGACGACGACCCCCGGCAGGGCGGCCGCCGAGGACCCTCCCGCGTGCAGACCGCCGGCGGGGACGTGACCGCCCGCGCCGGGCAGCCGGGTCACCACCAGACCCACGACGACCCCGGCGACGGCGAGCAGCGGCAGCGGCCACCAGGCCGGAGGAGCACCCAGGCCGAGCGCCTTCGGCAGGTCCGCCCACAGCACGTGCTCCAGCTGGTGCAGACCGACGAGGAACCAGAAGGCGGCCAGGGAGACGGGAACGCCGATCAGGGCGCTGAAGAGCAGGGCCTTGAGGTACGCGGGGGTCCGCAGGAGGACCCGCAGCCGGTCGGCCTCCGAGACCTCCCCGGACTCCGGGGCGGACGCCGGAACTGCTTTCGGATCGGTCAACGGATTCCGTCCTTCCGGATCAGGCGGTACGGGCGTCACGGCTCGGGCCGTACGAGCGCCGCGGGGGACCGCTCTGCCGCCCGGGCGGTCCGGAGAAGGACCGCCCTTCCCCGCTCCCGCGCGTACAGGAAGCAGAGGGTCGCGAACAGCGGCGGGAAGAGGGGGATCGCGGTGGTCGGGGCCCCGACGGCGCGCAGCCGGGGGGGCGTGGCGGACGGATGACGCGGACCGCCTGCGGGGCCGGCAGGTTCGGCTCGCGCTCCATACGGCTCTCCTGCGGAACACTTCGCGGTCGGTTGCGCGCGGCGAAGCGCCCGCCGCAAGTCCAGCAAAAGTGCTTCTCCCGGATCGCGCGACCGGAACCGCGCCGGACGCCGCCGTCCGGCAGACGGCGCCTTCACGACGCCGGCGTCGGCGGGGCACTGCGGGGAATCGCGTCGAGAGCCGTCACGGAGAACGGCGTCGCGCTCCGGCCGCTCGACGATCGGCGCAACCGGACCCGGGACGGCTCCTCGCGGCGCGGATGCGGCGTCTATGCGCGTCTACGCGCTCTCGTCGTCCTCGTCGTCCTCGTCGTCCTCGTCGTCCTCGTCGTCCTCGTCGGGCTCCCGCTCGCCCTCGGCCTGGGACGGCGTCGTGCGTTCGGGCTGGACGTCCCGGCGGCCCCGCTCTTCCGAAGGGGTGTCGTCGGTGCGCTCGCCCTCCGCCTGTGACGGGGTGCTCTCCTGCATGGATCCGCTCCTTTCCCGGTGGTGTCCACGGACGCGCGGCCCGAAGCCGAAGCGCCGCTCCGCGCGGAGCACCACCCCCTTCAGCATCCCCCGGCCCCGCCCCGGCGGCAGAAGTCGGCCGTGGATCGCGGTGGCGAGCGGTCCGTCCCCGGCGGGCCGGGACGGCTCCGGTGTTACGAACGCGTCGCCCGGGGCAGGCGCCTCCATCGGGACCGGCGACACGGTCTTCGCCCCCGCCGGTCTCCGGACGGACGACCACGCGTGGAGTCCCGCCGCCCGGCCCTGCGCGGTCGGGCCCTCGCCGACGCGAGCACGGCACCCGCCGACCACGGTCCGTCCGGGAGCGGGGCCCGGCGGGAGGAGCGGAAGAAGAGAGGTGGCCACCGTGGCACAGACCGCGCTCGTCGTGATCGACATGCTGAACGCCTACGAGCACCAGGACGCCGAGGCCCTCGTCCCTTCCGTGCGGGAGGCGCTACCGGGCGTGGAAGAGCTCCTGAGGCGTGCTCGCGAGGCCGGCGCCCCGGTGATCTACGTCAACGACAACTTCGGCCGGTGGCGTTCCCACCACGGTGAGATCCTCGAGGCGGCGCTCGCCGGCCGTCACCCGGACCTGGTCAAGACCATCGCCCCCGACGAGAAGTCGCTCTTCGTCGTCAAGGCCCGGCATTCGGCCTTCTTCGAAACCCCCCTGGCCTACCTCCTGGGGCAGCTGGGGGTCCGGCGAGTGGTCCTGTGCGGGCAGGTCACCGAACAGTGCATCCTCTACTCGGCGCTGGACGCCCACATCCGGCACTTCGACGTCAGCCTCGCCCCCGAAGCCGTCGCCCACATCGACGCGGACCTCGCCGACGCGGCCCTGCGCATGATGGAGCACAACATGTCGGCCCACATCCGCCCGCTGGACGCCCTCACCTTCGACTCCGGCGAGCCGGACGCGTAACGCTCCCGCGCCGCGCGTCCGTCGCCGGGGCGCCGACGCCCGGCCGCGGCGGCGCAGGGGCACCCGTGTGCAGAGGTTGTGCCGTTGGGCGGACGGCGGCGGCGCATCCGTTACGGCGCGGGCAACGGCGGTCATGGCTGTGGCAGTCCCGCACCGTCCCTGCTTCGAGCTCGAAGGAAAAGCATGCCCCACGAGAACCCGCTGAAAGCAGCCGTCGAGAAGCTGACCGAACCCTTCCGGGAGAACGGGCCCGCCGAAGGCGTTCCCGGCGTGCCCTCCTCGGCGCCCGCGTCGCTGGAGGAGCCCACCGAGCCGCACGGACCGCTGCCGCCGAAGCCGGACCAGACCGGGCCGGAGACGGTCAGTCCCACCGGTCAGCCCACCGGCGCCGACCAGGCGCGGGTCGCGCAGAGCGGCTCCTACCTGACCACCGCGCAGGGCACCCGGCTGTACGACACCGACCACTCGCTCAAGGCGGGCCCGCGCGGCCCGGTCCTGCTCCAGGACCACCACCTGCGCGAGAAGATCATGCACTTCGACCACGAGCGCATCCCGGAGCGCGTGGTCCACGCGCGCGGCGCCGGCGCGCACGGCGTCTTCCGGTCGTACGGCACGGCGGAGGGCGTGACGAAGGCGGCCTTCCTCGCCGCCGACGCCGAGACCCCGGTGTTCGTCCGCTTCTCGACCGTGCTCGGTTCGCGCGGCTCGGCCGACACGGTCCGCGACACCCGGGGCTTCGCGACGAAGTTCTACACGGAGGAGGGGGTATTCGACCTGGTCGGGAACAACATCCCGGTCTTCTTCATCCAGGACGCCATCAAGTTCCCCGACGTCATCCACGCCGGCAAGCCCCACCCCGACCGGGAGATCCCGCAGGCCCAGAGCGCCCACGACACCTTCTGGGACTTCGTGTCGCTCCACACCGAGGCCCAGCACCACACCATCTGGAACATGTCCGACCGGGGCATCCCCCGCTCCTACCGGACGATGGAGGGCTTCGGCGTCCACACCTTCCGGCTCGTGAACGCCGAGGGCGCGACGACCCTGGTGAAGTTCCACTGGAAGCCCAAGCTGGGCGTGCACTCGCTGGTGTGGGAGGAGGCGCAGATCGCGTGCGGCGTGGACCCCGACTTCCACCGCCGCGACCTGGCCGACGCCATCGAGGCCGGCGCGTACCCGCAGTGGGAGCTCGGCATCCAGACCTTCCCCGACACCCCCGATCAGACCTTCGAGGGCATCGACCTGCTCGACGCGACGAAGATCGTCCCCGAGGAACTCGCCCCGGTCCGGCCGATCGGCCTGCTCACCCTCGACCGCAACCCGTCCAACTACTTCGCCGAGACCGAGCAGGTCGCCTTCCACACCGGCCACCTGGTCCCCGGCATCGACGTCACCGACGATCCGCTGCTCGCCGGACGCCTCTTCTCCTACCTGGACACCCAGATCACCCGCCTGGCCGGGCCCAACTTCAACCAGATCCCGATCAACCGGCCGCACGCCCCCGTCAACGACATGCTCCGCGACGGCTTCCACCAGCAGGCCGTGCACACCGGCGTCGCGCCCTACAAGCCGAACTCGCTGGACGGCGGCTGCCCGTTCTTCGCGGGCGCGGACACCGGCGCCTTCGTCGAGGTCCCCGTGGAGGTCCCGGCCGGACGCAAGGTCCGCGAGGCGCCCGCCTCCTTCGCCGACCACTTCAGCCAGGTGCGGCTGTTCTGGCTGAGCATGACCCCGGTCGAGCGCGAGCACATCATCGCGGCCTACACCTTCGAACTCGGCAAGTGCTGGGACCGGGCCGTCAAGGAGCGCCAGCTCCAGGCACTGGCCAACATCGACACCGAGCTGTGCACCCAGGTCGCCACCGGCCTCGGCCTGCCGGTGCCCCGGGCCGTCGAACCCGCGCCCGACAGCGACCCCAGCCCCGCGCTCTCCCAGGTCGGCCGCGAATGGCCGGCCGACGGACGGATCATCGGCGTCGTCACCGACGGATCCGCCGACGCCGACGGCGTACGCGCCCTGCGCCGGGCGGTCCTCGACGCGGGCATGGTCCCGCTGGTGATCGCGCCCGCGGGCGGCACGATCGGCGGCGACGCCGACCCGATCACGGTCCAGCGCACCTTCGCCACCGCCCGTTCGATCGAGTTCGACGCCCTGGTCCTCGCCGGCACCCCCGCCCCGGGCGCCGACGCCCAGGGCGCCCGCGACGCCAAGGCCGGCGAACCCGGGCAGGGCACGGCGCCGGTCGACCCGCGCCTGGCGCTCCTGGTCTCCGAAGCGTTCCGGCACGCCAAGGCCATCGGCGGCTGGGCCGGCGCCGAGACCGTCCTGCAAGCGGCCGCGATCCCCACCGGCGCCCCCGGTGTCGTCCTCGCCGACAGCGGCGAGGCGGTCCTGGCCGACCTGACCCCCCTCCTGGCCAAGCACCGGGTCTGGGACCGCTTCCCGCCGGCGATCTGACCCGTTTCCCGTCCCTCCGCCCCGCCGGCCGCCCGAGGCCGGCGGGGCGGACGGGCGAGGACGCCCTCCCTCCCCGCCGACGCCGGACGCCTGAGGACCACCGGCCACCACGGCTACGACGTCCTGTCGAGTGCCGGTCATCCGCCCCCGCTCCTGTACGGGACGGCCCTGCCGCCCGGCGTCGTCCGACTCGACCCGGACCCCCTGCTCGGCATCGACCCCGACGCGGCCCGCCCGCTCACCGTCCTGCCCCTGCTGGACCCGCACATCTCCCCGGAGTACGCCAGGCTCCAGGTCCACCGCGTCGCGGCGAAGAACCACCTGCCCGTCGCGACGGTGGACGCGCTGGTCGCGGACCACACCGACGGTCGCGTCCTCGGCTTCGTCGGCGAGCCCCGCGTCGACGCCCTGAAGCTCAACACCGCGCTCAAGGCCCTGGTGGCCGGGGGCTGACGGCCCCCGGCCGGCCCGCCGTCGTCACGCCGTCCGTGTCAGCGCCTCGTCCGCCGCCGCCACCGCCACCGCCCGGTCCTCGGTGACGAGGCCGATGCGGGTGCGGCGGTCGAGGAGGTCGGAGGCGTCGAGCGCGCCCTCGTGGCGGACCGCCCACAGGAGCTCGGCGCGCGTGACGGGGTGGCCGGGGACGACGGGACGGGCGAGGTCCGGTTCCCGGAGCCCGAGGGCGTGCACGGCGGTGGCCTCGGTGCCGTAGCGGCGTACGAGCCGCGCCGGGACGTCGAGGCCGGCGAGGGCCTGCGGCCGGGCGGCACCCACCAGGGGCACCGAGGCGGTGCGGCAGGGGCCCGCGGTCAGGCCGCGGGCGGCCACGGCGGCGTCGAGGGCGTCCTGCGCCATCCGGCGGTAGGTCGTCAGCTTGCCGCCGACGACGGTCACGACCCCGTCGGGCGAGGTGAGGACCGCGTGCCTGCGGGAGATGTCGGCGGTACGGCCTCCCGCGTCGCGCGTGTCCAGGAGCGGGCGCAGACCGGCGAAGGCGCCGACGACGTCCTCGCGGCGGAGGGTGACGTCGAGGGCGGAGCCGAGGACGTCGAGGAGGAAGCCGATGTCGGTCTCGGGGACGTCCGGCACGTCGGGGACCTCGCCGTCGACGGGCTCGTCGGTGAGTCCCACGTACACCCGGCCGTCGCCCTGGGGGAGGACCAGGACGAAGCGGTTGGCCTCGCCCGGGATCGGGATGTGCAGTCCCGCGGAGAGCCGGCCGAGGTCCTGTTCGCGCAGGACGAGGTGGGTGCCGCGGGAGGGCCGCAGCCGGACGTCGTCGACGAGGCCGCCCGCCCACACCCCGGCCGCGTTGACGACCACGCGGGCGCGGACGCGCAGCTCCTCGCCGCTCGTCTCGTCGCGGACCAGCGCGCCGTCGCCGGTGAGTTCGAGGGCGCGGACGCGGGTGAGGATCCGTGCGCCGTGGGCCGCCGCGGTGCGGGCGATCGCGGTCACCAGGCGCGCGTCGTCGGTGAGCCGGCCGTCCCAGGACAGGAGGCCACCGCGCAGGCCGGTCGGGCGCAGGGCCGGAGCGAGGTGGCGGGTCTCGACCGCGGACAGGGTGCGCGGGGCGGGCAGCGTGCGGCGCGACGTACGGGCCGAGGCCCGCAGCGCGTCGCCCGCGAGGAAGCCGGCCCGGGCGAGCGCGGCCTGACCGCGGCTGACGAGCGGGGTGAGGGGGAGGACGAACGGCTGGGCGCGGACCAGGTGGGGCGCCGTCCGCTCCATCAGCACGCCGCGTTCGACGGCGCTCTCGTGGGCGACGTCCAGCTGCCCGGTGGCGAGGTAGCGCAGTCCGCCGTGGATCAGCTTCGAGCTCCAGCGGGACGTGCCGAACGCGAGGTCGTGCGCGTCGATCGCGGCGACGTCGAGTCCGCGCGTGGCCGCGTCGAGCGCGGCGCCCGCGCCGGTCGCGCCGAGTCCGACGACGAGGACGTCGACCTCGGCGCCGTCGGCGAGTGCGCCGAGTTCGCGGCCGCGGCGTTCGGCGCTCAGCGAGGAACCGGGCAGGGCGGGGCCGCTCGTGGAGGTCATGGGGTGAGGGTCCTCTCCAGCAGGGTGCGCAGTTCGCCCAGGAAGGCGTCCTGGTTCAGTTCGGGATCGGTCTCGTCGGTCATGGTGCGCAGCGAGAGCGTGAAGGACTGCACGACGAGCAGCAGGGACCGGGCCTGGAGGTCCACCGGCGCCCGGCGCACGGACCCGTCCTCGTGGCCCGCCCCGATCGCGGCGACGAGCAGCCCGAGGAAGGCCTCCTGGCTGGCTCCCCTGCGGTCGAGGACGTAGGGCAGCAGCAGTTCGGGGTCCACGTCGAGGATCTTGTGGAAGAGCGGATGGGCCCGGAACGCGGCGGCGCCCGCGACGAGTCCGTCCACGATCCGCGCCCGGACGGGCCGGTCCTCGGAGGCGGTCGGCATGGCTCCGGCCGCCACGGCGGTCCACTCACGGGTCATCAGGTCGCCGACGAGGCTGCGGACGTCGGGCCACCGCCGGTACAGCGTCATCCGGGACACGCCCGCGCGCCGGGCGACGTCGGTCAGGGTCGTCCGGCGCACGCCGACGGCCAGGACGCAGTCGCGTGCCGCGTCCAGGACGAGGTCGGTGTCCGAGCGCCTGCGCTCCGGCCGGCCGGGTTCCGTGGGGTCCGAGTGGTTGTGACGAATGGGCGTCATCTGTCACAGTGTAATGCCAGTACGGGCCGAGCGGCAGCACCGTCCGTGGAACAGACCGAGAGGAAACCCTCGCAGTGGACATGTTGTGGAGCGGCTGGGGCGACCCGGCCAAGGCGGCCCCCCTGCCCGACGCGGTGACGGGCCTGCTGCGTGACCTGCTCGGCGTCACCCCCCGCCCGAGCGGACCGGCGACCCTCGACGCCCTCGACCTCCCGCCCTCCCCCCTCACCGACGAGGCGCGCACCGCGCTCGCCGGGGCGCTCGCCGCCGGGGACGCCCTGCGGGAGGACGCCGAGAGCCGCGTCCGGCACACCCGGGGCAAGTCCACTCCCGACCTCCTGCGCATCCGCGCGGGCGAGGTCGACGACGTCCCGGCCGCCGTCGTGCTCCCGGGCGGCCACGACGAGGTGGTCGCCGTCCTGCGCGTCTGCGCCGCGCACGGCCTGTCGGCCGTCCCGTTCGGGGGCGGCACCTCCGTCGTCGGCGGCCTGGCGCCCGAGACGAAGCGGCCCTTCGTCGCCCTCGACCTGCGCCGCCTCGACCGGCTCGTGAGCGTGGACGAGGTCTCCCGCACCGCCGTCCTCGAACCCGGACTGCGCGGCCCGCGGGTCGAGGAGCTCCTGAACGCGAAGGGCTGGACCCTCGGGCACTTCCCGCAGTCCTTCGAGTGGGCGTCCGTCGGAGGCTTCGCCGCCGCCCGCTCCAGCGGCCAGGCCTCGGCCGGATACGGCCGCTTCGACGAGATGGTCCTCGCGCTCACCGTCGCCACCCCCGAGGGCACCCTCGAAACCGGACGCGCGCCCCGCTCGGCCGCCGGCCCCGACCTGCGCCAGCTGATCCTCGGCTCGGAGGGCAGCCTCGGCGTCATCACGGCCGTCACCGTGCGCATCCGCCCCCTGCCCCGCAGGCGCGTCTACGAGGGCTGGCGCTTCGCCTCCTTCGAGGCGGGCACCGCCGCCCTCCGCCGCCTCGCGCAGGACGGCCCGCGCCCCACCGTGCTGCGCCTCTCCGACGAGACGGAGACCTTCGTCGGGCTCGCCCAGCCGGACGCGATCGGCGCCTCCGACGTCCCGCAGGGCGGGGGCTGCATGGCCATCGCCGGCTACGAGGGCACCGAGGCCGAGACCGGGGCCCGCCGCGCCGCCGCCCGCGAGATCCTGCTCGACGCCGGCGGCGAGTACGTCGGCGAGGAGCCCGGCGACCGCTGGGCGCACGGCCGCTACGACGCGCCGTACCTGCGCGACGCGCTGCTCGACGCCGGCGCCTTCGCCGAGACCCTGGAGACCGCGGCCTTCTGGTCCGCGCTGCCCGGCCTCTACACGGCGGTGCGCGACGCCCTGACGAACGGCCTCACCGAGGCCGGCACCCCGCCGCTCGTCATGTGCCACGTCTCCCACACCTACGAGAACGGCGCCTCGCTGTACTTCACCGTCGTCTCGGCGCAGGGCGAGGACCCGGTCGCGCACTGGGAGCCCGTGAAGCACGCCGCGAACGACGCGATCCTGGCGGCGGGCGGCACGATCAGCCACCACCACGGCGTCGGCACCGACCACCGCGACTGGTACGCCCGCGAGATCGGCCCCCTGGGCGTCCGCATGCTCCAGGCCGTCAAGGCCGAGGTCGACCCCTCCGGCGTCCTCAGCCCCGGCGTCCTCGTCCCCGTCCGCTGAACCCCGTTCCCCGCCGGTCCGCGGACGACGCACCCCGCGGACCGGCGGCCTCGGGGGCTCCCGCCCGCCGACCGGGTCCGCGTACGGTGCCCGGGAGCCGACCGTCCGACGGTCCGTCCGTCGCCCCGCCCGTCCCTCGCTCCCTTCTCTCCCGCTCGGAGGCCCGACCCATGCGACAGTTCACCGCCGTCGTCAACCCCACCGCAGGGGGATCCAGCGGCACGGCGGCCCTGCTCCCGCTGGCCCGGCTGTTGCGGGAAGCGGGTGCGCGGCTCGACACCGTGTACAGCCGGAGCCTGGAACACGCGCGGGAGATCGCCCGAGGCGCGGGCGAGCGGGGGCACGTGGTGCTCGCGGTCGGCGGCGACGGGATGGCCGGCTGCGTCGGCGGCGCGCTCAGCGGCACGGACACGGTCTTCGGCCTGGTCCCCGCCGGCCGGGGCAACGACTTCGCCCGCGCCCTCGGCCTGCCCGCGGACGCCCCGGACCTCGCGCGGGTGCTGCTCGACGGCGATCCGCGCCCGGTGGACACGATCGAGGTGGAGTCCGCCGCGCACGCGCGGATCTCCGTCCTGGGGAGCGTGTACGCGGGCGTCGACGCGGTGGCCAACCACCACGCGAACGCCTCGCGGCTGCTGCGGGGAGCGGCGTCGTACTACGCGGGCGGCCTGCGGGCCGTCCTCGCGTGGAAGCCCGCGGCCTACCGCGTCACCGTCGACGGCGTGACGCACGAGCGCACCGGCTACACGGTCGTGGCGGCGAACTCCGGCTTCTACGGCTTCGGCAGGAACGTCGCCCCCGGCGCCCGGCTCGACGACGGACTCCTGGACGTCGTCGTCATCGGCGACGCCCCCAAGCACCACTTCTTCGCGACGATGAACGAACTGAAGACCGGGGCGCACGTGCGGCGTCCGCAGGTGGAGATCCTGCGCGGCGAGGAGATACGCATCGAGGCGGACCGGACGCTTCCGTACGGTGCCGACGGCGAGGTCGACGCGACCCTGCCCGTGACGGCCCGGGTGCAGCCGGGGGCGCTCCACGTCCTGGCCCCTCCTCCGAGGTGAGCCGTCACCGGCGAACGGGGGAGGATGGGACCGGGTCCGGGGCCGGAGGTTCCGGCCGGGTCCCGGGAGAGCGGTGAACCAGTGGAACAGCGATGGCTGTCGCGGCGGGCGCAGGAGGCCGAAGGGGCCGCGGAAGGGGGCTTCGACCTCACGCGGTGCGTACGCGAACCGATCCACCTGCTCGGCGGCGTGCAGTCCTGCGGTTCGCTGGTGGCGGTCGACCCGGAGACCGGCGTGGTCGAGGTCGCCGCGCGCAACACGGGAGCCCTCCTCGGCGTGGAGGCGGTGGACCTGGTCGGCGGGCCGGTGACGCGCCTGGTGTCCGCCGCCGCCTTCGAGGAGGCGGTGGAGGCGGCCGGCGACGAGGGAGGGGTGCCCGCCGCGCTCGCCCTGTCGGACGACGTGACGGCCCAGGGCCGCCGGTTCGACGTGTCCGCCCACCGCCGGGACGGGCTGCTCGTCATGGAGTTCGAGCCGCGCGGCGCCGACGGCCCCGAGGCGCGCGGGTTCTACCAGGGGGTGCGCCGGGCGCTGGCCCGGCTGCGGTCGGCGGAGAACACCGAGGAATGCTGCCGGGTGGCGGTGCGCGAGGTACGGGCGCTGACCGGCTTCGACCGGGTGGTCGCCTACCGCTTCGACGGCGAGGACGGTCCGGGCGAAGTGGTCGCCGAGGACGTCCGGGAGGGCTGGGAACCGTGGCTGGGACTGTGGTTCCCGGCGACCGACATCCCGCCGCAGGCCCGGCGGCTGTACCGGGAGAACTGGATCCGGGTGATCGGGGACGTGGACGACGTCGCCGTCGGACTGCACCCGCCCGTGCGGGAGGCCACCGGCGCGCCCCTGGACCTGTCGCAGGCCGCGCTGCGCACCGTCTCCGGGTTCCACCTGGAGTACCTGCGCAACATCGGCGTGCGCTCCTCCATGTCGGTGTCGGTGCTGCGCGAGGGGCGCCTGTGGGGGCTGATCGCCTGCCACGGGGCGGAGCCCGCGCGGATCACCCCGGAAGTGCGCTCGGCGTGCGAGATGTTCGGCGCCGCGTTCTCGCTCCAGCTGTCCGCGATCGAGGAGCGCGAGCGCGCGGACGCGCACGTGGAGTCCACCGCCCGCTCCGCGGCGGTGGCCGAGGCGCTCGAACGGGAACGCCTCGAAGAGGGCCTCGGCGACGGCGGCGGCCCGCTCATGGAGCTGCTTGACGCGGACGGGGTGGTGCTGCGGCGGGCCGAGCGCACCCTGGGCGCGGGCGAGGCGTTCGCACCCGGCCTGCTCCGGGCGCTGGAGGAGCGGGCCCGGACGCTGACGCCGGGCGTGCCCTGGTGCACCGACCGGCTGGCCGAGGAGGACGGGCCGGGCGGCGGCGCGGAGGCGGCGGGCGGAGGACCGGCCGGGGTGCTGATGGTGCCGCTGTCCGGGGTGGGGGAGTACGTCGCCTGGCGCCGCCCGGAGCGCCCGATGCCCCGGCAGTGGGCGGCCGACCCCTCGGTGCCGGTACGGGTCGGGCCGCACGGCGAGCGCCTGACGCCGCGCGGCTCGGGAGCCGTCTTCCGGGCCACCGTGCGCGGCCGGAGCCTGCCCTGGACCGTCCGCGACCGGGTGGCGGCCAAGGAGCTGTGGCGGCTCCTCACGGGCCTGGTCCTGCGGCACGCCGAGGTCCTGGACGCGATCAACGACGAGCTGCGGATGCGCAACGTCGACCTCGACTCCTTCGCCCACGCCGCCGCCCACGACCTCAAGGAGCCGCTGCGCGGCATCTCCAACGCGGCGACGTTCGCCATGGAGGACGCCGGGGACGGGCTCGACGAGGTCACGCTGCACCGGCTGCGGACCATGCAGCGGCTCGCCGGACGCATGGACGAGCTGCTCAACTCGCTGCTGCACTACGCCCGGCTCGGCCGCGCCGGGCTGCGGGTGCGCGAGGTGGAGCTCGGCGGCGCCCTGGACGCGGCCCTGGAGGTGGCCGGGCCCCGGCTGGCCGAGCAGCGGGTGACCGTGCTCCGCGGGACGCTGCCCCGGGTCCGGGCGGACGCCGACCGGCTGGACGAGATCCTGGTCAACCTGCTGGTCAACGCGGCCAAGTACGCCCGGCCGGACGGGGAGCGCCGGGTCGAGGTCACCGTGGAGCGCCACCCGGTCCCGCCCGCCGGGGACGCCCCGGGGACGCCCGCGGGACCGGAGCAGGTCGTCGTCGTCAGGGACAACGGCATCGGTATCCCGGCGGGCCGGCGCGACGACGTCTTCGACCTGTTCCGCCGCCTCCACGGACCGGCCGAGCACGGCGGGGGGACGGGGGTCGGCCTCGCCCTGGTCAAGCGGATCGTCGAACGGCACGGGGGCCGCATCTGGCTGGACGCCGTCCCCGGCGGGGGAACGGCGTTCTACTTCACGCTCGGGGGCTCCGAGCCGGACCCGGCCTGACGCCAGTAGTCGACGGCGCCCTTCAGGACGGTCTGGAAGAGCGCGAAGTTGACCGGCTTGTAGACGTAGCTGTCCGCCCCCGCCGCGTAGCAGGCGTCGACCTCGGCGGGGGCGGTGGAGGAGGTGAAGACCACCACCGTCACCGCGCCCAGTTCCGGCCGGGAGCGGATCCGCTCCAGCACCGCGTGCCCGCCGGCACCGGGCATGTTGAGGTCCAGCAGGATCAGCCCGGGAAGTTCCTCGCGGGCGAGCAGCGCGTCCACCAGGCCCTCCCCGTGGTCGGTGAACTCGAGGACCAGGTCGGGGTGGGTGCGGCGCAGTGCGCGCTCGATCGCCTCGGCGTCCTCCGGACTGTCCTCCACGACCAGGATCCGGTCGGGGGCCAGGCGCCGCTCGTCCGTCGTCTCCGGCATGCGATTCATCGCGCGTCCTCCACCCGTTCCTCCTCCACCCGTTCCTGCGTCACCCGGGCGACCAGTACCGCGGTGTCGTCGTCGCCCAGGGCCCGGAAGGCGGTCGCGCGGGCGATCAGCCCGGCGGCGTCGCTCCCGTCGCCGCAGCTCTCCCGGACCGCCCCGGGCAGTACGTCCTCGAACATCGTCCCGTCCGCCGAGCGCGCCTCCGACAGGCCGTCGGTGAACATCACCAGCGCGTCGCCCGGCTCCAGCACGGTCCTCCCCGGCTCGTACAGGGCGTCCGGCACCACCCCCAGCAGCATCCCGGACGCCCGGACCTCCTCGACCCGCCCGTCCGCGCGGCGGATCAGCGGACGCGGATGCCCGGCCGAGGCCGCCTCGACGGCGTACCCGTCGCCGGCCGGGGTGAGCACGCCGACGAACGCGGTGACGAACCGGGCGGCCTGCTGGCCGGTCAGCACGCCGTTGAGGCGGCTCAGCGCCTCGCCCGGCGGCGCCTTGTCCTCCAGCAGGACGCGCAGGGTGTGCCGGGCCAGACCGGCCAGGGCCGCGGCCTCGGCGCCCCGGCCGCACACGTCCCCGACGAAGAGGGCCAGCGCGCCGTCCCGGCGCACCACGGCGTCGTAGAAGTCGCCGCCCACCTCCAGGGAGTCGTCGGCCACCTCGTAGGCCGCGGTCAGCCCGACGCCGGGCCAGTCGGGCAGGGTGCCCGGCAGCAGGTGCCGCTGGAGCTGCTCGGTGTTGCGGCGGCGCTGCTCGTAGGCGGTGGTGGTGTCGATGGCCAGCGCCGCCCGGCCGGCCAGGTCGTCAAGGACCCGCAGGTCGACGATCTCCCGCTCGGGACGGTGGTAGACGAACGTCAGCGTGCCGAGCAGCTTCCCGCGCGCCCGCAGCGGGCTGATGCTCACGGCCCGCACGGCCCGGCCCGGCCCCTCGCCGTGCGGCCCGAACGCGGACGTCCCCAGGGCCTCGCCCGTGAGCAGGGTGCCGTGCGGCAGGCCCGCCGCGGCCCGCAGGGCCCCGTCCAGCCACGGGTCGTCCGCCGCCACGCCGCGCAGCCAGGGCTGCACGGCCGCCGCCACGTGCACGACGGCCACCGGGGACAGCAGGTCGCCCGGCCGGCACAGGTGCACCACGCAGGCCTCCGCCACCGCCGGAACGGCGAGCCGGGCGACGCGCTCCAGCGTCTCCCGCGCGTCGAGGCTGGCGTCCATCTGCAGGGACGCCTCCGCCAGGAACGCCTCCTCCACCCGGCGGCGCTCCGCGGCCCTGTGTTCGAGGACTCGCCGGTTGCCTGCCACCAGGACCTCGCTCAGCTGGAGCAGCCGCGTCGGCAGGAAGGGATCGGCCTCCTCCCGCCCGCCCAGCCCCAGCGAGAAGGCCGCCCAGTCGTCGCCCCCGAGCGAGAAGCGGGCCTCCAGGGCCCGGCGCGCCCCCGCCTCGGCCAGCAGGGCCGCCTCGGGCGCGAACCCCTCGTCGTCCGCCGTGAGGTCGTGCTCGTACAGGTGCACCGGCGCGCGGTTCCCGGCGTCCTTCCCGCCCCCGGCGGGCAGCCGGTCGGGCACGGTCCGCACGCTGTCGGGACGGGGGGTCGTGGTGGCCGCCGACGCGCCGCCGCCGGCCGTCAGCCGCCGCACGTACCGCAGGCTGCGGCCGTCCCAGCGGCTTCCCGCGACGGCGACCACGCCCCGCTCCGCCAGCATCAGGGAGTAGACGTGCCGGGCCATGTCCGTGATGTCCTGGGCGTCCTGCGCGGCCAGCCACATGCGGTGCAGGCCGGCGGACCAGGCCTCCGGATCCGTACCGGTCGCGCCCTCGACTCGCCTCACGCTCTCCTCGATCATGTCGGCTGTACCGGCCGGAACTCCCGCCCCGCCGCCCCGGGGCCGGATGTCGGGAGTCTCCGGGCGGGCCGCACGTCCCAGCGTACGTCGCCGCCGTCGGCCGGCCGGTCGTGGAGGCGGCGGCCCGGGCCCGGACCGCCGGACCGGGGGTTCAGCCGGCGATGCCGCCCAGCTCCGCGTCGGCGGGCAGGACGCGCACCAGCTTGCGGTTGACGAACTCCCGCATGCCGAGCGCGGACAGCTCGCGTCCGTAACCGGAGCGCTTGATGCCGCCGAAGGGCAGGTCGGGCTGGGTGGAGGTCGGGTGGTTGACCCACACCATGCCGGTCTCCACCCGCTCGGCGACCCGGCGGCCGCGTTCCGCGTCCGCGCAGAAGACGGAGCCGCCGAGGCCGTACTGGCTGTCGTTGGCGAGGGCGATCGCCTCGTCCTCGTCGGCCACCCGGTGGATCACGGCGGCGGGGCCGAAGAGCTCCTCCGCGTAGGCGCGCATCCCGGGCTTGACGCCGGTGAGGATCGTGGGCTCGACGAAGGCGCCCGGGCGGTCGATCCGGTGGCCGCCGGTGACGAGCTCGGCCCCCTGGTCCACCGTCTCGCGGATCTGCTCGGCCAGGCCGGCGGCCGCCTGCTCCGACGAGAGGGGGCCGAGCGTGGTCGCCCCGTCCGCCGGGTCGCCGGGCACCAGGGCCTCGAACGCGCGGCGCATCCCCGCGACGAAGTCGTCGTAGACCTCGTCGAGGACGATGAACCGCTTCGACGCCACGCAGCTCTGCCCGGTGTTCGCCATCCGGCCGGCCACCGCGGCGCCGACCGTGCGTTCCAGGTTCTCGCCGTCCAGGACGATGAAGGCGTCGCTGCCGCCCAGTTCCAGCAGGCTCGGCTTCATGTTGCGTCCGGCCCGCTCGGCGACCTGGGCCCCCGCGCGCTCGCTGCCGGTCAGCGACACTCCCCGTACGACCGGGTCGTCGATGATGCGCGAGATCTCGTCGTGGCTCACGAACAGGTTGGCGTACACGCCCTCGGGCGCCCCCGCGTCGCGGAACAGCTTCTCCAGGGCCAGTGCTGACTGCGGACAGATCCCGGCGTGCTTGACCAGGACGGTGTTGCCGAGGACCAGGTTCGGCCCGGCGAAGCGCACCACCTGGTAGTACGGGAAGTTCCACGGCATTACGCCGAGGAGGACGCCCAGCGGCTCGTCGACGAGGTACGCCTCTCCCTCCTCGACCTCCAGCGGCTCGTTCGCCGCGAAGCCGGGTCCGTGTTCGGCGTAGTACGACAGGATCGAGGCCGCGAGGTCCACCTCGCCGCGGGCCTCCGCGATCAGCTTGCCCATCTCCTCGGTGAGGAGGCGGGCCAGCGGCTCCTTGCGCTCCCTCATCAGCCCGGCCGCGCGTCCGAGCACCGCGGCGCGATCCCCGATCGGCCGCCTCCGCCACGCCTCGAAGGCGTGGCCTGCGGTTTCGAGGACGGAGTCGACCTCCTCGCCCTCGATCACCGGAAACTCCGCGAGGGTCTCCCCGGTGTACGGGCTGACGGTGGCGAACGGGCTCTTGCGCTGCTCCGGCATGGAAGCTCCAGTACGGGACGTATCGGGGTACGGGGGAGGCGGCGGTCCACGCGGAACGCCGCGTTCCTTCACCTCCGCCCCGGTACCCGGAAGCGGGACCGGAAAACAGCGCAAAACGGATTAAAGGCTCTCCGTTTTCGGAGGAGATGATCGTGGAGGGGTGTCGTGGCTCTCCCGGCCCGCTCCGTCACGGCGTGTTCGTGAAGGCGCGGCGGTAGGCGCGGGGCGGCACTCCCCGGCGGCGCACGAACTGTTCGCGCAGGACGGTCGCGCTCCCGTACCCGACGCGGCGGGCGATCTCCTCGACCGGCAGGTCCGTGGTCTCCAGGAGTTCCTCGGCGCCGCTCAGCCGCAGGCTCCGCACCCAGGCGTGGGGGGTGGTGCCGGTCGCGGCGGCGAAGCGGCGGGCGAAGGAGCGCTTGCTCATCAGGGCGCGCCCGGCCAGCTCCGCGACGGGAAGCGGCCGGTGGATGTTCTCGCGGGCCCACGCGAGCACCTCGGCGAGGCGCTCGTCGCGACAGTCCTCGGGGACGGGGGCGGCCAGGTACTGCGCCTGCCCGCCGTCGCGGTGGGAGGGCAGCACCACGTCCCGCGCGACGCCGTTGGCCCTCGCGGCCCCGTGCTCCCGCCGCAGCAGGTGCAGACAGAGGTCGAAGCCCGCGGCGGCTCCCGCGCCCGTGACGATGCTCCCTTCGTCGACGTAGAGGGCGTCGGGCTCGACGGCGACCTCGGGGTGGCGGTGGGCGAGCAGTGCGGCGAACCGCCAGTGGGTGGTGGCCCGCCGGCCGTCGAGCAGTCCGGCGGCGGCGAGCGCGAAGGTCCCGACGCAGTGGGCCGCGACCAGCGCGCCGCGCCCGTGCGCGGCCTTCAGCGCGTCGAGCACCGGGGGAGCGGGCGGTGTGCGGAAACCGGCCCACGGCAGGGCGATCACCAGATCGGCCGAGGCGAGCCGGTCCAGGCCGTGCGCGACGTCGAGCGGCACCCCGACGTCGGTGGGGACCGGTCCGGGCCGGTCGGCGCACAGGGCGAAGTCGAAGCCGGGCAGCCCCTCGCCGTGCGGGCCGAAGACCTCGGCGACGATGCCGACGGCGAGCATGCCGACACCGGGCGGGGCGTACGCGGCGACGGTCGTGAAGGGAGGCATGCGCGCAGTGTGGCACGAATCATGCGATCAGCGGCAGATGTGCCACTCGTGAACGGCCTTGCCCTCCACGAACATTGAGGCCATGACAGACGCACCGCTCGGCCGCAGCGCCGTGTACACCATCCTGACCACCGGATACGTCGGCTCCACCGGCCCCGGAGTCGCCGCCACCGTCTCCTACGTCTCCGACGCCGGCCGGCACGTGATCTTCGACCCGGGCATGGTGGCGAGCCCCGACCGGATCCTCGCCCCGCTCGCGGAGCTGGGCCTCGGCCCCGACGACATCACCGACGTGGTGCTCAGCCACCACCACCCGGACAACACCATGAACGTGGGCCTCTTCGGGCGGGCCCGGGTGCACGACCACAAGGTGGAGTACCGCGGCCACCAGTGGAAGAACCGGGACGCGGAGGGCTACGAACTCACCCCGTCGCTGCGGCTGATACGCACCCCGGGCCACAGCGCCGAGGACATCACCCTGCTCGCGGGCACGGAGTCGGGCGTGGTCGCCTTCGCCGGCGACCTGTGGTGGCACGCGGACGGCCCGGCGGACGACCCGGTGGCCCCCGACCGCGAACTGCTGCGCACCTCCCGGCTCCGGGTGCTGGCCGCCGCGGACCTGATCGTGCCCGGCCA
The DNA here is from genome assembly GCF_053618675.1 of Streptomyces sp. NPDC055632. NCBI lineage: Bacteria > Bacillati > Actinomycetota > Actinomycetes > Kitasatosporales > Streptomycetaceae > Streptomyces > Streptomyces sp. NPDC055632. The sequence continues at coordinate 1,059 of NZ_JBSHHY010000010.1, read as the reverse complement.
CGGAGCCCCGTTCGAGGGCGACGAGAACACGCCGCGCTGAGGGCCGTCCGTACGGGCGCGCCGAGGGCGTCGGTCCGTACGGGCGCGCCGAGAGCCGTCCGTACGGGCGCGCGAGGACCCGGCCGGGGGCGGGCCCCGGGGCCGGACCGGTCCCGGGCCGCCAACTGCCCCTGGCCACAGCGGTGATGCGACCGTACTATTCGTCTGCCCGGTCCGGCCGGGCGGACAACCGAATGGTCGCGCGACCTGGGGGAAGCCGGTGGGAATCCGGCGCTGACCTGCAACCGTGTGGGGCGCTTCCGCGCCCCGAGTCGGACCACCCGGCGCGCGCCCGTACCGCTTCCCCCTGTCACGGTCTGCAGAGCGAAGCCCCGAGTCGTCGGCCCGCCGACAGCCGTTCCCTCCCGGGAGGCCGTCGCGCGGGGTGCCGCGGCGTACAGGGCCGTGCCGCGCACCCGTCCCGTACGAAAGGCACCGCATGCGCCCGAACCTCGCACGCCACGCTCTGGTCACCGCCGCCCTGGGCCTCGCGCTCACCGCGGCACCGACCGTCGCCCACGCCAAGCCCCTCCCGAACACCAACGCCCCGGTGAAGGTCGGCCTCACCGTGCAGGGCCCGAACGGACTGCTGTTCAAGGGCAAGATCAAGACCAAGGGGCACGACGTGACCACCGCCACCGGCGGAACCCACAAGTGCGACGGCACCAACGGCTCGGCACACCCGACCCCCGTGCCCACCCCGACCGCGGCCCTGGACGACGCCGCCAAGAAGAAGGACTTCACCTGGGACGGCACCTGGTACGCCTCGTTCGACGACTTCTCCGTCGACACGATCAAGAACGTCAGCGGCGGCGGCTCGGCCTACTGGAGCATCTCCGTCAACGGCACCCCCACCCCGGTCGGCGGCTGCCAGTTCAAGCTGAAGGCCGGTGACCAGGTGTCCTTCACCTGGACCTCCTTCTAGCGGACGGGGCCGGGGCCCGGCGGCGGGGTGTCCTCCGTCGCCGGGGGCTGGGGCTCGTACGGGTGGGTGGGGGGGGGACGGGGCGGGGGTACGGA
>NZ_JBSHHY010000009.1:0-223758 GCF_053618675.1 Streptomyces sp. NPDC055632 | reverse complement strand
GGGGTTTTTATTCACCCCAATTAGGTCCCAGCGCCCCTGGGCCACGCCCCCCGCCGGCCCCCCCCCCCCACCCGCTGGGCCCCGCCCCCCCGGATCGGTGCGGCGGCCTCCTGCGTTCACTCACGGTCTCCGGCGGGCCCGGTCCAGGGCCCGTCCGGCGGACCGGGGCCGGACAGGCCCTAGTCGCCGGGCGCGGAGAGCTCCGCCCAGACCGTCTTGCCGAGGGCCCCGGGCGTGCGGTCGATGCCCCAGTCGCGGCAGAGGCGCTGGACGATGAACATGCCGTGGCCGCCGGGGCGCCCGGCGCGGTGCGGGGTGCGCGGGGCGGGCTGGCCGGCGCCGCGGTCGGTGACTTCGAGGCGCAGCACCTTGGGCAGCCGCAGGACGCGCAGGCTCTCGGGCCCGTCGGCGTGCAGGCAGGCGTTGGTGACCAGCTCGGAGACGACCAGGAGGACGTCCTCGGCGGCGGCCCTGCGGTCGGCGGTGTCGGCGGGCAGCCAGCCCCACTCGTGGAGCGCCGTCCGCGTGAAGTCGCGGGCGAGCGGCACCGTGCCGCTGGTCTCGCCGAGGGCGAGCGTACGGACGTCGGAAGCTTGGTCCATCAGCGCTTCACCTCACCGATCGACGGGACTGGGGCGGGACGTACGGGTCGTGCGGGACCGGGGCCGGAACCGGGCCCGGGGCCCGGCTGCCCGGTCCGGCCGGGCTCATTCGGGGAGTGCCGTCGCGAGCGTGTCGTGGACGGTGAAGACGGTGTCCGCCCCCGTGATGTGGAACACCCGGGCCACCGCGGGCCGCATGCCCACCAGGTGCACCGCGCCGCCGGCGGCGTCCGCCCGCAGCCGGGCGCCGAGCAGCACGTTGAGCCCGGTCGAGTCGCAGAACTCCAGACCGGAGCAGTCGACGACGAGCCGCGAGCGGCCCGCGTCCAGTGCCCCGTCCAGGGGATCGCGCAGGAGTTCGGCGGTGTGATGGTCGAGTTCGCCCACCGGTGTGAGGAGTTCGCTCTCCCCCACGGCCCGCGTCTCGACCCGCAGCCGCGCGGGCAGTGCGCTGCCGATGTGTTCGCGGTCCATGGCCGTGCCTCTTCTCGCTCTCGCGGATGCCGACTGACGTCCTCGAACACTACAAGCGGAGCGCCCCTCGATGCACACGAGGTCCATCTCATAACGGGACAAACGGGATTAATGGCACTTGCAACCTTCAGGGTCGAGCAGGTAGGGCTAGAGAGAACACCCGAAACGGCCGGCTTGGAGGCGCCGCAAACCGCTGCGAGAAGAACCCGAAGGAGACCCATGTCACCCCGGCTCGACGCCACGCGTACCCCCGACGCGCCGTCGGCAATCCTTTCCGTCGACCACACCGCCCCCCTCCCCGGCGAGCTCGCCGACCGGCTGCTCGACCAGCCCCTCGACCGGATCGGCCCGGTCGACGCGCGCGCCCTGTCGAAGGACCTCTTCGCCCGCCTCGCGGAGCTGGAGGAGGGCACCCACGACCACGCGTACGTCCGCAACACCCTCGTCGAACTCAACCTCGCCCTCGTCCGCTTCGCCGCCGCCCGGTTCGGCACCCGCAGCGAACCGATGGAGGACATCGTCCAGGTCGGCACCATCGGCCTCATCAAGGCCATCGACCGCTTCGAGCTCTCCCGCGGGGTCGAGTTCCCCACCTTCGCGATGCCGACCATCATCGGCGAGATCAAGCGCTTCTTCCGCGACACCTCCTGGTCCGTGCACGTACCCCGCCGCCTCCAGGAGCTCCGCCTCGACCTCGCCCGGGCCACGGACGACCTCTCCCAGCGCCTGGACCGCTCCCCCACCGTCGCCGAGCTCGCCGAGGAACTCGGCATCGCGCCGGAGGAGGTCGTCGAGGGCATGACCGCGAGCAACGCGTACACCGCCAGCTCGCTCGACGCCCAGCCCACCGAGGAGGACGGCGGAGGCGGCGAGGCCGCGCTCGCCGACCGGCTCGGCTACGAGGACCACGCCATCGCCGGCATCGAGTACATCGCCTCCCTCAAGCCGATGATCGCCTCGCTGCCCTCCCGCGAGCGGCAGATCCTCTCCCTGCGCTTCGTCTCCGGCATGACCCAGTCGGAGATCGGCGAGGAGCTCGGCATCTCCCAGATGCACGTCTCCCGGCTCCTGGCCCGCACCCTCACCCGGCTGCGCCAGGGCCTCACTCTGGAGGAATGACCTCCGGCCCCCGCCCCGGGCCGCCACCACGGCCGCAGCCGTGAGGTCGGCCGCGGAAAGGGCCCGTTCACGGTCTGCCGACCCTGGACGGGCCCTTTCCGCGCGTCCGGGCCGCGTTGTTGACGCGCCGTCCGGACCGGGCCACATTGGGCCCGGGGATTTCAGGGGGGAATCACATGGTTTCTGCGTACGCGGAGCTGGAAGGGCGGATGCGCGACCGGCTCGGGGGCAGGGAGTGCCTCTACGTGCCGTCGTGCCGCCTCGGCCTCTACCTCGCGCTGCGCCACTGGTGCGCACCCGGCGGCCGGGTGCTGATGTCGCCGGTCAACGACGACGTCATCCTCTTCGTCGTGCTCGCCGCCGGCCTCCGCCCGGTGCAGGCGCCGCTCGACCCGCGCGACGGCTCCCTCGACGCGGCGGCCGTCCCCGAATCCGTCTGGAGCGGCCTCTCCGCCGTCCTCACGACCAATCTGTACGGGAACCCCGACCCGGCACCGGAGCTGCGGGAGCGCTGCGACCGGCTCGGCGTCCCGCTGATCGAGGACGCGGCCCACGCGATCGGCTCCACCGTCGGCGGCCGCCCGGTCGGCACGTACGGCGAGGCGTCCGTCTTCAGCCTCTCCAAGCACGCCCGCGCCGGGACCGGCGGCTTCCTCGCCCTCGCCGACCCGGCCCTGCGCGACGAACTGGCCGCCGCCCGCGACGCGTTGCTGCGTCCGGCCCGCACCACCGCCGAACTCGCCCACCTGGCACGGCCGTACGCGGAGGCAGCCGTGCGCGGTCTGCGCCTGACCGGGGCCGCCCGCGCCGCGCTGCGGACGCTCGGCCGGGAGGAGCGGGAGGGGATACGGATGCCGCTCCGCCCCGGTGCCCTGGAACGGGCCCTCCCGGCCGCGCCCGCGCTCGACCCCTTCCACTCCTGGATCCGCGTCGACCTGCACGACTACCGGCTCCGGCCGGGCGCCGCCCGGCTCCGCCGCACCGGCCGCCGGCTGGCCCGGCTCGACGCCGTCCTCGACGCCCACCGGGCGGGCACCGCCCGGCTCCTGGCCAGCGAGTACGGCTCCGGCGGCGAGGCCCTGCCCCTCTTCCGGGTGCCGCTGCTCGTCGAGGACCGGGACGCGGCCGTCGCCGCCCTCGCCCGGCGCCGGATCACCACCGGCTACCTCTACGACCCGCCGCTCGACGCCTACGCGGGCGGGCGCTTCACCGACCCCTCCCCCGCGCCGGAGCGGGCCGCCTGGTTCGCCCGGCACGCCCTGCCCGTCGACCCGCGCCGCGCCGGCGCCGCCCTCGCCGCCCTGCGGACCGCCGGGGTGCGACCCGCGCACCCGTCGGCGGTCCCCGGCGGCGCCCGGTGACCGGGACCGGAGTGCCCCGGGGCGCCGCCCCGGACGCCCCCGGGCGGCCCGGCGCCTCCGGGGCGAAGGGCGGCGACGGCGGCTCCCGCGGCGAGGACTCGCTCTTCCGCAACGCCTACGCCCTCATGCTCTCCACCGGCGTCTCCGCCGCCCTCGGCCTCGGCTTCTGGCTGATCGCCGCCCGCCACTACACCGAGGAGGCCGTCGGGCAGGGCTCCGCCGCCATCGCCGCCCAGCGGATGCTCGCCTCCGTCACCGCCACCACCCTCTCCGGCGCGGTCGTCCGCTACGTCCCCCGGGCCGGCCGCGCCACCGGCCCGCTCGTCGCCCGCCTCTATCTGCTCAGCACGGTCGTGGTGGCCGCCGCCTCCGGGATCTTCCTGCTCACCCTGGACCTGTGGGGCCCCTCGTACGCCCCGCTCGGCACCCTCTCCGCCGGCCTCTTCTTCACCCTGTCCTCCGTCGGCTGGGCGCTGCTCACCCTCCAGGACGGGGTCCTCACCGGCCTGCGGAAGGCCTTCTGGGTGCCGGTGGGCAACGCCGTCTTCTCCCTCGGCAAGCTGGTCCTGCTCGTCGTCCTCGCCGCCGCCCTGCCCGTCCTGGGCGTCTTCGTCTCCTGGGCGGCGGCGATCGCGCTCTCCACGGTCCCGCTGGCCTGGCTGGTCTTCCGCCGGCTCATCCCGCAGCAGGCCCGCGCCGACCGGGACCGCGAACCCCCCTCGTACCGCGAGATCGGGCGGTTCGTCGCCGGGGACGCGGCCGGCGCCTTCTTCAGCCTGGCCATGATCAGCCTGCTGCCGGTCATGGTCGCGGTCCGCTTCGACGCCGCGCACAACGCCTTCTTCTACACGGCGTACACCGTCGGCGGCACCATGGAGTTCATGGCCATCAACATGGCCTCCTCGCTCACCGCGCACGCCTCGCACAGCCCCGAGTCCCTCGCCGAGGGCGTCCGGGGCGCGCTGCGCCGGATGATGCTGCTGCTCGTCCCGGTCGTCCTCGTCCTGGTCCTCTTCGCGCCGCTGGTCCTCACCCCCTTCGGCCGGGGCTACACCGACCACGGCTCCACGGTGCTGCGGCTGCTCGCCGCCGGGGCGCTCCCCCGGGTCGCGGTGGAGCTGTACATCGGCGTCCTCCGCGTCCAGGGCCGCACCGGCGTGCTCGCCGCCGTCCAGGCCGGCATGTGCGTCCTGGTGCTCGGCGGCGCGGCCGTGCTGCTCGGCCCGTACGGGATCAGCGGGGCCGGCTGGGCGGTCCTCGGCGGGATGACGGTGATGGCCGCGGCGTGCGCGCCGGGGCTGCGGGCCGTGCTGAAGGGGCGGGAGCCGGGGGCGCCCGCCGCCCCCGACGACGACGGGTACGGCACCGACTGGGCGCGGCAGAGGGCCCGTTCGCGCGCCACGGCCGCCCGGGACGCGGTGGCGCCCGCGTACGGCGTCCCCGTGGACGCGGTGACGCCCGCGTACGGCACACCCGTGGACGCGGTGACACCCGCGTACGGCACCTCCGTGGACGCGCCCCGGCCGCGCGCGCCCGGGCCCGTGCCCGGCGCGCGGCCCCCGGCCGCGAGGGACCGCGCGCTGCCCGCCGTCCGGTGGGCGCTGCTCGCGGTGGCGGTGCTCGCCTTCTGGCCGCCGCTGGCGTCCGCCGCCCCGCTCGACGCCGCCCGGCCCTCCGGCCCGGACCTGCTCGCGGCGCTCCCGGTGCCGACCCTGCTGGCCGGGCTCGCCCTGATCGGCCTCCAGGGCGCGGCGGTCGGCCCGCGCGCCTTCCGCGGCGGGTACGCGGGCGTGGTGCTGCTGGCCACCTTCCTCGCCCTGCACACCGCGCCGCCGCTCCTGGGCGTGCTTCCGCCGGTCGCGGCCGGACCGGGCGCCGAGCTGCTCGGCACGGGTCCGGCGGCGCGGTTCGCGCCGGTGGTGGCGCAGGGCCTGTGCCTGGTGCTCGCGGCGGTGCTGCTGCGGCTGCTCGGCGCGAGCGGGCGGACCACGGCCGGGGCGGTGTGGGTGCTGACCTGGGCCGGCTGGGCGGCCCAGCAGCTCCTCGCCGCCGGTCCGCTCCCGCTGCTGCTCGGCCTGTCCGGCGTGACGGCGGTGGTGTACGCGGTCCGGGGCCCGCGCTCCTGAGCGGGCTCAGCTCCGCGGCAGGGGCTGCTTGAAGTACGGGTCCTGCCCGGCCGTCCGGTAGCCGTCGAGCCCCGGCCCGGAGTCGACGGTGAGGTCGCAGCCGGGTCCGGGCACGGACCGGTTCCAGTGGACGTACGCCCTGACCTCGGGGAGGGTCGGCGCGACCCTCGGGATCCTGGCGTACCAGTCGCGGTGGCGCTCGGGGTCCTCCGGGTCGGGGGCGGTGGCGAACTCGGCGAGCATGACCGGTTTCCGGTCGGAGACGTTCGCGCGGAGCCAGTCGTAGGCGGGGCGCTGGCTGGCGTCGAAGTCCCGCCAGGCGTCGGTGCCGTGGCAGCGGTAGTAGTTGTACTGGTCCATGCCGATCCAGTCGACGTACCGGTCGCCGGGGTACAGGCTTCTCATCTCGTCGGCCATGCCGAGGTGGCCGGAGACGGTCCACACCCAGACGACGTTGTCGGCGCCGAGCTCCCGGAAGCGGTCGTGGAGGTGCCGGTGGGCGGCGACGTACTCGGCGGGGGTGCCGGCGCCCTCCTCGATGCGGGCGTCGACCTCCTGGTCGAAGGAGAGGAAGACCCGCTTGCCGTACTCCTTCACGCGGCGGATCTGCGGGTCGACGACCTCGGCGTCGTACCGCCCGGAGGCGATGTCCTTCCAGCCGAGCTGGGTCTCGGTCCAGCCGGCGTGGTGGGGCTCCTTCCACACGGTGGACTCCCAGGCGAGCATCAGCAGCCGGTCGCGGCCGAGTTCGCGCTCGTCGTCGGTGAGGAGCGTGCCGTCGAGCGCGTTGCCCGACATGTCGTGGTACGCGTACACGAGGTCGAGCCTGCGGCCGATCCTGCGCTCGAAGGCGTACACGGGCCGGGTGAGCGAACCGTCCCGGTCGTGGGGGAGGTACGCGCCCCACCAGGCTCCGCAGGGGGCGACGAGCCGGGCGTCGGGGGCGCAGCGGTCGCCGCCCTCGTCGCCGGTGGCCCAGACCCCCATCGCGGCGGTCAGCGCGCCGACGGCGGCGAGGGCGACCGCGAGGCGTCCGGTGGCGGTGCCCCGGGCCCGCCGGCCGCCGGTCACCGGCCCCCACCGGGCCCTCGTCCACGGGACAGGAAGGACTCGGCGTCGGCGGGGGTGACGGCGCCTCTGGTGGCGGCGGGCAGCGGGAGGCCCGGGAGGAGGGCGGCGGCCGTGGTGAGGGCGGCGAGCGGGGCGAGGAAGGCAGGCACGGAGAAACCTCCGACCAGGAAGAGGACGGTGGCGGTGAGCGCGGCGAGGGCGAGGCTGAGCGGGGCGGCGAGCGCGAAGGCCTCCAGGCGGGCGCCCGGGCGCAGTCCGCGGGGCTGCGGATGGAGCAGGGCGAGGCCGGGGCCGAGGCAGACGAAGAGCAGCACGGGGACCCAGCGGAGCGGGAGGCCGTCGGGGAGGAGGGTCGCGGCGAGGGCGAGCCAGCCGGAGGCGGCGACGGAGGCCCTGGCCCGGCGCCCCCGGGTCCGGGGGGCGGGCGCGGTCGGTTCGGGGGTCACGAGGCACCGCCCGGGGTGGTCGACGGAGTGTGGTCTTCGAGGGTCACGGAGCACCGCCCGGGGTGGTCGACGGGGTGTGGTCGAGGACGATCCCGTACGGGTGCTCCTCGACGGTCCTGAACAGCGGGGAGGCCTTGAGCCGGTCGCGCAGGACGGCGAAGCCGCCGGCCGGGAGCAGTCCCTCGCCGGCGGTGTAGACGTCCTGGGTGCGGGTGAGGACGACCCGGGCGGTGGCGCCGCGCGGGATGCGGTCGGCGAGGTACCGGGCCGGGTCGGCGAGCATCCTCCCGTTCTCGGCGGGGTCCTGCTCGCAGAACCACCAGTGCTCGACCTCGTCGTAGCGGTGCAGGGCCCGGGGGAAGGAGCCGGAGGTGGCGAGGAGCAGCCCGCCGGCCGGCATCCCGTCGATGGCGCGGGTGACGAGCGCGGACTCGGCGGGCGGGGTGTAGTACATGGCGTCCTTGCCGTAGTACGCGGTCAGGAAGCCGGCGGTCAGGGCGAGGAGGACGGCCGGAAGGGCGACGGCGGTGACCCGGCGGCGGGTGACGGCGGCGCGGCTGCGGCGGGCGCCGCCGGCGGCGGGGACGAGCGCGGCGGCGGCGAAGAACGCGGCGCCGGGCAGCCCGAAGAGGTAGACGCGGAAGAGCATCTCGCCGCCGTAGTCGTTGACGGCGAAGAGCGGCAGGGGGGCGGCCGAGGCGAGCAGCAGCGGCAGGGCGCCGTGCGCGAGGCGGCGGCGGGCGAGGACGGCGACGCCGGCGAAGAGGACGACGGCGAGGGCCATGGCGATGCCGGCCCGGCCGGCGAGTTCGGGGCCGGGGCCGGTGAGCTGTCCGGTGTAGCCGGCGCGGGAGTTCTGGGTGAGCCGGCCGAAAGAGTCCTCGAGGGTGCCGAGGGTCTCCAGGAAGAGCGGGCGGCCCATGGTGAGGTTCCAGCCCAGCATGATCAGGCCGGTGACGGCGAGGAGGCCGAGGTTGCGGTGGCGGCGGGTGAGGCAGAGGGCCGCCAGGACGGCGCAGAGCATGACCGGGGTGAGCTGGTGGACCGCGTTGACCGCGAGGATCAGCGGGGACAGGATCAGCACCCCGACGGCCCGCTGCCGGGTGGTCGTGGACGGCGGCACGGCGGTGGCGGCCGGGTCGAGCGCGGTGCGGTCGCGGAGCCGTCCGGCGGAGCCGGGCCGGACGAAGTGGCGCAGCACGAAGGCGAGCACGGTCAGGTGGAGGACGTAGGCGAGGCCCTGCGGGGCGAGGTAGTCCTGGCCGACCCAGTTGGCGAGCTGGAAGATCCAGACGGCGGTCCAGACCAGCCGCCAGTCCTCGGTGAAGGTGCGGTAGAGGAGCACGAGCACCGGGAGGAGGACCAGACCGAGGACGATGGGCGCCCAGTTGAGGTAGACGGCGGTGGACTCGACGCCGAAGGCGCGGACGAGGGCCGCGTTGAGGGCGAAGAAGCCGGGCCACTGGTCGTAGGCGGACATGTTGCCGGACAGGGCGGCGTGCGGGCGGAGTTCACCGGCGCCGAGGAGGGTGCTGACGACGGCGTCGTGCTTGGACGCCCACGGGTAGCGCACCGAGTCGTAGAGGACGGCGGGCGCCGCCTTGAGGGCGACGAGGAGTCCGACGCAGTACACGAGCGGCCAGCCCGGTGAGGTCCCGGCGCGGCGCAGCGCCACCAGGAAGCCCGCGGTGAGGACGACGAGGGAGGCGTGGAAGGGGACGGGCAGCCGGTCGAGGAGTCCGTAGTCGCCCATGGAGCGGAAGTCGACCAGGGGCAGCGAGAGCCCCCACAGGCCGAGGCCGAGCGCCAGGAGGGCGGGGGGCAGCCAGGAGAGGGCGGGGACGGGGGCACGGCGCGGGCGCGGCGCGGGCGTCTCCGGACGGCCGCCGTCCTTCCGCCCGGGCGTGCGGCGCGGGCGCGGCGCGGGCGTCTCCGGACGGCCGCCGTCCTTCCGCCCGGGGGCGCCGGCCCGCGCGGGCACGGCCCCCTCCCTCGCCGGTGCCGGCTCCTGGCGGTGCTGTCGCACGACGCGTCCTCCCCCACTGTCCCCCCGGACCAGGCGGGGGAACGTGCTGCGGTCCTGTCCTGGTGCGCGACTCCCGTCGCGTGCACGGGTTTCGCCGGTCCCGGTCCGGCCGGGCCGACCCGTCCGGATCCCGGTCCGGCCCGATCCCTCCGACGCCGGTCCCGGTCCGGCCCGTCCGGCCGGCTCCCGCCGTCGCTCAGCCCGCGAACCCGGGCCCCTTGAGCAGGGCGCGGGCCCTGCGGTACGTCCGCCAGCCGACGGTGGGCAGCGAGTCCGGGTAGGGCGCGGCCCTCGCGCCCCGTCCCGCCATCCACCGCTCGACGTCGGCGGTGGTGTGGGTGCGGCGCAGGATGAGCCGGGCGATGCGGTGGACCTCGTCGCGCCGGGAGCTCAGGGCGTGCCGGACGGCGACGGCCGAGGTGTATCCGGCGGCCGCGGCGGCCCGGCGCACGGCGGGGCTGTTGTAGCCGTGCGGGTAGGCGAGGTGCGTCACCTCGTGCCCGAGGACGTCTTCGAGGACCGCCTTCGACTCGCGCAGTTCGCGGCGCAGGGCGCGGGGCGCGAGGGTGTCGAGCTGCGGGTGGGTGGCGGTGTGGGCGCCGATCTCCATCCCGTACCGCTCCAGGCGCGGGGCCTGGGAGAGGGTCATCATCGGCGCGGGCGGCAGCAGACAGGGGCGGCCGGGGGTGATGGCGCCGGTGGTGAGGTACGCGGTGGCCGGCAGGTCCCGGGCGGCGAGCGCCTCGGCGGTCGGCCCGGCCAGGTCGGCGAAGCCGTCGTCGAAGGTGAGGACGACGGGCCGGTCCGGCAGCGGGGCCCCGGAGACGAGGTGCGCGGCCAGGGTGCCGACGGTGACCGGGGTGCGGCCGCTGGCGACGACCGCGTCGAGCTGGGAGGCGAACTCCCCGGGCGCGACCGTGAATTCGGCGATCCAGTCCGGGGGGTCCTCCATGACGGCGTGGTAGAGGAGGACGGGTATCCGGGTGTGGAGGGGCGCGCTCGTCATCGGGGGCCCGCCTTCCGCAGCCGGGCCTTGGCGTATCCGATCGGGCCGTAGAGCATGCCGCGTCGCTCCAGTCGGGAGAGGCTGCGAGGCCAGGGGTGATGGGTGCCGTGCTCGCCGGGAACGCCGCTCCCGGCCCCGCCGGCCCGCCGGGCGGTCGTCGTCCGGGCGTGCGCGAGGCCGCGCGGCAGGCGGGCGAGGAGCGCGGGCAGCAGCCGGGGCCGGCGGACCAGGGTCGCGGTGAGGTACGCGGTGAGGCCGGCGCCGTAGCCGTACGCCTGGTTCCGCAGGTCCTGCCAGGTGTCGCGGTGGTGGTGCCAGACGAGGGCCCCGGAGGTGTAGCGGAGGCGGAAGCCGGCGGAGAGGACGGCGACGAAGGCGTACAGGTCGTCGCCGCCCTTCGCGGCGGTCCCGGTGCCGGTGGCGGGGTCGAAGCCGCCGGCCCGGCGCAGGGCGTCGGCGCGGAAGGCCATGTTGGCGCCGGAGCCGAAGCCGCCGGCGGTGAACGGGAAGAGGGGTTCGTCGGCGGGCGGCCGGGCCGGGTCGTACAGGCGCGGGGCGAAGCCCTTGGCGAACCCGCCGTGCGCTTCGAGGAGGACCTGGGCGGGGGTGGCGAGCCGGGCGGGCAGGATCAGGCCGGTGACGCAGCCGAGGCCGGGGTCGGCGGCGAAGGGTTCGGTGAGGGCGGTCAGCCAGTGCGGGTCGGCGATCACGTCGTCGTCGGTGAAGGCGAGGACGGTGGCGCCGGCGGCGGCGACCCCGGCGTTGTGGGCGGCGGCGAGGCCGGGGACGTCCTCGCGGACGTACCGGACGCGGCCGGCGTACTTCCGGGCGATCAGGTCACGGGTGTCCGTGGTCCGGGGCGCGTTGTCGACGACGACCACCTCGAAGTCGGGGTGGTCCTGGGCGAGGAGCGAGTCGAGGGCGCGGGCGAGCCGATCGGGGCGCTCGTGGGTGGCGACGACGACGGAGGTACGGGGCGGGGTGACCGGGCCGGCCTCCCCGCGGGTCTCCGCTCGGTTCCGCGCGAGCCGCTCGGCGTCGGAGGGGGGCGCGGGCCGGGCGAGCCGTTCCCGGGCGAGGGCGGCGAGCGCCTCGGCGGGGTCCTCGCCGTCCGCGACGGTCCCGACGACGGTGGCGGCGGGCCGCCCCCGGAGCCGTACGAGCGCGTAGACGCCGCCGCCCTCGACCTCCGGCCCGCCGGGCGCGGGCCGGAACGACAGGACGGGCCCCTCGGGCGCGTCGAGGTCGAGCTCGGCGACGGAGAGGGGGCGGGGGACGGGGAGGTTCAACGGGGTTCTCCCGGGGGGCGTACGGGCGGGGAGGTTCAACGGGGTTCTCCCGGGGGGCGTACGGGCGGGGACGCGGGCGGCGGCGCGAGCGGGAAGGGACCGTTCCGTCCGGGGGTCAGCGTCCGCCCCGCAGGCGGGCGATCCGGTTGAGGGCGGTGCGGCCCCGGGCGGCGAGGGCGGGGCGCGCGCGGACGAAGCCGTGGAGGCGGCGGGCGGGCTCGCGGCCCGCCCAGTGGAGGGCGGCGCGGACGCCGGGCCGGACGACGGCCCCCTCGTACACGGTCAGCTCGCCGGTCTTGAGGGCGTCCTTGTACTCGGCGTCGCCGCGCCCGAGGTCGAGCACGCCGATCCCGGCGGCGGCCGCGGCTTCGGCCATCCGCAGGTGGAGGACGAGACCGGGCGAGTACGGGGCGAACTCGGGGTCGTAGGAGGGGAACCAGCAGGACAGGACGGTCGCGGACCGGAGCCCGAAGTGGGCGGCGACGGGCCGCTCGCCCGCGTAGAGCACGGAGAGGACGCCGGAGCAGCCGGGCGCGCGGAGTCCGTGCAGACGGCGGACGAGGGCGGTGATCCACTCCTGGGCGAAGCGGTCGCGGCGGCCGGTCCTGCGGTACTGGGCGGACTTCCACGCCATGAGGGTGCGCAGGGCCGCCGGGTCGCGCTCGTCGAAGACGAAGCGGACCCCGCCGTCGGTCCGGCGGGCGAGCCGCCGCTCCTTGGCGAGGGTGGTCTTCAGGAACTTGGGCGACCGGACGCGCAGGAGGGCCTCGTAGGCGGCGTACCCCTCGCCGACGTCGATCACGGGCGAGGCGAAGGACCCGACGGCGGCGCCCTCGAAGACGGGCTGGCCCTGCTCCAGGTTGTCGAACTGCCAGTCGACGAGGCCGCAGCGGCGCAGCAGGGCGCGCGCGCCGGGCCGCAGGCCGTCCCGGAGGACGGCCCCCTGGCTGTCGGAGACGCCGAACCCGATGGCCCGGCCCCGCCCCAACGGCCCCTTCTCGTACGGGAAGAAGCCGACGGGCTCGTCCCCCTCCCACCAGACGGCGACCCGGGCCCGGGGCCGCACCTCGGCGACCGCGCGCGTGAACTCCGGTTCCATGAAGGGATTGGCGGGCGCACCGGACGTGGCGCGCAGCTGCCGCCACGCCCCGATCTCGCGCGCGCTCAGCTCCCCCGGCCTCACGACCCGCATGCGGACAGCGCTCACCCTGCCGACCCCCCGGTCTTCCCCCCGAGTCCTGCCAGGACAGGACGGTACCGGCCCGCAACGCCCGGAGACAGGGATACTCGGCCTTTCCGTGACCGACCGGCGAAGACGGGGACACGGCGAAGTCCCTTGCGCAAAAAAGGACTTCTCGCCCATCGCCCCGAAAAACCCGTGGTCACGGCGACGGACCCGTCGCTACCGTTGAGCTCCCCTTTCCCGGAAGAAGGCGACGCCATGACCACCCCCCGCCCGACGACGACCCTCTGGCGCCCCACGGGCCCCGTGGAGCTGGACCTCGTCCGGGAGTCGGGCTGGCGCGCCTGGCCGCCGCGGCTTCCGGAGCAGCCGATCTTCTACCCGGTGATGAACGAGGACTACGCGATCCGGATCGCCCGCGACTGGAACGTCAAGCACGACGGCGCGGGCTTCGTCACCCGCTTCGAGGTCGACACGGAGTTCCTGGGCAGGTACCCGGTCCAGCAGGCGGGCGGGCGGACGATCCTGGAGCTGTGGGTGCCGGCGGAGGAGCTGGAGGAGTTCAACGCGCATATCGTGGGGGAGATCCAGGTGGTCCACGAGTTCCGCTGAACGCCGTCGAGCGCCGTTTCCCGTGCCGAGGAGTCCCCGATGAGCGTGCGCCGCGCAGTCCCCAACCTCCGTACGGAATCCCCCGAGGAGAACAGGGACTTCTACGGTCTCCTCGGCTTCGAGCAGGTCATGGACCACGGCTGGATCGCGACCCTGGCCTCGCCGGCCGTCCCCGCCGTCCAGGTCAGCCTGATGGGCGCGGACCCGGCCGCCCCCGTCTCCCCCGACCTGAGCGTGGAGGTGGAGGACGTGGACGCGGTGTACGCGGCGGTGCGGGCGGCGGGCGCGGAGGTCGTGCACCCGCTGACGGACGAGGAGTGGGGCGTGCGGCGCTTCTTCGTGCGGGACCCGGACGGCCGGGTCGTCAACGTGCTCGGCCACCGGGCCTGAGAGGAGCCGTCGCCATGCGCTGGAAGGTCCACGGGGAGCGTCCGCTCCACGAGTACCCCTGGGTGAACCTGTGGCTCGCCGACGTCGAGCGGCCCGACGGGCAGCGGGACGAGTACTACGTGGTCAAGCTCCGCGACCTCGCCGTCGCGGCCGTCGTCAACGACCGCCGCGAGGTCCTGATGATGTGGCGCCACCGCTTCGTCACCGACGTGTGGGCCTGGGAGCTGCCGATGGGACTGGTCGAGGACGGAGAGACCCCGGCGGAGGCGGCGGCCCGCGAGGTCCTGGAGGAGACGGGCTGGCGCCCGGGCCCCCTGACCCCGCTGATCTACTCGGAGCCCGCCAACGGCATCACCGACGCCCGGCACCACGTCTTCCGGGCCGCCGGCGCCGTGCACGAGGGCCCGCCGACCGAGCTCAACGAGTCGGACCGGATCGAGTGGATCCCCCTCGCGGACGTCCGGGGCATGATCGCCCGCCGCGAGATCGTGAGCGGCGCGACCCTGGTGGGGCTGTTGCAGTTGTTGCTGGACGAGCCGCCCGGCGTGGCGGGCGGCTGAGGCGCCGCGCCGTCACCAGCCGAGCTGCGGCTCGTCCGGCACCTCGCCGCCGATGTGCGCGGCGAGCTTCCGGGCCCGGGACGGGTCGCCGAACTTGCTCACGTGGACGAAGACGGTGTGGTACTCGCTCCACCGGTCCCACTGGGCCTGCTCGCCGTGGAACACGACCTGGACCCCGTCGTGGTTCGCCGACGGGTACTGGTCCGACTCCGGGTCGTCCGGCCACAGGCCGTGCCAGGCGACGGCGGCCATGCCCCGGCCGAGGACCCCGACGAAACGGTCCTCCACGCTCCCCGTCGGCGCGTCCTCCAGGAGGCCCAGCGGAAGGTGCTGCTCCAGCGTGGCGTCGTCCGCCGCCGCGACGTCCAGGTCGAACCGGACGAACCCGCCGTCCGGCCCGGTGCGCCGGTTCACGTACTCGTACACCGCCCCGGGCAGGACCTCCGCCATGCCCCGGAGCTCCGCGACCGTCTCCAACTCGGCGAAGAGCCCGACCTCGTCGTCCCGCTTCTCCAGCAGCCCGCACAGACGCTCGGCCCGCGCGTACGCCGTCGCCGCGTCGGTGGTCCGGAAGACCGCGTACGCCCTCGAATTGCCCATGGCGGGAACGGTCACACGCCCGGGCGGACGCCCGCCACCGCATTGCGCGGGACCGTGCCGGGAGCCCGGCCCGCCGGGTCGGTCCGGGCCCGTCCCCTCAGACCACCCGCACCCCCCTCCGCCACACCTCCGACACCAGCGGTACGCCCGGGCGGTAGGCCAGGTGGACGTGGGACGGGGCGTTCAGGAGGGTGAGGTCGGCTCGGGTGCCGGGGGTGAGGCGGCCGACGTCCGTGCGGCGGAGGGCCGCCGCGCCGCCGGCCGTGGCGGACCAGAGGGCCTCGTCGGGGGTCATGCGCATGTCCCGGACCGCCAGGGCGATGCAGAAGGGGACGGAGGAGGTGAAGGAGGAGCCCGGGTTGCAGTCCGTGGAGAGGGCCACCGTGACGCCCGCGTCCAGGAGGCGGCGGGCGTTCGGCCACTCGGCGCGGGTGGAGAACTCCGCCCCCGGGAGGAGCGTGGCGACCGTGTTGCCCGAGGCCAGCGCGTCCACGTCCGCGTCCGTCAGGTGCGTGCAGTGGTCCGCGCTCGCCGCGTCCAGTTCCACCGCCAGCTGGACGCCGGGGCCGTACGAGAGCTGGTTGGCGTGGACCCGGGGGTGGAGGCCCTTCGCCTTGCCCGCCGTCAGGATCGCGCGGGCCTGGTCGCCGTCGAAGGCGCCCTTCTCGCAGAAGACGTCCACCCAGCGGGCGTACGGGGCACAGGCGTCCAGCATCGGGCCGGTGACCAGGTCGACGTAGGCCGCCGGGTCGTCGGCGTGCTCCGGGGGGACGATGTGCGCACCGAGGTACGTGACCTCGTCGGTGTGCTCGGCGGCGATGCGCAGGGCGCGGGCCTCGTCCTCGACCGTCAGGCCGTAGCCGGACTTCGTCTCGAAGGTCGTCGTGCCCTGGGCGAGGGCCTCGCGCAGGTAGTGGGCGACGTTCGCCGACAGGGCCTCGTCGCTCGCCGCGCGGGTCGCCGCCACCGTCGTGCGGATGCCGCCCGCCTCGTACGGCTGCCCCGACATGCGGGCGTTGAACTCGGCCGTGCGGTCGCCCGCGAAGACCAGGTGCGAGTGGGAGTCGACGAAGCCGGGGATCACGGCCCGGCCGCCCGCGTCGACCCGGTTGTCAGTGGTCGGTGCTTTGCTGGATTCACCGACCCAGACGACGCGGTCGCCTTCGATGACGACGGCCGCGTCCTGGATCAGACCCAGAGGACTTCCTCCCCCACTCTCGAACTTGGTCGAGCGGGGGGACCCCCATCCGAGGGAGGGATCATTGGTGACCAGGCTCGCGATGTTGACGATGGCGGTGGCGTGCGTCGCCACGGCGCTGTTCGCGCTCGTGGGGGCGGAGGTCGCCGCCGCGCTGTTCCTCGCCTCGGGGCCGGTGTTCATGGTGAGGGGTGTCTCCTTCAGCCGCGCAGGGCGGCGATCGAGTCGGCGAGGGCCCGGGGCACGTCCGGTACGGATGAGTGGACCCCGTCCCGTACGACGTGACGGCCGCCCACGACCGTGTGACGCACATCCGCTGCCGACGCTGCGAATACCGCCGTCTCGGCTGCCAGACGCGGTGCCGGTCCCGCTGTCCTGACGGAGTCCAGGGCGATCGTCGTGAAGTCGGCGAGGGCGCCCGGCGTCAGCTCGCCCGCCTCCTGCCAGCCGAGGGCCGCGTGGCCGTCCGCCGTCGCCGCGCGGAGCAGGGACGCGGCGGTCCAGTGGCCCCGGATGTGGGTGCGCAGGCGCTCGTTCAGCTCCATCGCCCGCGCCTCTTCGAGGATGTCGACGACCGCGTGGCTGTCGCTGCCCAGGGAGAGGGGGGAGCCGGCGCGCTGGAGGTCCACCGCCGGGCCGATGCCGTCCGCGAGGTCGCGTTCGGTCGTCGGGCACATGCAGGTGCCGGTGGAGGACGAGCCGAGGAGGGTGATGTCGCCGGGGGTGAGGTGGGTGTTGTGGACGCCCGTCGTCCGGGGGCCGAGCACGCCGTGTTCGGAGAGGAGCTGCGTGGGGGTGAGGCCGTGGGCCGCCAGGCAGGCGTCGTTCTCGGCCGTCTGCTCCGAGAGGTGGACGTGGAGGGGCGCCTCCCGGCGCCGGGCCCAGTCGGCCACCGTGGCCAGCTGGTCCGCCGGGACGGCCCGTACGGAGTGGATCGCCGCCCCGATCCGTACGCCGTCCCGCTCCTTGAGCGCCGAGGCCCGCTCGGCCCAGGCGTCCGCCGTGCCGTCGGTGAAGCGGAGCTGGTGGTGTTCGGGGGCGGCGCCGAAGCCGGAGGAAAGGTAGGCGGTGTCGAGGAGGGTGATGCGGACGCCCGCCTCGGCGGCGGCCGCGATCAGGGCCTCGCCCATGGCGTTGGGGTCGGCGTACGGGGCGCCGCCGGGGGCGTGGTGGAGGTAGTGGAACTCGCCGACGGAGGTGATGCCGGCGAGCGCCATCTCCGCGTACACGGCGCGGGCGAGGGCGAAGTAGCTGTCGGGGGTGAGTCGCTGGGCGATCTTGTACATGGTGTCGCGCCAGGTCCAGAACGTGCCGGAGCCGACCTGGACCGTGCCGCGCAGGGCGCGGTGGAAGGCGTGCGAGTGGGCGTTGGCCAGGCCCGGGACCGTCAGGCCGCGCAGGACCTCCGCGCCCGGGGGCGGGGTCTCCACCCCCGTCCGGACCGAGGCGATCCGGCCGTCCGTCACCTCCAGGGCGACGCCCGGCTCGACGGCGGGGTCGATCCAGGCGTGCTCCAGCCAGTACGCGGTCGTCAGCGGCACGCCAGCTCCTCCAGTACGTCGGCGAGTGCGCGGACCCCGGCCAGGCAGTCGTCCTCGGCCGCGAACTCGGCCGGGGAGTGCGAGACGCCCGTGGGGTTGCGCACGAACAGCATGGCGGTCGGGATCGATTCGGACAAAATACCCGCGTCGTGGCCCGCGCCCGTGCCGAGGACCGGGACCTTGCCCGAGGTGCCCGTGGTGCCGGCGGCCGAGTCGCCCAGGATCCGGGACAGCTCGTCGCGCAGGGCGTGCGAGAAGTCCACGACCGGGGTGAAGGACTCGCGGACGACCGTGAGGTCGATGCCGTGCCGGTCGGCGTAGTCGCGGGCCGCCGTCTCGACGCCCGTGACGACCGCGTCCAGGGCGCCCTGGTCGGCGGCGCGCGCGTCGAGCCAGCCCCGGACGAGGGAGGGGATGGCGTTGACGCCGTTCGGCTCGACCGCGATCTTGCCGAAGGTGGCGACGGCGCCCGCGAGTTCGGCCTCGCGGCGGGCGGCGAGGACGGTCTCGGCGTAGGTGAGCATCGGGTCGCGGCGGTCGACGAGCCGGGTGGTGCCGGCGTGGTTGGCCTCGCCCGCGAAGTCGTACCGCCAGCGGCCGTGCGGCCAGATGGAGGAGGCGATGCCGACGGCGTCGCCGGACAGGTCCAGGGCCCGGCCCTGCTCGACGTGCAGTTCGACGAAGGCGCCGATGCGGGCGAGCCGTTCCGGGTCGGGGCCGATGGCCTCGGGGTCGTATCCGGCGGCCTCCATGGCCTGCGGGAGGCTGATCCCGTCGCCGTCGCGCAGCTCGTACGCCTGCTCCTTCGTCAGGCGTCCGGCGGTGAGGCGGGAGCCGACGCAGGCGAGGCCGAAGCGGGCGCCCTCCTCGTCGCCGAAGTTGACGATGGCGAGGGGGCGCCTGAACGAGACGCCCCGGGCGCGCAGTTCGTCGAGCGCGGCGAAGGAGGAGACGACGCCGAGGGGGCCGTCGAAGGCGCCGCCGTCGGGGACGGAGTCCAGGTGGGAGCCGGTGACGACGGCGTCGCCGGCCGTCGGGTCGCCGAGCCAGGCCCACTGGTTGCCGTTGCGGTCGGTCTCGACGTCCAGGCGGCGGGCCTCGGCCTGCATCCGGAACCAGAGGCGGCAGTCGGCGTCGGCGCCGGTCCAGGCGTAGCGCCGGTAGCCGCCGGAGGCGTCGCTGCGGCCGATCGGCCGCAGCGAGCGCCACATGGCGTGGAAGCTGTCGCTCACGCGGAGCCGCCCTGGTCGCCCCGGTCGGCCCGGTCGGCCTCGGAACCCTCGCGCATCGGGACGCGGACGCCCTTCTCGTCCGCGACCCGCTCGGCGATGTCGTAGCCCGCGTCGACGTGGCGGATGACGCCCATGCCCGGGTCGTTCGTCAGCACGCGGCGGATCTTCTCGCCCGCGAGGGCCGTGCCGTCGGCCACCGAGACCTGGCCCGCGTGGATGGAGCGGCCCATGCCGACGCCGCCGCCGTGGTGGAGGGAGACCCAGGAGGCGCCGGAGGCGACGTTGACCATGGCGTTCAGGAGCGGCCAGTCCGCGATGGCGTCGGAGCCGTCGAGCATGGCCTCGGTCTCGCGGTACGGGGAGGCGACCGAGCCGCAGTCCAGGTGGTCGCGGCCGATGGCGAGGGGGGCGGCGAGGGTGCCGTCGGCGACCATGTCGTTGAACATGGCGCCGGCCTTGTCGCGCTCGCCCTGGCCGAGCCAGCAGATGCGGGCGGGCAGGCCCTGGAAGTGGACGCGCTCGCCGGCCATCTTGATCCAGCGGTGCAGCGACTCGTTCTCCGGGAAGAGGTCGAGGATCGCCTTGTCGGTCTTGTGGATGTCCGAGGCCTCGCCGGAGAGCGCGGCCCAGCGGAACGGGCCCTTGCCCTCGCAGAACAGCGGGCGGATGTACGCCGGGACGAAGCCCGGGAAGGCGAAGGCGCGGTCGTAGCCGGCGAGCCGGGCCTCGCCCCGGATCGAGTTGCCGTAGTCGAAGACCTCGGCGCCCGCGTCCATGAAGCCGACCATGGCCTCGACGTGCCGGGCCATCGACTCGCGGGCCCGGGTCGTGAACCCGGCCGGGTCCTTCGCCGCCGCGTCGGCCATGTCCTCGAAGGCGACGCCGACGGGGAGGTAGGAGAGCGGGTCGTGGGCGGAGGTCTGGTCCGTCACGATGTCGATCGGGGCGCCCTCGGCCAGCATCCGGGGCAGCAGCTCGGCGGCGTTGCCGAGGAGGCCGATGGAGAGCGGGCGGCGGGCGTCGCGGGCCTCGGTGGCGAGCGCGAGGGCGTGCTCCGGGGAGTCGGCCTTCACGTCCAGGTAGCGGTGCTCGATGCGGCGCTCGATGGCGCGCGGGTCGACGTCGATGCAGATCGCGACGCCGTCGTTCATCGTCACGGCGAGCGGCTGGGCGCCGCCCATGCCGCCGAGTCCGGCGGTCAGGGTGATGGTCCCGGCCAGGGTGCCGCCGAACTTCTTCGCGGCGACGGCGGCGAAGGTCTCGTACGTGCCCTGGAGGATGCCCTGGGTGCCGATGTAGATCCAGGAGCCGGCCGTCATCTGGCCGTACATGGTGAGGCCGAGCTGCTCCAGGCGCCGGAACTCCTCCCAGTTCGCCCAGTCGCCGACCAGGTTGGAGTTGGCGATGAGGACGCGCGGGGCCCACTCGTGGGTCTGCATGACGCCGACCGGGCGGCCGGACTGGACGAGCATCGTCTCGTCCTGCTTGAGGGTGCGCAGGGTGCGGACCATCGCGTCGAAGGAGCGCCAGTCGCGGGCGGCCTTGCCGGTGCCGCCGTAGACGACGAGCTTGTCGGGGTGCTCGGCGACCTCGGGGTCCAGGTTGTTCTGGAGCATCCGGAGGGCGGCCTCCTGCTGCCATCCCAGGGCGCTCAGTTCCGTACCGCGCGGGGCCCGTACGGGGCGGGGTCCTGACATGGCGGTGCCTCCTCGAATGTCGTTCAGATATTCACATCCTGGCGTGATGAATAGTTGTAGTCAACAGGGCCGGGCGGAAGGGGCGGGGCGACACGACGCCCTCCCGTTCCTCCACCGGATCGACGACGATGGGGCCCATGGCCTCCTCCCGTCGCGATCTCGCCGTCCGCGCCTCCGTCGACCAAGGACTCCTCTCCCCCGCCGAACCGGTCGTCGCCCTCCTCGACACCGCCGGCATCCGCGCCTCCGCAGCCGCCCTGACCGGCGCCTTCGCCGCCGTCACCGACGCGCCCGTACTGCACGCCTTCGCCGTGAAGGCAGCCCCGCTCGTCCCCGTCCTGCGCCTGCTGCACGAGGCCGGGATCGGGGCCGAGGTGGCGAGCCCCGGCGAGCTGGCCCTCGCCCGCGCCGCCGGGGTCCCGCCGGAGCGCACCGTGCTCGACTCCCCCGCCAAGACCCCGGACGAACTGCGCCTGGCCCTCGCGCTCGGGATCGCGGTCAACGCCGACAACCTCCAGGAGCTGGACCGGCTCGACGCCCTCGTCGCCTCCGGACCCACCGCCTCGCCCCTCGGACTCCGGGTGAACCCGCAGGTCGGAGCCGGTTCCATCGGTGCGCTCTCCACCGCGACCGCCACCTCCAAGTTCGGCGTGGCGCTCCGCGACGAGGGCGCCCGCAAGACCGTCGTCCAGGCCTACCTGGACCGCCCCTGGCTCACCCGGCTGCACACCCACACCGGCTCCCAGGGCGTTCCGCTCGCCCTGATGGCGCAGGGCGTCGGGGAGGCGTACGCGCTCGCCGAGGAGATCAACCGGGCCACCGGCCGGCGGCAGGTCGACACCCTCGACATCGGCGGCGGCCTCCCGGTGAACTTCGCCTCCGACGAGGAGACGCCGACGTACGCGGAGTACGCCCGGCTGCTCGCCGACACCGTCCCCGGTCTCTTCGACGGCCGCTACCGCCTCGTCACCGAGTTCGGGCGCTCACTTCTGGCCAAACACGGCACGGTCCTCGCCCGGGTGGAGTACACCAAGACCTCCGGCGGCCGCCCGATCGCCGTCACCCACGCGGGCGTGCAGCTCGCCACCCGTACGGTCTACGCGCCCGACTCCTGGCCGCTGCGCGTCCTCGCGTACGACTCCGAGGGCCGGCCCCGCACCGGGGAGACCGCCGTCCAGGACGTGGCGGGCCCCGCCTGCTTCGCCGGGGACCTGATCGCCACGGGCCGCGAGCTGCCGCTGCTGCGGCCGGGGGACGTGGTGGCGGTGCCGGACACCGGCGCGTACTACTTCGCCCACCACTACGCGTACAACAGCCTGCCCCGGCCGGGGATCCACGGCTTCGCCGTGGCCGGCGACGGGACGGTGGCGTTCACGCCCGTGCGGAGGCCCCAGACCTCCGAGGAGATCGTCGCCGAGGCGGGCGGGGACCTGGCGGACGCGCTGGTGCGCATGCCGGCCGAGCAGGTCGAGGCGGTCGAGGCGGTCGAACCCGATGAACCGGCCGAACCGGCCGGGCGGAGGGGTCGAACAGAAAGAGGGCCGACAGTCCGGTAGCGCCGGCCCCACGCCCCGGCTTCCATGAGGACATGAGTGGTGAAGACATGACCGGAACGGGTACGGGCACCACCTCCGTCGTCGTCGAGCGCCGGGTCGCCGCCTCCCCCGGGCGGGTCTGGGAGGCGATCACCGACCTCCCCGGCCTGCCCCGCGTCCTGACCGGCGTCCGGAAGGTGGAGGTGCTCACCCCGGGCGGCTTCGGCGTGGGCACCCGCTGGCGCGAGACCCGGCGGATGCTGGGCCGGGAGGCCACGGAGGAGATGACCGTGACCGCGTGCGAGCCGCCCGACCGGTACGTCACGGTCGCCGACTCCCACGGCATGCACTACGTCTCCGAGCTCACCCTCGTCCCCGACGGGACCGGGCTCGCCCCCGACGGGACCGGGTCCACCGTCCTGCGGATGTCCTTCTCCGTCCGGCCCGCGCACGGGCGCGCCCCCGGCCTCCTCGGCCGGGCGTTCGCCCGCCTCGGGGCGAGGGCCGTCGCCAGAGCGCTCGCGAAGGACCTGTCGGACGTCGCGAACGCCGTGGAGACCCGGATCTGACGGGCCCACCACATCCGCCCGCCGAGGACAAGGGATCAATTTCCGTCAGACCCGGGCATGTTCCGATGGAAAATGCCAGAACACCTCCCACGGACCGGAACGTTCAGTAGCGTCACCGTTACTGCCGCACGTTCGCACGCCGCATCGGGAGGGGAATCCGCGTGCCCGGAATCGACGAGTGCCTGACGGAGGCCATGACCCTACCGGGTGCTCGGGGCGCCTCCCTGGTCGACTGGACCAGCGGGCTCGCGCTGGGAACGGCGGGCGACTCACCCGTCGGGGACCACGAGACCACGGCCGCCGAGACCGCCGAACTGGCCCGCTCGGCGGCCGAGTTCGACACCTTCCTGGCGACGGACGACGACTCCGGAGGGGCGGACGGGGCCGGAGGCGGCGGAGGGCCTCCCGTCGAGGACCTGATCGTCACCACCCGGGCCGGCTACCACGTCCTCCGCTTCGTCGAGACCTCCTTCGACAGCAGCGTCTTCCTCCACCTCTGGCTCGACCGCGACACCGGCAACCTCGCCCTGGCCCGCATGAGGCTCCGCGACATAGCCGAGAAGCTGGTCCTCGGATGAGCGCGGTCGCCACCCCCGTCTCCCCGATGCTGGTCCGGCTCGCCGCCGAGAAGGCCACCGGCGCCCTGCTGCGCGACCACGGCACGCTCTACCTCGTGGACGGCCGGGTCGTGCACGCCGAGAGCCCCGCCGCCCCCGGCGTCGACGTCCTCCTCACCACCGGCGGCCGGCTGCCCCGGGAGAACTGGGACGAGGCCGTCGACCGGGCCGGGGCCCACCGCGCGGTGGGCCGCTTCCTCGTCGACAGCGGGCGGCTCCAGGACGGGGAGCTGGAGATATGCCACCTCGGCGCCGTCTTCGACGCCGCCTTCTTCGCCCTCTCCCCCACCAGCGGCCCGACCCGCTTCCGGTACGGGGTGGGGCACTGGTTCGGCACGGTGCGGCCGGTCTCGGCCGAGGCCGTCGAGCGCGAGACCGTGCGCCGCCGCGAACTCCTCGACGCCGTCTGGCCGTACCCCGCCGTGGACACCGCCCCGGTCGTCCCCCGCCCCGCCGCCCCCGGCCAGACCGTGGGGGCCCGGCAGCGCGCCCTGCTCGCGGCGGCCGACGGCGAGCGGAACCCGGCCGAGCTGGCCCGGCTGCTCGGCCGCCCCGCCTTCCACACGCTCCTCGACGTACGGAGGCTGGCCGCCGCCGGACTCGTCGAGACCCCGCTCGCCCCCGAACCCGACCCCGTGCCACCGGCACCGGCCCTCTTACCCGTCCCGCCGGTGCCCGATCCCGACATCGCCCTGCTGCGCCGGCTCCGTGACGCCCTGGAGGCACACCTGTGATGAGGCGTGCCCTGCGCATGCGCGCCGAGAGGAGACAGCTCATGACGGCAGAAGCCGAGGTCCTCGGCGAGCTGAGACGACTGCGGGCGCGGCTGCCCCAGCTCACCGGAGCCCTGGCGGCCAGCGCCGACGGACTCGTCCTGGCCCACGACACCGTGGACGGCGAGGCCGAGAGCGTGGCCGCGCTGACCGCGGCGGCGCTGGGCGTCGGCCAGCGCCTCACCGACTCCACCGGCCAGGGCCGCTTCCGCGAACTGCTCGTACGCGGCGAGAGCGGCTACGTGGCGACGTACGCGGCGGGCGGCTCGGCCGTCCTGACGCTGCTCGCGGAGCCCCGGATCAACGTGGGGCGGCTCCATCTGGAGGCCCGCAGGTCCAGCGCCCGGATAGGCGAGCTGGTCGACGGAGCCCTCGAGCGCAGGGAGCCGCCGACCCGGCTCGGGCAGCTCCCGCCCCCGTATCCCGGCAAGCCCCCGCACCCCGGGAGTCCTCCGCTGCCGGGGAGGCCCCCGGTCCGCGAGGTCCGCCACCCGAGGAGCCCGTAGCCCCGGCAGTCCCGGAAACCCGCGGGAAGCCCGTCACCCCGGAGACCCACGGCCCGAGAGGCCGTCACCCGAGAAGCACGTCACCCCAGAAGGAAGAAGTACGACACCATGGCGAACACCGAGACCTCCCTCAAGGAAGCGGCCTCCATCGACGGCGCGATCGGCGCTGCCCTCGTCGACTACACCAGCGGCATGGCGCTCGGCACGATCGGCGGCGGCAAGGAGCTCGACCTGAACGTGGCCGCCGCCGGCAACACCGACGTCGTCCGGGCCAAGGTCCGGGCGATGGAGATGCTGGGGCTCAACGACGAGATCGAGGACATCCTCATCACCCTCGGCACCCACTACCACCTGATCCGGCTGCTCAAGGGGCGCAACACCAACGGCCTCTTCCTCTACCTGGCCCTGCACAAGGACCGGGCGAACCTGGCGATGGCCCGCCACCAGCTGAAGAAGATCGAGGCCGAACTGGACGTCTGACGGCCGGGAGGCCGCCCGTCGCCTACTCGACGAACAGGCCCCGCGCCGCCGCCTTCGCGTCGAACTCCTCCAGGCGCGCCTGCGCGTCGGGGAGTTCGTCGGCCATCGCCTCCAGGAGGACCCGGCCGAGCATCATGGGGGCGCAGGCGGTGTCGAAGGCGAGCCCGGTGCCGACGGCGGCCGGGATCAGCAGGTCGCTGTGGGCGGCGACGGGCGCGAACGCCGAGTCGGCGACGGTCACGACCGCAAGGCCGGCCGCCCGCGCGTACTCCAGGGCCTCGACGACCTCGCGCGGGTGCCGGGGCAGCGCGAAGCAGAGCAGGGCCGTGGCTCCGGCCCGTACGGCCGCGTCGACGCGGTCCGTGAGCATCGAGCCGCCCTCGTCGAGGAGCCGCACGTCCGGGTGCACCTTGGCGGCGAAGTAGGCGAAGCCGCGCGCCTGCGAGGAGGCGGCCCGCAGCCCGAGCACGGGCAGCGGGCGGGAGGCGGCGAGGAGGCGGCCGGCCCGCTCGACGGGCCCGGGGTCCGCGAGCAGCCCGGCGAGGTGCCGGAGGTTCCCGATCTCGGCGAGCACGGCCTGCTGGTACTCGTTGAACGCCTCGCCACCGTCCCCTCCCTCGCCCGCACCGGTCTCCGGGGGCGCGACCTCCCGCAGGTGGCGGCGGAGCGCCGGGTAGCCGTCGAAGCCGAGGGCGACGGCGAAGCGGGTGACGGAGGGCTGGCTGACCCCGGCGAGTTCGGCCAGTTCCACGCTGGACAGGAACGGCACGTCTCCGGCGCGCCGCACCATGCAGTGCGCGATCCGCCGCTGGGTCGGCGTCAGCCGGTGCCCCTCGAAGAGGGCCTGGAGCCGGCCGGCCGGGCTGTCGCTCACGTCGCCCTCCCCTTTCACCTATTCACTCGCGCGTCACTCTGCATAAGGATATGCACGATCCGCCACGGGCGGTCCTGGAAAGAGACCGGAAAGAGACCGGGAAGAGAACGGCCGAAGGGCCCCCCGCCACTGCGAGGGGCCCTTCCGTGAGGCTTGGCGCGGGGACCGCCGCACCCCCGTTGCCGGGGGGCGGGACGACGGCGGTCCCCGCGAGGGACACGGGCCCGGGTCAGGGCCGGTCCGCGTCCGTGGCGTCTCTGGAGGCCCGGGAGCCGCTCCGGAAGTCCGTGACGCCGACGAGGAACAATCTGCCGGACGCGTGTTAAGCGGGTGCTGCGCGGACGTGTCGCGCTCGTACCAGTTGCGCGAACTCGCCCGCGAGCCCCGCGCCCGGGCCCGCCCCGCGGCGCCGACCGCCCGTTCCCGGGCCCGCCCCGCAGGGCCGTCCAGCCGCCCCCGGGGCTACTTCGCGCCGCCGCCCGCCAGGAAGGCCAGCAGGTCCTGGCGGCTGACGACACCGGTCGGCTTGCCCTCGACCAGGACGGTCGCCGCGTCGGCGGCCTCGCCCAGGACGGCCATCAGGTCGGCCACGGGCTCGCCGGAGCCGACCTGCGGCAGCGGCGCGCTCATGTGGCGCTCCAGGGGGTCCTCCAGGGACGCCTTCTTGGTGAAGAGGGCGTCGAGCAGCTCGCGCTCGACGACCGAGCCGACGACCTCGGCGGCCATGACGTCGGGGTGGCCGGCGCCCGGCTTCACGATGGGCATCTGGGAGACGCCGTACTCGCGCAGCACCTCGATGGCCTGGCCGACGGTCTCGTCCGGGTGCATGTGGACGAGGGAGGGCAGGCCGCCCTCCTTGTGGCGCAGGACGTCCGCGACGGTGGCGGAGGAGGTGTGCTCCAGGAAGCCGTAGTCGGCCATCCACTCGTCGCTGAAGATCTTGGACATGTAGCCGCGGCCGGAGTCCGGGAGCAGCACGACCACGACGTCGTCGGGGCCGAGGCCGCGGGCGACCTCCAGGGCCGCGACCACGGCCATGCCGCAGGAGCCGCCGACGAGGAGGCCCTCCTCCTTGGCGAGGCGGCGGGTCATCTGGAAGGAGTCCTTGTCGGACACGGCCACGATCCCGTCGGCGACCTTCCGGTCGTACGCGCTGGGCCAGAAGTCCTCGCCGACGCCCTCGACCAGGTACGGACGGCCCGAGCCGCCCGAGTAGACGGAGCCCTCCGGGTCGGCGCCGATGACCTTGACGGCGCCGCCGCTGGCCTCCTTGAGGTAGTTGCCGGTGCCGGAGATGGTGCCGCCGGTGCCGACGCCCGCGACGAAGTGGGTGATCTTCCCGTCCGTCTGCTCCCACAGCTCGGGACCGGTGGTCTCGTAGTGCGAGCGCGGGTTGTTCGGGTTGGAGTACTGGTCGGGCTTCCAGGCGTTCGGCGTCTCGCGGACGAGCCGGTCGGAGACGTTGTAGTACGAGTCCGGGT
Organism: Streptomyces sp. NPDC055632; assembly: GCF_053618675.1. Lineage (NCBI taxonomy): Bacteria > Bacillati > Actinomycetota > Actinomycetes > Kitasatosporales > Streptomycetaceae > Streptomyces > Streptomyces sp. NPDC055632. The sequence continues at coordinate 196,390 of NZ_JBSHHY010000009.1, read as the reverse complement.
GCTCCGGGTCGACGGCGGTGGGGCAGACGACGACCTCGGCGCCGTACGCCCGCAGCACGTTGATCTTGTCGAGCGACACCTTGTCGGGGCAGACGAAGATGCACTTGTAGCCCTTCTGCTGGGCCACGATCGCCAGGCCGACGCCGGTGTTGCCGGACGTGGGCTCGACGATGGTGCCGCCGGGCTTCAGCTCGCCGCTGCGCTCGGCCGCCTCGATCATCCGCAGGGCGATCCGGTCCTTGACCGAACCGCCGGGGTTGAAGTACTCGACCTTGGCCAGGACGGTCGCCTGGATGCCCGCTGTGACGTTGTTGAGCTTCACCAGCGGGGTGTTGCCGACGAGGCTGATCATCGAGTCGTGGAATTGCACCGTAATCTCCGGGGTCTCCGTAATGGTGTGGCCAGCGTATGCGTAGTCGGAGCGGGTTACGGGGCAGTTACACCGTGAACGGCTTGAAGGAGGTGACGGCCCCATGTCGAGGGCGAGGGTGGCGCGGCGGATCGCGGCGGGTGCGGCGTACGGCGGCGGGAGCATCGGACTCCTCGGGGTCGCGACGGTGGGGGTCCTCCTCGCCGAGGCGCACTTCGCGAAGCGGACCGTCGGGGGCGGGGCGGCTCCGCTGCCGCCCGCGGCGGACGGGCTGTACGGGCGGGCGTTCGGGACGGAGGACCCGCTGCGACTGGCCCTTCTGGGTGATTCCACGGCGGCGGGCCAGGGCGTGCGCCGCACCGGCCAGACGCCGGGCGCGCTGCTCGCCTCGGGGCTCGCGGCGGTGTCGGAGCGGCCGGTGCTGCTGCGGAACGTGGCCCTGTCGGGGGCGCGCTCGGACGACCTGGAGCGGCAGGTGTCGCTGCTGCTCGCGCAGCCCCTGGGGCCGCCGGACGTGTGCGTGATCATGATCGGGGCGAACGACGTGACGCACCGGATGCCGGCGACGGAGTCGGTGCGGCTCCTGGCGGCGGCGGTGCGGCGGCTGCGGACGGCCGGGTCGGAGGTGGTCGTCGGCACCTGCCCTGATCTGGGCACGATCGAGCCGGTCTACCAGCCGCTGCGCTGGCTGGCCCGCCGGGCGTCGCGGCAGCTGGCGGCGGCGCAGACGATCGTGGTGGTGGAGCAGGGCGGGCGGACGGTGTCGCTCGGCGACCTGCTGGGCCCGGAGTTCGCGGCGAACCCGCGCGAGATGTTCGGGGTGGACAGCTTCCACCCGTCGGCCGAGGGGTACGCGACGGCGGCGATGGCCGTGCTGCCGACGGTCTGCGCGGTGCTCGGCGCGTGGCCGGAGGCCGACCGGCTGGAGCCGGCGCGCCGGGAGAACATGCTGCCGGTGGCGAAGGCGGCGGCCGAAGCGGTACGGGAGGCGGGCACCGAGGTCACGGGCGCCCGGGCGCCGTGGGCCCTGCTCAAGCACCGCCGCAGGCGGCGGCTGCCGGTCGCGGCGGAGGCCGCCGGGGCGGCGGGAGCGACGGAGGGTCCGGAAGAGGCCGGAGGGACACTGGAGGCACCGGCGGACGCCGTCCCCTCGACGGAGACTCCGGCCAACTGAACGCCCGGCGGGAGCCGGGGCTCCGGTCGGCACCGGCCCGGCGGAGCGCCCGCCGGGAGCCGGGTCCCGACGGAGCACCCACGGAAAGCAGGGCCCGGCGAACCGCCCACCGGCAGGCGTGCCCCGGCGAACCGCCCCGCTTCCTGAGCGCCCGCTTAGAAAAGAGGTCCGCATCACACGCCCGTCCCGGTGACCCGTGCGGTACGTACGGGTAACTTCCTTTTCAGTCCGCCCACTCCGCACCCTCATGGAGCCGTGATGCCCGAAGCCGTGATCGTCTCGACCGCCCGTTCCCCCATCGGCCGGGCCTTCAAGGGCTCCCTGAAGGACCTGCGCCCGGACGACCTCACCGCGACCATCGTCCAGGCCGCCCTGGCGAAGGTGCCCGAGCTGGACCCGCGCGACATCGACGACCTGATGCTGGGCTGTGGTCTGCCCGGCGGCGAGCAGGGCAACAACCTGGGCCGGATCGTGGCCGTGCAGATGGGCATGGACCACCTGCCGGGCTGCACGATCACCCGTTACTGCTCCTCCTCGCTCCAGACCTCCCGGATGGCGCTGCACGCGATCAAGGCGGGCGAGGGCGACGTCTTCATCTCGGCCGGCGTCGAGATGGTCTCCCGCTTCACCAAGGGCAACTCGGACTCCCTGCCCGACACGCACAACCCGTTCTTCGCCGAGGCCGAGGCCCGCACCGCCGAGGTCGCCGCCTCCGAGGGCTCCACCTGGCACGACCCGCGCGAGGACGGCGTCGTCCCCGACGCGTACATCGCGATGGGCCAGACCGCGGAGAACCTGGCCCGCTGGAAGGGCATCGGCCGCCAGGAGATGGACGAGTTCGGCGTGCGGTCGCAGAACCTCGCCGAGCAGGCCATCAAGAACGGCTTCTGGGAGCGCGAGATCACCCCGGTGACGCTGCCGGACGGCACGGTCGTCTCGGCGGACGACGGCCCGCGCGCGGGCGTCACCCTGGAGGGCGTGCAGGGCCTCAAGCCGGTCTTCCGCCCCGACGGCCTGGTCACCGCCGGCAACTGCTGCCCGCTCAACGACGGCGCCGCCGCGCTCGTGATCATGTCGGACACGAAGGCCCGCGAGCTCGGCCTGACCCCGCTGGCCCGGATCGTCTCCACCGGCGTCTCCGGCCTCTCCCCCGAGATCATGGGCCTCGGCCCGGTCGAGGCGTCGAAGCAGGCCCTGAAGCGCGCCGGCCTCACCATCGGCGACATCGACCTGGCGGAGATCAACGAGGCCTTCGCCGCCCAGGTCATCCCCTCCTACCAGGAGCTGGGCCTGGACCTGGACAAGGTGAACGTCAACGGCGGCGCCATCGCCGTCGGCCACCCCTTCGGCATGACCGGCGCCCGCATCACCGGCACCCTGATCAACGGCCTCCAGTTCCACGACAAGCAGTTCGGCCTGGAGACGATGTGCGTCGGCGGCGGCCAGGGCATGGCGATGGTGATCGAGCGGCTGAGCTGAGCACCGCTCTCCTCGTGGACGGCGGCTAACCACGTCGCGTCCCAGCCGTGACCGAATCTCCCCCAGGATGTGACCTACATCCCGGGGGAGTTCGTTTTCCCAGGTCAGAGCGGTTTCGGTACTAAACGCCTGGCAGAAATACCTGTCCAATTCGTGACGTAATGCACTGACAGCGGCCCCCGCCTCACGACAAGCTGAGGTAGGAAGTCGGGGGATCGACTCGGAATCGGGAGTACGTCAGTGAGCGCCATGCCTCTTGCCCTGCTGCTGACCACGGCCGCCGCCACGGCCGTGGTCGCTGCCGCCCTGCACGCCGTCCACGGTCTCCGCAAGCAGGTCACCGCCCTGCGGCGCGAGCTGGCCGCCGGGCACGGCGTGACGGTTCCCGCGGCCCGTGCCACGCCCGCCGCCGAGATACGGGCCGCGGTCGCGGAGGCGCTGGCCGAGGAGCGCGAGCGCGAGCTCGCCGAGGCGCGGGCCTTCTGGGCGGCGCAGGAGGCGCGGGACGCGGCCGACGCCCCGTCCCTGCTCGGCGGCCTCGGCGGCCCGGCCGAGGACGGTTCCTTCTTCGTGCCGCGCCAGACCGACTTCGTGGGCCTGGAGGCGATGGCCCTGGAGGCCATGGAGGCCGAGGCCGCGGCGCTCGACGGCGCGGCGGAGCCGCTGGACGAGTTCCCCGAGGACTCCCCGGAGCTGGCCGCGGCCCGGCGCCGGCACCCCTCGCACCCGGACTTCGTGCCGGTGCAGACCCCGGTCGTCACCGACCACGAGCGGACGGTGGCGCGCCTGGAGGAGCTGGCCGACACGCGCACGGCCCTGACCGACGTCCGCCCGGGCCCGCTGGGCACCCTGGACGTCTACGTCTTCGCGGACGGCACCACGCTCTGTATGACCCCCGGGCACCGCGAGACCGCGGAGCGCCTCGCGGAGGCCCTGCGCACGGGCCGCACCCCGGTGCTGCTCGGCGGCTCGGGCGTCTCCGGCGCCTTCGCCCTGACCTTCTCGTACGGCGACACGGACGAGGAGAACGTCTACATCCTCGCGGACCGCGTGATCGCCTCCCTGTAGGGCCGCACGCGGCCCCGGCGGGCCGCTACAGCCCCGAGCGCGCCGCCGCCTCCCGTACGAGCCCCACGGCCTCGTCCAGCTCCCCCTCGCGGGGGCCGGCCGGGGCCGTTCGCAGTGCCTCGGCCAGGTCGCTCCCGGCCACCGCGAGCTGGTCGGCCACCGCGAAGACCCCGGCGTCCGGCATGGTCCGGGGCTCCCGGTCCGGGTCCTCGGCGCGCTGCGCGCGCACCGCGAGCTCCCGGGCGAGGGCGAGCCCCTCGGCCGCCGCGCCCCGCTGGAGGCGGCTCTGCGGGGCGGCGCGCAGCCGGTCGGCGAACCGCTCCACGGCGGCGGTCAGGTCACTCGTATCAAGCACCCCGCGACCCTACGCGCCGTCCGGGACCCCGTGCCAGCGGCATCCGGGAACGCGGAAGGGCCCGCCCGGCGCGAAGCCGGACGGGCCCTTCCCCCCGAGTCAGGGGGCCGTGCGTCAGTCGTCGCCCTGGAGGATCGACAGCAGACGCAGCATCTCCAGGTAGATCCACACCAGGGTCATGGTGAGACCGAAGGCGGCCAGCCAGGCCTCCTCGCGCGGCGCGCCGTAGGTCACGCCGTCCTCGACCTGCTTGAAGTCGAGGGCGAGGAAGCAGGCGCCCAGGATGATGCCGATGACGCCGAACAGGATGCCGAGGCCGCCGCTGCGGAAGCCCAGGCCGTCGCCGCCGGCGAAGACCGCGAACAGCAGGTTGGTCACCATGAGGAGCATGAAGCCCATCGCGGCGGCCATCACGAAGCCGTAGAAGCGCCGGTTGACCCGGATCCAGCCCATCTTGTAGGCGATGAGCACGCCGGCGAAGACCGCCATGGTGCCCAGGACCGCCTGGATGACGACGCCGTCGGCGATGTACGTCGAGACGGCGGCCGAGATCACTCCGAGGAAGACGCCCTCGAAGGCGGCGTAGCTCAGGATCAGCGCGGGCGACGGCTTGCGCTTGAAGGACTGCACGAGCGACAGGACGAGGGCGACCAGGGCGGCGCCGATGGCGATGCCGTAGGACTTGCCCAGGTTCGCCGGGTCGACCGGCAGCAGCAGCCAGGACAGGACGGCGGTGAGCACGACCGTGCCGAGCGTCATGGCCGTGCGGCTCACGACGTCGTCGATCGTCATCACGTTGCCGCGGGCCTGCTGCGGGGCGCCGAGCTGCGTGTCCTGCGGGGCGTACGGGTTGGTCGCGTACGGGTTCGTCGCGCCCTCGGCGTACGGGTTGCCGGTGGCGTACGGGTTGGTTCCGACGGCGGGGCCCCCGGCCTGCGGCTGCTGCGCGTTGAAGCCCGCGTAGCCGTTGTCGCGGCTGAACCCCCGTCGCGAGAAGACCGGGTTGCTGCTCCTCATCTCACTCCTCCATGGCAGACCGCACGGCGCGGCCTTGCGTCAAGGGTAATGCGTAGGCAAAAGAAACTCCCTAGTGCTCGGGGAGGATCTTTCCCTCATCTTCCCGCTCTTCCTCCCCGGAGTCGCGGGGTGTACGCCCCCTCCGCCGGGACCCCTGTCCTCAGGGCCGCTCGCCGGGGGCGCCGGCCCGTTCGCCGACCCGTTCGCCGGCCCGCTCGTCGACCCGTTCGAGCAGGGAGATCCCGCTCCGGCGCTCGACGAGCCGGTAGCCGGGGACGTGCGGGGCGCCGGATTCCAGGGACTTCCCGGTCGCGCATTCCGGATCGGACGGATCGGCGTTGTCGTAGACCATCCAGCGGGGCCGTTCCTTCGGCTCGAAGGAACGCGGGAAGAGGCACACCTCGCTGACGGTGGTCCGGTACGCGAGCTGGGCCGCGAGGCGATTGGACGCGGCCACCGTGGCGCCGTCGGGGATCTTCCCGAGGATTTCGTCGGTCACGCGCACGTGCTCGGACGCGGTCCACGTCCGCGGCAGCACGAGTTCGTGGAACGGGGAGGTGAAGAAGGTGACGCCGGTGGCCACCGCTCCGATCACCCCGGCGTGCAGGAGCCTGCGGGTGATCGTCCGCCCCGAGGCGACGGCGTGGACCGCCGCCGCGAAGGCGACCGGCATCAGGACCGCGCTGTAGTGGAAGTCCATTCCCCAGTAGTTGGGGAAATCCGAGGTGAAGCGCCAGCCGAGGGTGGGGAGCATCACGATCAGGAGGGGGGAGCGGACCGCCAGGAATCCGGTGGGGGCCACGATCATGAGGAGCGTGAGCCATTTGACCGGTGGCCAGAAAGTCGCCACGGCCTTCACCAGGAGGCTCTTCTCCTGCGGTTCCGCGGGCGGCCAGTAGGCGAACTCGCCGAGCGGATTGACGGACGGCAGGACGACGAACATCGCGAGGGCCGTCGCCACCGCGCCGAAGAGGGCCAGCAGGATCCCCGCGCGCCGGGGCCCCTTCCACGCGACGTACGCGCCGATCGCCGCCACCGTGAGCCCGAGGTCCTCCTTGACCAGGGCCAGGGGGATCGCCCAGAGGACGGCCGCGCGCCACTTCTCGCGGCCGGCGGCGCACACGGAGAACGCGAGGAGCGGCACCGCGAAGGCGACTTCGTGGAAGTCGAACTGGACGAGTTCCGCGATGCCCCAGGAGGCCCCGTAGGAGATTCCGATCCAGTAGGCGAATTTCGGCCCCCTGACGTCGAGGGCCCACAGCGTGATCGGAATGACGGAGACCGCGATCAGGGCCGCCTGGCACACCAGGAGCGTATAGCTCGACGGGAACACCTTGTAGAGGGGCCCGAGAACCGCGAGGATCGGGTGGAAATGGTCCCCGAGCGCGTTGTATCCGGTTCCCTTGAGAGGGGCGTACGGAGCCGTGAACTCCGAATAGGACTTCGCTATCTGGGTGAAGATGCCCAGGTCGTATCCGGTCGTCAGGTGTATCGCGTGACGCCGGGCGGACAGGGCCAGATAGACCAGGAAGAAAACACCGGAAAGAAGAAGAGCAGGCTTCTTCGAATACCGCTCCGCCGGTTTCGGCGCATTCCCCGCGGGTGCCGCGCCGCCCCCTTCCGGTGCGCGCCGCTGAGAGGGCACTGCCGAAAGGTTCAGGATATTCATGACGGCATGAGAACCTAACAGGAGGCGGAGGGGTCCCTCAGGGTAACAGGGGTGCTCGACGGCCTCCCGGGGCGCTGCGGGCGGCCGGACGGACCTGCGGACGTGCGCGGGAGCGGAGGGATCCGCTCCGTACGGGCGGGGCACCGGGGGCACGCTCCCGACCTCCCGGAGGAGCCGGAGGAACCGGCGGAGAACGGACGCCCCCACCGGTCGGCGGCACTGTCGTCGGTGGTGCCCGGAACCGGACTCGAACCGGTACGGCCCGAAGGCCAGCGAGGTTTAAGCTCGCCGTGTCTGCATTCCACCATCCGGGCGTCGCGATGCTCCGCGTTGGCACATGAGCCTATCGGGGCGCTTCCCTCGTTCAGCCGAACATCGCCCCTGATGTTGTCTTATTTTATTGAGGTCTGAGGGTGCGTCAGTGCAGGTGGGGGCCTTTTCGCCGAACTGTGACAGGGGTCGCAGGCGCAAACCGGCACCCCTTGGAATGACGAAAAGTCGTCGGATTTGTGTCACCTCGGTCCGGGGCCCCCGGTCCGGCGCCTCTCAGGGGCCCGGTCATACCTCAGGAGGAGGAAGCGGGGCTCCGGTCCGACTCCAGACTGCCCCGGGAACGGGCACGTGGGCGGACGCTCCGGGGCGGAACGCTCGACACGATGGAGGGGTTCCCGAAACAGCCCCGCAGTGACAGGAGTCCTCCTCGTGACCACCTCCCCCACCGTGTCCCGCGCCACCGCGGTGGCCGCCCGCGCCACGGATCTCACGAAGGTCTACGGACAGGGCGAGACCCAGGTGGTCGCGCTCGACCACGTCACCGTGGACTTCCGGCAGGGCGAGTTCACCGCCATCATGGGCCCCTCCGGATCCGGCAAGTCGACGCTCATGCACTGCGTCGCCGGCCTGGACTCCTTCTCCTCCGGCTCGGTGCGGATCGGCGAGACCGAGCTGTCCACCCTGAAGGACAAGCACCTCACCCAGCTCCGCCGGGACAAGATCGGCTTCATCTTCCAGGCCTTCAACCTGCTGCCGACGCTGACGGCCATGGAGAACATCACGCTGCCGATGGACATCGCGGGCCGCAAGGCCGACAAGCAGTGGGTCCAGCAGGTCATCGACATGCTCGGCCTCTCCGGCCGGCTCACCCACCGCCCCACCGAGCTCTCCGGCGGCCAGCAGCAGCGCGTGGCCGTGGCCCGCGCGCTCGCCTCCCGCCCCGAGATCATCTTCGGCGACGAGCCCACCGGAAACCTGGACTCCCGCTCGGGCGCCGAGGTCCTCGGCTTCCTGCGCAACTCGGTCCGGGAGCTGGGCCAGACCGTCGTCATGGTCACCCACGACCCCGTCGCCGCCTCCTACGCGGACCGCGTGATCTTCCTCGCGGACGGCCGGATCGTCGACGAGATGCTGAACCCGACGGCGGACGGCGTGCTCGACCGCATGAAGGCCTTCGACGCCAAGGGCCGTACGAGCTGACGCCGCGAGAAGCGGCCCCGTAGCGCGCCCCGCGCCCCCGACCTCCGTCCGTCCCACCCTCCGTTCAGGACACCCCATGCTCCGTACCGCCCTGCGCAACGTGCTCGCGCACAAGGCGAGACTGCTGATGACCGTCCTCGCCGTGATGCTCGGCGTGGCCTTCGTCTCCGGCACCCTCGTCTTCACCGACACCCTCTCCCAGGCCTTCCGCAACCAGTCGGCGAAGAGCTACGACGACGTCGCCGTCGCCGTCGAGATGCACCCGGACCCCGAACAGGCCCGGCAGGCCCCCGGCCTCTCCCAGAAGGACGTCGACCGGGTCGCCGGGCTCGACGGGGTCGCCTCCGTCGCCCCGCGCGTCGGCGGCTTCGCGGGCGTGCCCGACAAGAACGGCAAGCTGATCGGCGTCGGCTGGTCCAACAAGGGCACCAACTTCGCCCCCGGCAAGGACGGCAAGGACCGCGCGTACGCCTTCGCCACGGGCGGCGGGCCGACCCGCGACGGCGAGATCGCGCTCGACAGGGCCTCCGCCGACAAGGGCGGCTACAAGGTCGGCGACACCGTCCGCGTGGCCACCAACGGCCCGGTCAAGGAGTACGTCCTCTCCGGCGTCTTCACCACCGAGGACGGCGCCGTCAACGCCGGCGGCAGCCTGGTCCTCTTCGACACCTCCGTGGCCCAGAAGCTCTACCTGAAGCCCGGGTACTTCCAGGAACTGACCGTCACGGCCGCCCCCGGCGCGCAGGCGGACAAGCTGCTCGACGAGGTCCTGAAGGTGGTCCCGAAGGCCGCCACCGCCCAGACCGGCCAGGCCCTCGCCGACCGGCAGGCCGAGGACATCGAGGCCGGGCTCGGCGCGCTCAACCAGGTGCTCCTGGGCTTCGCGGGCATCGCGCTCTTCGTCGGCGTCTTCCTGATCGCCAACACCTTCACGATGCTGGTCGCCCAGCGCACCAAGGAACTGGCCCTGATGCGGGCGGTCGGCGCCTCGCGCAAGCAGATCACCCGCTCCGTCCTCGCCGAGGCCGGTCTGGTCGGTCTGGTCGCCGCGGCCGTCGGCCTCGTCCTGGGCGTCGGCCTCGCGGTCGCGCTCCGGTCGGCCATGAACGCCTTCGACCTGAAGATCCCGGCCGGCGGCCTGGTCATCGGCGCCGCCCCCGTCGTCTCCGCGTTCGCCGTCGGCGTCCTGATCACCATGCTCGCCGCCTGGCTGCCCGGCCGCCGCGCCGCGAAGATCCCGCCGGTCGCCGCCATGAACAGCGTGCACGCCACCGCGAGCACCAAGTCGCTCGTCGTGCGGAACTCCATCGGTGCCGCGTTCACCGCGCTCGGCGCCGTCCTGATCGTGCTCGGCGCGGGCAAGGGCGGCGACGACGGCCGCATGCTCATCGCGGGCGGCGCGTTCGTCACCCTCATCGGCGTGATCGTGCTGATCCCGATGCTGTCGCGGCCCGTGATCGCCCTGATCCGCCCGCTCTTCGTCGGCCTGTTCGGGATCTCCGGCAAGCTCGCCGGACTGAACGCGGTCCGCAACCCGCGCCGCACCGGCGCCACCGCCTCCGCGCTCGCCATCGGCCTGACCCTGGTCACCGGCCTCTCGGTGCTCGGCGCGACCGTCGGCACCGCCATCGACAAGATGACCGTCGACCAGATCAAGGCCGACTACATGGTCACCATGGCCAGCGGCGACAGCCTGAGCCAGGAGGCGCTCGCCGCCCTCGCGAAGGCCCCCGGCGTCACGGCCGTCTCCCCGCAGCAGGCCGGCGCCCTGGACATCAAGGGCTCGTTCGTCTCCGCCTCCGGCGTCACGCCCGGCGACATCGAGAAGGTCCTCAACCTCCACGTCGTGAACGGCTCGCTGTCCTCCCTGAAGCAGGGGCACATCGCGGTCGCGGACAAGACCGCCGAGAAGCGCGGCCTGAAGGTCGGCGACACGGTCCCGGTCGAGTACACGGACAAGGTCAAGGGGAAGCTGACCGTCGGCGCGATCTACGAGGAGAGCGAGTTCGTCTCCCCCGTCCTGATCGACCACGAGGTGATCGGGGCCCACGACCCGCAGGCCTACACCCCGCAGATCTTCGTCGCGATGGACGGCGGCGCCTCCGACGCCAACGCCAAGGCGCTGTCGAAGGCCATGGGCGACAACCCCGGCATCACCGTGATGAACCACAAGGACATCCGTGACGCCTTCGGCGGCCCGATCAACATGCTCCTGAACATCGTCTACGGCCTGCTCGGCATGGCCCTGGTGATCGCCGTCCTCGGCGTCGTCAACACCCTCGCGATGTCCGTCTTCGAGCGCCAGCAGGAGATCGGCATGCTCCGCGCGATCGGTCTCGACCGGCGCCGGGTGAAGCGGATGGTCCGTCTGGAGGCCGTGGTCATCTCGGTGTTCGGCGCGATCGTCGGCATCGGCCTCGGCGCGTTCCTCGGCTGGGCGATCGGCGAGACGTTCAAGAGCAGCCTGCCGGGCTACGCCCTGGTGCTGCCCTGGGAGCGGATCGGCGTCTTCCTGCTCCTGGCCGGTCTGGTCGGCGTCCTCGCCTCGCTGTGGCCGGCCCGCAGCGCGGCCCGCCTGAACATGCTCGCCGCCATCAAGGCCGAGTAGCCGCCCGCACCACCGGCGAAGGGCCGGCCTCCCACCCGGGAGGCCGGCCCTTTCCCGTACGTACGCGCGCACGTACGCCCGTACGTACGTCAGTCCGTCCCCTCGGTCCACGCCCGCGTCCGCAGCGGCAGCCCGCTCGTCCCCGGCACCGGGGTCCTCACCGCGAGGAACTGGTTCACGCCGATCCGGTTGCGTTCGAAGGAGACGGCGGAGGCGGCCATGTAGAGCCGCCAGACGCGGGCCCGGCCCGGGGAGACGAGCCGGACGGCCCGGTCCCAGTCGGCCTCCAGGTTGGCCACCCAGCGGCGCAGGGTCAGGGCGTAGTGCTCGCGGAGGGCCTCCACGTCCCGGACCTCGAACCCGGCCTCCTCCAGGGTCGTCAGGGTGCGGCCCATCGGGGCGAGTTCGCCGTCGGGGAAGACGTACGCGTCGATGAAGGGGTCGATCGCGTAGGCGGCCTCGTCGGGCTCGGGGCGCCGGGAGATCTGGTGGTTGAGGAGCCGCCCGCCGGGCCTGAGGAGCCCGTACAGGATGTCGGCGTACTCCCGGTACTTCACGGCGCCGACGTGCTCGGCCATGCCGATGGAGGAGATCGCGTCGTACGGGCCGTCGGTGACGTCCCGGTAGTCCTGGACGCGGATCTCGATCCGGTCCGTCAGGCCCTCCTCGGCGATCCGCTTGCGGGCGTGGGTCGCCTGTTCGCGGGAGAGGGTGATGCCGACGACCCGGGCGCCGTACTCGCGGGCGGCGTGCAGGGCCATGGAGCCCCAGCCGCAGCCCACGTCGAGGAGCCGGTCGCCCTCCTTCAGGGCCAGCTTGCGGGCGACGAGGTCGAGCTTGTCGCGCTGGGCGTCCTCCAGGGTGCTGCCCGGCGTCCAGTACGCGCACGAGTAGACCATCGAGGGGCCGAGGACCAGTTCGTAGAAGTCGTTGCCCACGTCGTAGTGGTGGCCGATCGCCTGCCGGTCGCGGCGTCTGGTGTGCCGGCCGCCGCTGCGGCCGCGGACCTCCTCGGCCGGCGGCGCGGGCGGCGGCACGGGTCCGGCGAGCCGGAGCAGGGAGCGGGCGGCGGCGCGCAGCCGGGGGTCGCGGGCGGCGGCGAGCAGGCCCGGGGAGTCGCCGTCGCGCTCCCAGAGGAGTCCGGAGATCCGGTCCAGGACCTCGTACAGGTCCCCCTCGACGTCGAGCTCGCCGGCCACCCAGGCGCGGACCATGCCCAGTTCGCCGGGCTTCCAGATCATCCGGCGCAGGGCGCGGCGGTCGCGGAGGATCAGTACGGGGGCGTCGGCGGGACCGGCCTCGCTGCCGTCCCAGGCCCGCAGCCGGACCGGGAGCGGTCCTCCGAGGAGTTCTTCCGCGAGAGTCGTCAGCCGCGGCGCGGCGTCGGCCATGGTGCCCACCTCCGTGATCGTTGCCCCAGAAATGTCCGTCACCAAGGGAACACCGTCGGTGGGCGCCCGCACTCCCCTCGCGGCGCAACGAGTCGGCAAAACACGCGAAGGGCCGTCCGCACCACGGATGGCGGACGGCCCTTTACGGTCTTGTGCGTTACTGCGTTACTGCGGTACTGCGTCGACGCCGGAGCGTCAGGAGGCCTTGGCCTTCTCCTGCACCGGGGCGGCCGGGGCGGGGGCGGGCTTGGCGGCCTCGTAGAACTCCTCGCGCGGCGACTCGATGGCGCCGAGGGAGACGACCTCGCGCTTGAGGAACATCGCCAGGGTCCAGTCGGCGAAGACGCGGATCTTGCGGTTCCAGGTCGGCATCGCCATGCCGTGGTAGCCGCGGTGCATGTACCAGGCGAGACGGCCCTTGAGCTTGATCTTCACCTTGCCCATGACGATCATGGCGACGCCCTTGTGCAGACCGAGTCCGGCCACCGCGCCCTTGTTGGCGTGGCTGTACTCCTTCTGCGGGAAGCCGCGCATGCCGGCCACCACGTTGTCGCCGAGGACCTTGGCCTGGCGCAGGGCGTGCTGGGCGTTCGGCGGGCACCAGGCGTTCGGGTTGCCCGCGCGACGGCCGACCATGTCCGGGACCTGGGCGTTGTCGCCCGCGGCCCACGCGTAGTCGAGACCGTTGATCTGGAGCTTCTCGTTGCAGTCCACGTGGCCGCGGGGGCCGAGCGGCAGACCGAAGCGGGAGAGCGCCGGGTTGGGCTTGACGCCGGCGGTCCACACGATCGTGTTGGAGTCGACCTCCAGGCCGTTCTTCAGCACGACGTGGCCGTCGACGCAGGAGTCCATGGAGGTCTCGAGGTAGATCTCGATCCCGCGGCTCTCCAGGTGCTCCTTGCCGTACTGGCCGAGCTTGGGGCCGACCTCGGGAAGGATCTTGTCGGCCGCGTCGACCAGGACGAAGCGCATGTCCTCGCGCGACACGTTCTGGTAGTACTTCGCGGCGTCGCGGGCCAGGTCCTCGACCTCGCCGATGGTCTCCGCGCCGGCGAAGCCGCCGCCCACGAAGACGAAGGTCAGCGCCTTGCGGCGGACCTCCTCGTCGGTGGTCGAGTCGGCCTTGTCGAGCTGCTCGAGGACGTGGTTGCGCAGGCCGATGGCCTCCTCGATGCCCTTCATGCCGATGCCCTGCTCGGCGAGGCCGGGGATCGGGAAGGTGCGGGAGACCGCGCCCATCGCGATGACGAGGTAGTCGAAGGGCAGCTCGTACGCCTCGCCGACGAGCGGGGCGATCGTGGCGACCTTGCGGTCCTGGTCGATGGTGGTGACCCGGCCGGTGAGCACCTCGGCTCCGCGGACGACGCGTCGCAGCGGGACGACGACGTGGCGCGGGGAGATGCTGCCGGCGGCGGCTTCGGGGAGGAAGGGCTGGTAGGTCATGTACGACCGCGGGTCGACGACCGTGACGGTCGCCTCCGCGTAGCGCATCTTCTTGAGGATGCGCCGAGCTGCGTACAGGCCTACGTACCCGCCGCCTACTACGAGGATCCTGGGACGCTCCGTGGTGCTCATGCCATCGAGTATCCACCCCGTCCGGGGGGTGTGTTCGTGCGCCCCTTCACAAGGTTGGTGGACACCTCTGCTACACTCCGCCGCCCACGTGATCCACGTCATGTTCCTGCAAAGGAACCGAGGTGCAGTGGCGAACGTTGTTCACCCCCCGTGAACTGGACCGGAGAGCCTCCGTTAACCCTGAACCGGAGGCCCCGTTCACGCGATGGAAACACCGGGCGGATCGGCCTCCGCACCTGCGAAAGGGCCCTGAGACACCCCTCGGAGGGCCCAACGACCCCCTTCGGACTCCCTCAGGGCCCTTTTCCTTGTGAAGAACTTCACGAACTTTCCCGGCGGAACCCCGCGGGAAGGCTCGATAGCGCACCTCTATGCGTCGGATAGAGCCTTCCCATCGAGGTCTACGCGACGGACAGGGCGATCCCGTCGAGGATGTCGTGCTCGCTGACGACCACCTCGCGGGCGCCGACGCGCTCGACGATCTCCCTCAGGACGAGCGCCCCGGCGACGATCACGTCGACCCGCCCGGGGTGGATCACGGGGATCGCGGCCCGCTCGTCGTGGGTGGAGGCGAGGAGCCGCTCGGTGACCTCGGCGACCTGCCCGGCGGAGATCCGGGAGTGGTGGACCTTCTCGGAGTCGTACTCCGGGAGGCCGAGGGCGATGGCGGCGACGGTGGTCACGGAGCCGGCGAGTCCGACGAGGACGTCGGCCGTGTCGATCGGCACGGCCTCGGCGGCCAGGTCGAGCGCGGCCCGGACGTCGGCGCGGATCGCCTCGGCCTCCTCGGCGGTCGGCGGGTCGTGGCGGACGTGCCGCTCGGTGAGCCGGACGCAGCCGATGTCGACCGAGCGGGCGGCCTGGACGTGGTCGGTGCCGGTGACGAACTCGGTGGAGCCGCCGCCGATGTCCACGACGAGGTACGTCTCGGTGCCGGGCAGCTCGCCGGTGGCGCCGGCGAAGGAGAACGCGGCCTCCTGGTCGCCGGTGATGACCTCGGGCTCGACGCCGAGGATCTCCACGACCCCGTTCACGAAGTCGTCGCGGTTCTCGGCGTCGCGGGAGGCGGAGGTGGCGACGAAGCGGATCCGCTCGGCGCCCAGCTCCTCGATCACGGCGGCGTACTCGCGGCAGGCGGCGAAGGTGCGCTCCAGGGCCTCCGGGGCGAGCCGGCCGGTCCGGTCGACGCCCTGGCCGAGCCGGACGATCGTCATCCGCCGGTCCAGCTCGACCAGCTCGCCCGTCTCCGGGTGCACGTCGGCGACGAGGAGGCGGATGGAGTTCGTGCCGCAGTCGATTCCGGCGACCCTGGTCACTTCTCCTCCTCGGCGCCGTCGGCGGCGTCGTCGACCGGCTTGAAGGCGAAGTGGCCGTCCCGGTCGCCCTCGACCGTCCAGCCGTCCTCCTCCTTCGGCGCCGCGCACGGGGTGACGCACGGGCCCTTGGCCCACCACTCCGGCAGCATCGCGAGCGCCTCGTCGCCGAACGGGTTCACGCCCGGGCCCGCGACCAGCGAGTGGCCGACGAGGACGTGCAGGCACTTGACCCGGTCCGGCATGCCGCCGGCGCTCGGGAAGCCCTCCAGGACCTCGATGGCGTCGCGGCGGGCGAGGTAGTCCTCGTGCGCGGCCCGGTAGGCGTCGGCGAGCTCCGGGTCGGTGGCGAGCCGGGCCTGCATCTCCTTCATGACCCCGTTGGCCTCCAGGGTGCCGATGGCCGAGGCCGCCCGGGGGCAGGTCAGGTAGTACGTGGTGGGGAAGGGGGTGCCGTCGGGGAGCCGGGGCGCGGTCTCGACGACGTCCGGCTGCCCGCAGGGGCAGCGGTGCGCGATGGCGCGCAGGCCGCGGGGCGGCCGGCCGAGCTGGAGCTCGAAGGCGGCGACGTCCGCCTCGGTGGGCTCGGTGCGTTCGGTCTGCGGAGGGGGCGTTTGCATGTCTGCCTTGGGTGCCTAGGTCGTCGGTCGTCGGTCGTACGGGAGGTCAGCGGCGGTCGGCGTTGTCCACGCCGTCCCAGAGGTTGTCGTACCAGGGGCGGTCCGCCGCTCCCTGGTCGGCGCGGGGCCGCTGCTCCGCGCCGGGGTCGTTCACGGTGAAGCCGGTCTCGCCGGGAAGCACGTAGTGCAGGTGCTCGCGGGCGAGGCGGCGGACGTAGGCCGGGTCCTGGAGGCGGGCCTTCTCGTCCCTCAGCTCCTGCACCCGCCGGGCGGCCTCGGCGGCCCTGCGCTCCTGCTCGGCGATCTCGCCCTGCTGGGAGACGTAGCTCCGCATGGGATAGGCGAGGGCCACCACCAGGGAGCAGACGACGAGCGCGAGGAAGGCCGCACGGCCGGTGAGCCGGGAGCGGCGGGCCTGACGGCGGGTCTGGGAGCGGTAGACACGGGCGGCGGTCTGCTCGCCGAGCAGCCTGAGCCGGGTCGCGGTCGAGAACCGGTCCCGGTCCTTCACGGCCATGTCGTGTCGCCTCCCCTGTTCACGCGGACGTCCCCGCACACGGTACGGGACCGGGTACGGGGACGTACGGAAGCCGCCCTGTGGAGGGGCGCGGTGGGTGTCAGCCCTTGAAGCGCGGGAAGGCACTCCGGCCGGCGTACACCGCGGCGTCGTCGAGGATCTCCTCGATGCGCAGCAGCTGGTTGTACTTGGCGACGCGCTCGGAGCGGGCCGGGGCGCCGGTCTTGATCTGGCCGCAGTTGGTGGCGACGGCCAGGTCGGCGATGGTGACGTCCTCGGTCTCGCCGGAGCGGTGGGACATCATGCACTTGAAGCCGCTGCGCTGGGCCAGCTCGACGGCGTCGAGGGTCTCGGTCAGCGAGCCGATCTGGTTGACCTTGACGAGCAGGGCGTTCGCGGACTTCTCCTCGATGCCCCGGGCCAGGCGCTCCGGGTTGGTGACGAACAGGTCGTCACCGACGAGCTGGACCTTCTCGCCGAGCTTCTCGGTGATGACGTTCCAGCCGGCCCAGTCGTCCTCGAACAGCGGGTCCTCGATGGAGACCAGCGGGTACGCGGAGACGAGCTCCTCGTAGTACTCGGTCATCTCGGCGGCCGAGCGGGACTTGCCCTCGAACTCGTACGAGCCGTCCTTGTAGAACTCGGAGGCGGCGACGTCGAGCGCGAGCGCGATGTCCTTGCCGGGCACGTAGCCGGCCTGCTTGATCGCCTCAAGGATGAGGTCGAGCGCCTCGCGGTTGGAGCCGAGGTTCGGGGCGAAGCCGCCCTCGTCGCCGAGGCCGGTGGAGAGGCCCTTGGACTTCAGGACGGACTTGAGGGTGTGGTAGACCTCGGTGCCCCAGCGGAGGGCCTCGGAGAAGGACTCCGCGCCGATCGGGGCGATCATGAACTCCTGGATGTCCACGTTGGAGTCGGCGTGCGACCCGCCGTTGAGGATGTTCATCATCGGAACGGGCAGCAGGTGCGCGTTCGGGCCGCCCAGGTAGCGGAAGAGCGGGAGGTCGCTGGCCTCGGAGGCGGCGTGCGCGACGGCGAGGGAGACGCCGAGGATGGCGTTGGCGCCGAGCGAGGACTTGTCCGGGGTGGCGTCCAGGTCGAACATGGCCTGGTCGATCAGGCGCTGCTCGGTGGCGTCGTAGCCGACGAGCTCCGGGCCGATCTGCTCGATGACGGCGAGGACGGCCTTCTCGACGCCCTTGCCCTGGTAACGGTTGGGGTCACCGTCGCGGAGCTCCAGGGCCTCGAACGCACCGGTGGAGGCGCCGGACGGAACGGCAGCACGGCCGGTGCTGCCGTCGTCGAGGCCGACCTCGACCTCGACCGTGGGGTTGCCTCGGGAGTCCAGGATTTCCCGGGCTACGACGACGTCGATGGACGGCACGAGCATCTCCTTCTGGGATGTGACGCTGGATGTGACGCAAGGTCGGTGCGGGGTCGCTCGGCCTTGCGACAAGAGCCTAACCGCCCCGGCGGCTCCGACCGGCCGGGCGCCCGCCCCCTGGGACGAAAAAGGACCCAAGGGCACGCACAGCGGGGCGAAAGGCCCCAGATCTACCGGCCGGTAACCATCAGGTGGGCCGCGGGAGGCCCCGGTGAAAGACGGAACCCCGGTCCGGCGCGCACGGGGGACGGGCGCGCCGGACCGGGGTGGGTCACCGCGGGAGGGTCGTCGGGGGCGCGTGAGCCGCCGGACTCACACGACCCGCCGGGCTCACTTCAGGTGGAGCTGCTGGCCCGGGTAGATCAGGTCGGCGTCGTCGACGACGTCCTTGTTGAGCTCGAAGAGCTCGGCCCAGCCGCCCTCGACGCCCTGCGCCTCGGCGATCTTGCTGAGGGTGTCGCCGGTCACGACCTTGTACTCGCCGTCGCCCTTCTCGACCGTCTCGCCGGTCGGGGTGGTGACGGTCTTCTCGGCGCCGGCCTGCGGAGCGGCCTGGCGCTCCTTCTTCGGGGCCTGGCGCTGCTCGCTGCGGGTGGTCGGCTGCTCGGCCGTGCGCTGCTTCTTCTGCTTCTTCTGCTGCTTCGGCTGCTCCTGCGCGCTCTCGGCGGAGCCGCCGTCGTAGGAGGCGCCGGAGAGGCCCACGCCGCAGCTCGGCCAGGCACCCTTGCCCTGGCCCGCGAGGACCTTCTCGGCGATGGCGATCTGCTGGGACTTCGACGCCTGGTCGGCGGTCGACGCGTAGGCGGTGCCGCCGTACGCGGCCCAGGTGGAGGCCGAGAACTGGAGGCCGCCGTAGTAGCCGTTGCCGGTGTTGATGGACCAGTTGCCGCCGGACTCGCACTGGGCGACGCGGTCCCACTCGGAGGAGGTGGCGGCCGAGGCGGCGCCCGCGGTCATCAGCGGGGCGGCGACGGCGACACCGGTGACGCCGACGAGCGCGGCGATCTGGGTGGCCTTGGAGGGACGGCGGTGTTTGCCCTTGGTGGAAAACAGCATGGGAATTCTCCTCACCGACGCCTGCGAGGTGAGCTGTCGGGTTCGGGCCGAAGAGTTGCCCGGCCGCGCGTCCTAGCACGCGGCTTCACCCCAAGCCGGTCGTCGGCCGTCTCTCGACGGCCGGGGCCGGCACTTACCTTGGGTCCCCCGCTCCTGCCTTCGGCGCTTGCGCGACGACTGTTCCCATCGACCGACGGCAGGATTCGGCGTTTCGGTCGACGGGGCCCGCGGTGGCGAGCGGTGATGACCGTAGACACAGAACCCTCCGAAGTTCAAAGAGGCTCATACGACGAATTTCGCCTCTTCTTGCCCTTCGGAGGGGACTGTTTGCGCAGGTGGGAGATGACGGAAGCGGAGTTTGCGGGCGCGACACGCCAGTTGGGACAAAGAGACCCATGTCTCACTCGTCCAGAACCGGACATACGCCCGCGAACTACCCCTCCGCCGAGACCGGACTCGCCGTCAGATCGAGGTTCTGACCAGGGAGGATGAGGTCCGGATCGATGCCCACGGTCCCCTTGTTGGCGTCATAGAGGGCGGTCCAGCCTCCGGGCAGTTCGTTCGCCTGGGCGATACCCGAAAGGCTGTCACCCGGACGCACGACGTATTCACCCGAAGAGCCCTGACTGTCCGTTGTGTCCGCATTCTTCGCTTCGTCAGCGATGGGAAGCGATTCGGCACCTTCGGCAGACTTGTCCTTGCCCGAGGCATGTCTACCGGCTTCGGTGGAGCTGTCCGGCTTGTCGGTTTCCTCCGGAGCGGCCTCGCCCCGGTGCTTGCCCGTGCCGGGCGCGGCCGACGCTCCCCCGTCTCCCGGAACGCCGGGCGTCACGGGCGTACCGGGCGTCACGGACTCCTCGGGGGCGACGGGGGCCGTCGGGTCCACCGGGAGCGCCGGGTCGGCCGGGAGCGTCGGGTCCGCCGGGTCCGTCGACCCGGTCGGCGCGGACGGCGTGGCGGGGGCGGTCGGCGCGGTCGGGCCCGCCGGGGCGGCGGGAGCCGTCGGCGTGGCCGGCGCCGTGGACGTGGCGGGGGCGGACGGCGTGGCCGGGGACTCCGGCGTCGCGGTGGACGGCGCGGCCCCGGAGACGTCCGGCGAGCCCGAGTTCCAGCTCGACTCGGGGACGGGCGCCACGGAGGGCGCCGGAGCGGTGGCCGGGCCCGGGTCCACCCCGGTGGGCTTCCCGTCGTTCGTCAGGCCGGCGATCGGCGCGCAGGTCCCCCAGGCGTCGCTGCCCTTGGCGAGGGCCTTCTCGGCCACGGCGATCTGCTGGGCGCGGCTGGCCAGGTCGGCGCTGGGCGCGTACGCCAGGCCGCCGTGGCGCTCCCAGTCCCCCTGGGTGAACTGGAGGCCGCCGTACATCCCGTTCCCGAAGTTGGCGGTCCACTGGCCGCCGGACTCGCACTCGGCGACGCGGTCCCACGTGGCGGCGTCGGCGGCGGACGCGGATCCGGTGGCGAGCAGAGGCAGCGCCATGGCGGATCCGGTCACGCCCGCGGCGACGACGATGGCGGGGGCCTGACGGGGGCGACGGTGTCGTCCGTTCCCGGAACGCATAGGTACGCCTTTCGCGTGACGGCTGAGACTGCGGCGAAACGTAGCGGCATTCGAACGCTCGTCACAAGTCGATGGCCGCCCGATCACATGAAGATCACAGTTCTGACGTTCCGTCAGTGTGCGAGAGGGGTACGGACGGGGAGAACTCCACCGGAAGCGTGCGCAAACCGCGCATGATGAGCCCTCCGCGCCACCGCAGTTCGGCCGGATCGGCGGCGAGCCGCAGGTCCGGCAGACGGGTCAGCAGGGTGGCGAGCGCCGCCTGTCCTTCGAGGCGGGCGAGGGGCGCGCCGAGGCAGTAGTGGATGCCGTGGCCGTACCCGAGGTGCTGGTTGTCGCGCCGGGCGAGGTCGAGCACGTCGGGCCCGTCGAACCGCTCCGGGTCCCGGTCGGCGGCGGCGAGCACCACGAGCACCGGGTCGCCCGCCGGGATCTCCTGCCCGCCGATGGTCAGCGCCCGCGTGGCGTACCGCCAGGTCGCCATCTCCACGGGCCCGTCGTACCGCAGCAGCTCCTCGATCCCGGTCTCCAGGAGCCCGGTCTCGCCGGCGGCGAGGGAGGCCTGGAGGAGTCCCCTCTGTCCGGGATCGCGCAGCAGCGCGTACAGACCGTTCCCGATGAGGTTCACGGTGGTCTCGAACCCCGCGAAGAGAAGGATGAAGGCCATGGCGGCGGCCTCGTTCTCGGTGAGGTGCTCGCCGTGGTCGGAGGCCTTGATGAGCCCCGAGATCAGGTCGTCTCCCGGCTCCTCGCGCTTGCGGTGGATCAGCTCGGCGAGGTAGCCGCGCATCTTCTTCACCGACCGGGCGACGCCGCCGCGCGGCCCGCCGCCGTGCCGGATCATCATCCCGGCCCAGTCGCGGAAGTCGTCCTGGTCCTCCTCGGGCACGCCGAGCAGGTCGCAGATGGCGTAGATGGGGAGCGGGAAGGCGAACTCGTGGATGAGGTCCGCGCTCCCCTTCGCCACGAAGCCGTCGATGAGGCGGTCGGTCAACTCCTGGACGCGCGGGGCGAACTCGGCGACCCGGCGCGGGGTGAAGGCCTTCGACACGAGCCGCCGCAGCCGGGTGTGGTCGGGCGGGTCGATGTTGAGCAGGTGGGTCATCAGCTCGGCCTTGCGCTCGCCCGGAATGCCCGTCTTGCCCTTGGCGTGCGGGGACTCGTCGTGGTGCGCCGGGTTCTTGGACAGCCGCTGGTCCGCGAGGGCCTGCCGGGCGTCCGCGTACCGCGTCACGAGCCAGGCCTCGACCCCGCTGGGCAGCGTCGTCCGGTGCACGGGCGCGTGCTCCCGCAGCCAGGCGTAGGCGGGGTACGGATCGGTGGCGAACTCCCAGGTGAAGAGCTCGGGCGCGGAGCCCCTGCCGGGGGCGGGGGCCGCGTCGGGGGCCGGGGCCGCCCCGGAGGCCGGGCAGGAGGCCGGTGCGGGGTGCGGCTCGGGGTGCGGCTCGGGGTCCGGGGCGGTGCTGTCACTCACCCCCCGACCGTACAGCGCGCCCCCGTGCGCCCCGGCGGCCCGCGCGCCCCGGCCCTCCCCTTGTACGGCGCTACGGCCTCGCAGTCCCCTCCCCCTCGGACGCCGCTACGGCCTCACAGCCCCTCCGCCGCCCGGATCGCGTCCCGGTACGTCCGGGCCGCGGCCCGCAGCGCCGTCTCCGGGTCGACTCCCGCCGCCTCCGCGCGGGCCGCGAGGGCGAGCAGCTCGTAACCGAAGCCCCCGTCCGCCGGGACGGGCACGTCGAGGCCGGCCGCGCGCACCCGGCCCGCCAGCTTCGCGGCGAGCGCGAGGCCGGGCTGTCCGAGCGGCACGCCGTCGGTGACGGACTCCCGCCGCTTCTCGACCGCCTTGGTCCGCTGCCAGTGCGCGTGGACGTCCTCGGGCGTCTCGGCGGTCGCGTCCCCGAAGACGTGCGGGTGGCGGTGGATCAGCTTCTCGACCAGGGTCCCTGCCACGTCGTCCACGGAGAACGGCTCCTCCGGGTCCTCCTCGGCGATCCGGGCGTGGAAGATGACCTGGAGCAGGACGTCGCCCAGCTCCTCCCGGAGCGCGGTCCTGTCCTCGTCCTCGATCGCCTCGACCAGCTCGTACGCCTCCTCGATGGCGTACTTCACGAGCCCCTCGTGGGTCTGCGCCGAGGTCCAGGGGCACTCGCGCCGGACCCGGTCCATGACCTGGACGAGGTCGAGGAGGCGGGCGCCGGGCAGGTCGTACGAGCCCGGCAGCAGTTCGAGCTCCGGCATGGCGACCCGGCCGGAGCCGGCGAGCCGGGCCAGGCCGTCGGTGAGGCGCCGGTCGCCCTCGCCGGAGGCGAGGAGCAGGACCGTGCGGCCCCCGGCGCAGGCCCCGACCAGCTCCTCGGCGGTGGGCAGGGCGTGCTCGACGACGACGCCCGCCTCCCGCAGGTACGGCAGCTGGGGGTGGTGCTCGTCGGGGCAGAGCACCCGGTCCGCGGAGCGCAGCGCCTGCCACGCGGGCCAGGACAGGAGTCCGGGGGCCACGCGGTGGCTGGCGGTGAGCAGGACGACGCGGCCGGGGCTTTCGGAAGTCACCCCTCGAACCTACCCGGCCTCAGGCACCGGCCGGAGCGGCGTTCGGATCCTGGCTGATCCGCCGCAGCCAGGCCGGGGTGGTGGAGGCCAGCCGGATCTGGGCGTCGTCCCAGGCGCCGAAGCGCGGGTTCACGTCGATGGCGAGGTCCTTGGAGGCGGCGGTGAAGACCTCCGTCAGCTTCTTCTGGCCCTCGGGGCTGTCGTCGGCGCCCACCTTGGCGGCGATCTTGTTGAGGAGGACGTTGCGGCGGACGACCCCGTCGATCTGGCCGGGGGCGACGCCCTGCTCCTGGAGGAGGGCGGCGGCGAGCCGGTCCTCTCCGCCGCTCTGGCGGACGAAGGCGGTGCGGGTCTGCTGGAGCTCGGCGCGGCTGGCGGTGACGCCGTTGTCGCGGGCGACCTTCTCGACGACCCGGTCGAAGATCATGCTGTTGAGCTTGCGGCGGCTCAGGTCGCCGGTGGCCGCGACGAGCTGCGCGGACTCCGGGGAGGCGGCCTGCGCGGTCCGGACGTCCTTCACCTGTGCCTGGAGGCTGGCGACGTCGATGCGTTCGCCGCCGACGACGGCCGCGGCTCCCGGGTGGGCGTCGCCGCCGCAGGCGGTGAGCAGCGGGGCCGCGACGAGGAGCGCGGCGGAGACGGCGAGCGCGGTACGGCGGGGCGTGCGGGGCGTGCGAGGGGTGCGGGGCTTGCGCGGCTTGCGGGGCGTGCGGGGCTGCGTGCGGCGGTGCAAAGGAGCCTCCCGGGCTGGTCGTGCGTCAGTTGAACGACCTTGCGGTGATCGATGGTAGGGAGTCGCCGGGGCCGGAGCCACCACTTCGGAGCGACTGTTTCCCCCAACGACTCACCCGTCACCCGGGTGTCGGCCCGCCCCGCGCGTTCCTCCCGCCGCCCGGCCCCCGCGAGGGCCCCGGATGACCTCCGGGCGACCATCGCGTGAACTGCCCCTCCGTCCTGCGGTTTCGCCCGTTTTCGCTGGCATATTCGACCCGTCATGCCGAAGACCACACGCGCCTGTCTGCTGGCCGCCCTCCTCTCCGCCGTCGCCGTCTGCGGCGGGGACGCCGTCGCCCGGGTCTTCCCCTTCGGGCCGCGCCACCGGGCCGTCAACGACCTCGCCAACCAGTTCGTGCCGTTCCACGCGCACCTGTGGGACCTGCTGCGGGGCCGGGCGGACGGCGGGCTCCTCCTCGACTGGCGGGCGGGCTGGGGGACGTCCTTCCTGCCCGACTACGGCACGTACCTGTCGAGCCCGTTCGCCCCGCTGGTGGCGCTCTTCCCGCGCGCGGACGTCGAGTACGCGGTCTACGCGATCACGGTCCTGAAGACGGCGGTCGCGGCGGCCGCGATGACGTTCCTGCTGCGTCGCCTCGGACCGGGGGCGTGGTGGTGGGCGGCGGTGCTCGGCGCCTCGTACGCGCTGTGCGGCTGGTCGCTCGCGGAGGCCACGTACAACCCGATGTGGCTGGACGGACTGATCGCCTTCCCGCTGCTCTGCCTGGTGGGCGAGTGGGTGCGGGAGGGGCGCCGACCGCTCCTGGGCCCGCTGGTGGTGGCGGTCTGCTGGATCGCGAACTTCTACACCGCGTACATGGCGACCCTCGGCGCCGCCCTGGTCCTCCTGGTCCGCCTCGCGGCGACGGACTCCTTCCGGACGCCGGAGCCGACGGCGGTACGGACGCCGGTACGGGTCCTGGCGCGGGCGGCGGTGACGACGGGGATCGGGGTGGGCCTGGCGGCCCCCGTCCTTCTCCCCGTCCTCCTCGGCTCCCGGCAGGCCCACCCGGGCCTGGTGCGGGAGTTCGCCCCGGTGGCCGGGACGGACTTCCTCGCCCGGCTGCTCCCGGTGACGTACGGCTTCGCGACCCCGGCGGCCTTCGTCTGCACGGCGGTCCTGCTGCTCGCGGGGGCGCTGCCGTTCCGCCGGGGCGTGCCGGGCCGGGAGCGGTGGCTGTGGCCGGGCCTGTGCGCGGCGGTGGCGGTGTCGATGCAGTGGGGTCCGACGCACCTGCTCTGGCACGCCTTCGCGACGCCGAACGGCAGCCCTTACCGGCAGACGTTCGTCCTCTCCGGGGTCCTGGTCCTGACCGCCTGGACGACCCTGACGCACGGGCGGCCGGACCGCCGGGCGGTGGCCGGCGGCTCGGCGGTCGTCCTGGTCCTGGCCCTCGCGGCGCTGCCGAGCCCGGTCCTCACCTCCTGGGCGCTCGTCCTCGCGGGCGCGGGCCTCGCGGCCGTGGCGGGGGCGCTCCTCCTTCCCCGCCGGGGCCGGTACGGCGTGCTCGCCGCGCTCCTCGTGACGGGCACCCTGCTCGGCCAGTCGGCGGCGACGACGGCGTACGCGGACCGGGAACGGCTCGTGCGGCTCGACGACTACCCGCCGCTGGGCCCGGAGCAGGAGCGGCGGGCGGCGGCCCTGGCGGCGGCGGACGGCTGGCCCGCCCACCGCACGGACCCGGGTCTGCCCCGGGTCGCGGGCAACGACCCGCTGCTCCTGGGCGGCCAGGGCGCCGCGTACTACAGCAGCCACACCCCGGCGGTCCTCACCTCCACCCTTGACGCGCTCGGCGGCGGCTGGACCTCGCGGGGCCGGAACCTGCTCGGCCTGGACAACCCGGTGACGGACTCGCTGTTCGCGGTGGGCGCGCGCTGGCGGGACGGCGGGGTGGTCCGTACGGACACGCGCCTGCCCCTGGTGACGGTCCGGCCGCCGGGCCCGCCCCCGTCCTACGGCCGCTCGCCCTTCCGGAACCAGGAACTCCTGCTCGGCTCCCGGGTGTACGAGGCTCCGCACGCGGGCGCGTGCCGGGTCGGCACGGAGGTCTTCCTCTGGGCCCCGGACGCCACGGGCCCGGCCCGCCTGGGCGACCGCGGGGTCCGGCTCCTGGGCGGACGCCCGAAGCGGCAGGCGGCGATGGTGTCCCTCGGCCTCCAGCGGACCCCCGGCCTGCGGCCGTCGCTCCCGGGCCCCGGCGAGCTCGGCTGCCTGGACCACGACCGCCTGCGCACGGCGGTCACGGCCCTGCGCGCCCGCGCGGCGACCTCGGTGGGGGTCACCCCGTCCGGCATACGGGCCGTCCTCCCGCCGGGCGGCGGCACGGCGGTCGTGGCGGCCCCCCGCATCGCGGGCTGGCACTGCGAGGGCCCGGCGCCGACCGCGTACGGCGGTCTCCTGGCGGTCCCCCTCGGGGACGGCCGCACCGAACTCGCCTGCTCCTTCCGGCCGCCGGGCCTGCGGGCGGGGCTCGCGGCGGGAGCGGTGGCGGCGGTCGCGCTGCTGCTCCGGGCCGGACTCCCGCTCAGGCTCAGGCTCCGGGCCGGACTCCTGCTCAGGCTCCGGAACGCCTCCCGGCGCCGGCCCGCTCCCCTCTCCCGACCCGCTCCCCTCTCCCGGCCCTCTCTCCGGCCCCGGACGCGGAGGACGCCGGCGGGGTGAGCCGCCGCGCCCGCGTCGTCCTGGTCCAGCGCCGGACCAGGAAGGCGCCCAGGGCGGCGCCGGAGGTGTTGAGGAGGACGTCGTCGACGGAGGTGACCCGGCCCAGGGAGAGCGCGTACTGCGCCACCTCGACGGTGAGGGAGAGCGCCGCCGCGGTCAGGGCGGTCTTGAGCACGCGCCGGCGGCCCGGCCAGACGAACGCGGCGGCCGCGCCGAACGGGACGAGCAGGAGGACGTTGCCGACGAGGTTGACGGCCGCGACGTCCGAGAGGTCCACGTCGGCGTGGGCCGAGGCGTCGAGGATCTCCCGGAACGGGACCGCCGAGATCCGGTTCTCCGTCCCGTAGCCGTGCGAGAGCGTGATGAGCAGGAACGGCAGGAGGGCGAGGAAGGCCACGAGGCCGAAGACCGCCCGCCCGCCCGTCGGACCGGCGGGCGGAGGGCCCTTCGCCTCCCCGCGCGCCTGCCGGGCGCCAATCGCGACGGCGAGCACCGTCAGACAGACGGAGAAAAGGACTTCGTCTCCGTGCGTTCCCACCACAGGCCTCCCGGAAGATCTCCTCCGGCGGCTACCCGGAGGCCCGGCGCCCAAGCCCGCGACGGAGCATCCGCTCCGTACGCGAACCGTTGATCCCCGCCCCCTCCCCAGGTATCTTGCATTACATGGTTCCTGGCGAAGCAAGATCCGATGCGGCCGGCAAGGTGGCCGTGCAGCTGCGCAAGGGCGTCCTGGAGTACTGCGTCCTGGCACTCCTCCGGGGCGGCCCCCGCTACGGCGTCGAGATCCTCGACGAACTCGCCGCCGTCAGCGTCATGACCACCAGCCAGGGCACGATCTACCCCCTGCTGTCCCGGCTCCGCCGCGACGGTCTCGTCGACACCGAACTGCGCGAGTCGGCCACCGGGCCCGCCCGCCGCTACTACACGCTCACCGCGTCCGGCCGGGCCGCGCTCGCCGAGTTCACCGAGGACTGGCCGCGCTTCCGCGACGGCGTCGACCACTTCCTGACCGCATCTCCTGGAGGTTCCGCATGACCCGCACCGCGCACCCCCTCGTGACCGACTACCTGGAGACGGTCGAGCGGGAGGCGTCCTTCCTGCCGGCCGGGCGCCGCGAGGAGCTCCTCGCGGACCTGCGCGAACACCTGGACGTCGCCGTCGGCGACGAGCGGGACCCGGAGACCGTCCGCGCCGCCCTCGACCGCCTCGGCAGCCCCGCCGCGATCGTCGCCGCCGCCCGCGCGGAGGAGCCCGAGGCCCCCGCCGCGCCCCGGCCGGAGGGCGGGCCCAAGGGGCGCACGACCCACACGGCCGTCATCATCGGCCTCACCGGAGTCGCCGGGTACGTCGACCCGCTCATCGGCCTGCTCGTCCTGGTCCTGGGCCTGGGCATGCTGTGGTCCTCCGACGTCTGGACGCGGGGCACCAAGCTCCTCACGACCGCCCTCGTCGCCCTCCCCCCGCTCGCCCTCGTCTTCATCGGCCTGTCGGGCCGCATGGGCCCGATCGAACTGCTCGTCGTCCTCGCGGCCGGGATCGTCCTCCCCGTCACGGCCGCGGTCCGCCTGATCCGCGCGGCCCGCAGGACCGCCCGCGCCTGAGGCACCCCCCGACGGACCAAGATCGACACGGGTGCAGAATGACCCGTATGCCCATAGCAAACGCACCGAAGACGGCCGTGATCGACGACGCTCCGGCCATCGGCCGCACGCTGGCCTCCGCCTTCGGCGACGACCCGATGATGCGCTGGTTCTTCCCCGACGACGCCACCCGCGAGGCGGGCCTCGGCCGGTACTTCACCACCCTCTTCACCCGGCAGTACGGCCTCCACGGCGTGTGCGAGCGCACCGACGCGGCGGCGGCCTTCTGGGTGTCGCCCGAGGGCGCGGAGAAGGCCGTTCCCGACGCGGAGACGATCCGGGAGCTCCAGGAGATCCTGGGCGACCGGGCCGGCGCCTTCCGCGACGCGGTCACGGCCGCCGCCGGGCACGGCCCGACCGAACCCCACTGGTACCTCGCCGTCATCGGCGCCGACCCCGCCGCCCGGGGACAGGGCCACGGCTCCGCCCTCCTCCGCTCGGGCCTCGCCAAGGCCGACGCGGCGGGCCTGCCGGTGTACCTGGAGTCCTCCAAGCCGGACAACCTCCCGGTGTACGAGCACTTCGGCTTCGTCGTCCGCGACGAGTTCAGCCTGCCGGGCGGCGGCCCGGTCCTGTGGGCGATGCGACGCGAACCCCGGGCCTGACGCCTTTCCCCGGCCGGGCGCGGGCCGGGCCCGCGCGGTGGCGCCTCAGCCCATCCGCACCGCGCGGGACGGGCGGCCCGTCTCCCGGTCGAGGTCGATGAGGTGGACCTCCTCGCTGCCCTCCTCGGCGCCGCTCGTGACCAGTCGGACGCGGTCGGGACCGTCCCAGGACGCGTCGATGAGGGCGTTCTCGGCGTCGCCGTTGATGTAGCTCACCTGCCAGCGCCGCGTCATCGGCCCCCATCCCTCGTCCACGTAGACCCACCACAGCGGATCGATCATGGCGGACCCCTCCACAATGACGAGGCTGCGGTCGTCGCGGCCGGGAGCCGCCGTGTCCGACGCCTCCCGGGGCCTGTCGAGGAACACGAGGAGGAAGAAGGGAAGGGTCATGACGAGGGCGAGCCCGAAGGCCACCCCCGCCATGATGCGAACGGCCAGGTTGCGCACCGCGACGATCAGCGCCGCCGTCAGCAGCACCCCCGTCAATACGCCGAAGGCAAACGGGTGGTGGAACAGTCGCGCCGCCCAGAGCAGTCCGCCGTCCTGATCGGCCCACCAGCCCACCGCTCCGGCCAGGACCGAACACCCGGCCGCCAGCGTCATCGCCCTCGGTGAGAACCGGGCCTTCCGGCTCCGGACTGCGGTCTCTTCGGTCATGCGCGGTCGCTCCCCGCCGATCCTCGTGGCGCCCCACGGACGCTTCCCACCCATGACCCCCGGGGAACGCGAAAGGTTGCGGTGGGATCCGGTCCCGGTCCAGGAGCGTTCCGGGAGAACCGGATTGAGCACGGCCGCGCCCTTCGCTTGGATGGGCGTCGTGACCCACGACAAGCTCCCCCGACCCAGCCGCCGTTCCCTGCTCGCCTGGGGCGGCACCGGCGCGCTCACCGCCGCGACCGCGTCCCTCGGCACCGGAACGGCCTCGGCCGCCACCTATCCCGCAGCGGGCTCCGCGCTGCTGGTGCCTTCCCCCCGGCTCGACCTGAACAGCCCCTCGGAGAACTGGATACGCGAGAAGCCCACCCGCGACTCCACCATCCTCCAGTCGATCGGCTACGACAACGCCAACGGCCACATCTACCTGGCGCAGGTGACGCAGGGAGGCCTGAAGCTCACGGGTGAGAGCGGACCGGTGAGCAGCGCCGACCGCAATCGGCGCGGCGACCTGACCCTCACCAAGTGGGACATGTCCGGGAACACCCTCGGCTACATGTACCTGCGCGGCTTCGGGCACGGCATGAGCATCGGCGTCGAGCCGGTCGGCGGCAAGGCCTATCTGTGGGTCGAAGCCGACGGCGTCGAGGTGGTCGACGTCTCGGGCAAGCCGTCCAGCCGCGGCACCCGCCTGGCCCGTTTCCCCTTCGTCAACGGCCAGGTGCTCGACACCACCTCGCCCACGCTCGCCAAGTACACGCCGGTCCCCGGCTCCACGATCAACACCGCCAGCGTCGACCCGGTCTACGGCCGGCTCGCCGTCCGCTACCGCGATACGGACGGCGTGATGAAGTTCCAGGTGCACGACCTCGACCTGGCACGCCTCGGCATCTGGACCCAGCCGCTCGCGAGCATCAGCGAGCCGAAGATCACCTCGGTCCCCGGATGGCCCCTCACCACGTACGGCCACCCCTATCTCCAGGGCTACGTCGTCGTCGGCCGGTACCTCTACCTGTACCACGGCAACAGCTACGGTTTCGTCGAGAACATCGACGGCCAGGACGTGGTGATCTCCAAGCCCGACATCGGGAACACGTTCCTCACCTCGGTGGACCTCACCACGGGCACCTTCGCCCCTGCCCCGCCGTCCCCCTTCAACAAGAACGTCAACCCCCTCCACACCACGGCCGCGTACACGCTGGACTATCGCGAGCCCGAAGGCCTCGGGGTCTACGTTCCGGACCTCTCCGAGCCCGGCGTGTTCAGCATCGGCATGGGCTTCGCCTCGGGGGACCCGGGCTCGCGCGTGGCGAGCATCTACGGAAAGTCCGTGCTCATCCAGCCCTCGTGACGCGCACGGGGATCCCGGCACGGGAGTGAACGCTCAGGGGTGGTCCCGGCTCAAGTGGCGGCGCATCAGGACGTTCGCGTCCGTCTCCGCGCTGCGGTCGAACCGCTCCCGGGCCTCCCGCCGTTCCCGTACGAGCAGCGCGCAGGCCACGCAGTGCGGTACGGGCCGGGGCGGCCGGCTCAGGTCCGGCACCGGGCCCGTCGCCTCCGCCTCCGCGCGGGCCCGGTCGTTGGCCGCCCGCACGCCCGCGCTCAGCCGCTCGGCGGGGGTGGCCGGGCGCAGGTCGGCGGGGTCCGCCTGCCACTCCCGGCCACCGCCCACGGGCCGCAGCATCACGTACGGCCCGGCCTCCCCCCGGAACTCCCCCACCACGCGCGCCACCTGGTCGTACACGAGCGCCCCGCGCTCCGGTCCGTGCGACTCCATGCGCCCTCTCTCCTTCTCCTCCACCGCCTGCGCGGAGCGCCATGGGTGGACTACCGTGCGTGTTCCGGGTACGAGACAAGGATGGCCCGGTTCCAGGGACGAAGAGCGCGGTCGGGCGGTACTTCTGCAGGTGGCGCGGGTAGTTCCACATCTTCCACAAGGGGAGGGCGCGCCATGCCGGCGAGACGGGCGGTCACGGGCCGGAGCCAGGAGCCGAGGAAGCGGTTCGCGGAGGAGCTGCGGTCGCTTCGGGCCGAACGGGAGCTTCCCCTGAGAAAGTTGGGCGAGGCCGTCGGCTGGGACTGGTCCCTGTTCTCGAAGATGGAGAACGGGGAGACGCTGGGCGGCCCGGAGGTCGTCCAGGCGCTGGACCAGTACTACGGGACACCGGGGTTGCTGCTGACGCTGTGGGAACTGGCGCTGAACGATCCGAACCAGTTCAAGGAGCGGTATCGCCAGTACATGACGCTGGAAGCGGAGGCGACGAGCCTCTGGTATTACGCGGTGGGTGCCGTTCCAGGCCTTCTCCAGACCCCGGCATGCGCTCAAGCCCTGCTGTCGGCAGGCGGCATGGACGGCGACGAGCTGATCACTCAAGTAGAGGCGCGCATAGGGCGGCGAGGGCTGCTGTCGGACGAGGGAGCTCCCGCCTTCCGCGCGATCCTGTCGGAGACCGTGCTCCGAGCACCCCTGCCGAACAGGGACGATTGGCTGGAGCAGCTGGAGTACCTCATGACGATGAGCGAGCAGCGGAACATCATCGTCCAGGTCGTACCGCACGCGGTCGGCCCACACGCTCTGGTGAACACGGACGTGATGTTCCTGCGCTTGTCGGACGGCCGCACAGTGGCCTGGGTCGAGACAGACTTTTCGGGCCATCTCGTGGACGAAGCGTCATCCGTCGAGAGACTCCAGCTCCGCTACGATCGGGTCCGTGATCTGGCCCTTTCCCCCGCTGAATCACGGAAGTTCATCATGCGGACGCTGGAGGAAGCATCATGCGAGCCATCGATCTGAACAACGTCACGTGGCGCAAGAGCTCCTACAGCAACACCGACGGCGGCAACTGCCTGGAGGTCGCCGACAACCTCCCCCACATCCCCGTCCGTGACAGCAAGGCCCCGGCCGGGCCCGCGCTCGTCTTCGCGGCCGGGGCCTGGGCGGTCTTCGTGGACGAGGTGAAGCTCGGCGGCTGAGGCTCAGGCCGCCGTTCTCCCGGCCGCCGCGCGGCAGTGCGGGCACGGGCCCGGTTCCGGGGCCCGGAAGGCGACCTCCTCGCACGTGTCACAGAGCTGGATCGGGTCCGGCCTGTGGACGGCCGGCCCCGTGGGCAGCGGCGGTGGGAGCAGGCGGGTCAACCGGTAGGACAGCAGGCCCGCCGGATGCGCGAGGTCGTCCGGCAGCGCGGCCAGCAGGGTGCGGCGGACGGCGTCCGGGGCGGCGCCCCGTGCGAACCACGCCTCGACGCCCGGCACCAGGTGTCGTACGTCCCGTACCGACAGCAACAGGCGCGGGTCGTGGCGGCGCAGGTCGAGGAGCAGTTCGGCGGCGGGGCCCTCGGGGAGGGCCGGGGCCTCCCGGCGTACCGGATCGGGCTCCGGTGCGGGCACCGGCTCCTTGTCCGGGTCGGGGTCCGGGCCCTGGGACGGCTTCCCCGGCGGCTGGTTGTACGAGACCGTACGGGTCGCGATCCGGCCGTCGGGCCGACGGACGCGCGTACGGGCGAGGTAGCCGTGGGCCTCCAGCTCTCGGAGGGCCGCCGCGATGCGGATCTCGCCCTCCGGGAAGTCGGCGGCGAGGTCCTTGATGCCGATCGGGGAACCGGTGGGCAGCGACTGGATGTGGACGGCGAGTCCGATCGCGGTCAGCGAGAGGTGCCGGTGCTGCGAGAGGTGGTTGCCGACGACGACGTAGTTCCTCGTCTGGGGGGTGTTGGCGTGGATCACGCCCGCGCGGGGGCAGCCCGCGTTAAGGTGCTGGGTATCCATGGGGAAGGGACTCGCGGTTTCTTCCTCGTGGCCAGGCCCCTGCCGGGAGTGTGAGAGTTCCGGGTGGGGGCCGACCTATTTTCAGTTCGGTAGCCGCGAGCATATGCCAGACAACCTCCCCGATATCCAACGAAGTTGGGCAAGTTAGCTCGTACGGGTGACGCGCCGCTCGACGCCCCCAGGTGTGATCCCTTAGAGCAGGTGGGGTGGGGTTGGTACTTTCCCCCGGTACTTATCAGGATGCCGCGCGGGGCCGGGTCCTGGCGCGCCCCGATCCGGTACGGAGCCGTGGAGCGGCGCGCGCACCGGCCGCGCGCTCCCGCCGCATCGCGGTCCACCACGTCACAGGCCACCGCCGCCGCCACCGGCCCGGCTCAGGCAGAGACGGAGAGCAGGTCCACCACGAAGACGAGGGTCGAGTGGGCAGGGATCAGGGACGAGGGCGACTGCCTGCCGTACCCGAGGCGCGGGGGGACGACGATCTCGCGCCGGCCGCCGACCCTCATCCCCCTGATGCCCCGGTCCATGCCCTTGATGGCCCGGCCGCCGCCCACGGCGAACTTGAACGGCTCGTCGCGGCCCCAGGAGGAGTCGAACTCCTTCCCGGAGGCGAAGGTGACGCCGACGTAGTGGATCCGCACCACCCTGCCCGGCTTCGCCTCGTCCCCGTCCCCGACGACGAGGTCCCGGGTCGTCAGCTCGGCAGGGGCGTCGCCCTCCGGGAGGACGACCTCGGGCTTCGTCGGTCCGCTCTTCGCGGTCGCTTCGCTGTCCACCGGGTGCACGCTACCCGTGGGCCCGGACCGGAACGGACGACGGGCCGGAACCCGCCAGGGGTTCCGGCCCTTTTCGGGAAGTACGCGCGCCTACTTCGCGGCGACCTCTTCCAGGCAGAGGACGAACTTGTCCGAGTCGAGCTGCTGGGCGAGCGCCGACAGCTCCTCGCCGCACTTGTTCACGTCGAAGGTGCCGTCGATGACCTTGACGACCTTGAAGAGGTCGGCCTTGCCGGAGGAGCAGTCGACGGTGTCGACCTTCGGGTCGTCGTCCGGACCGGTGACCGTGACGCACTCGCCGGCCTCGGCGTGCACCGGGGCGTCGCCGGTGAGGTGCGGGAGGCCCAGCTTCACGGCTATCGCGACGACGATAGCGACGACGACACCGCCGATCTTCTTGAGGATCGCGGAACCCTTCTTCGCGGGGGCGGGCTGCTGCTCGGGGGCAGGCTGCTGCTCGGGGGAGAAGGGCGCGGGCGGCGTCGTCATGAGGGATTCCTTGCGGGTATGGACATGATCAGACGCGAACGTTACATGTACCAAAAACGGCAAAAAGGATCACGAAGATCCACTTGCCGATCATTTGCCGAGTCGTGATCCTGTCGTCCCGTCAAGGACGCCGTTCCGTTGCCGACGGTCCCCGTCAGGGGCGCGGGCCCATCATCCGCTGGTGGTCCAACGCCCTGCGCAGCTCCGCCGGAAGCGGGTGGTACGGGCCGTACGCGCGCTCCGCGTCGAACAGCAGCCGCTGGAGCTGGTCCCGGCCGGCCGCGTGCTCGCCCGCCGCCAGGAGCAGCAGTCCGATCCGCTGCCGGATGTCGAAGGCGCGGGCGGGCTCCCGCTCGTAGTACGGCAGGACCGCCCGGAACTCCGCGAGCGCGTCCGCCGTCTCCCCCAGCTGCTCCAGGCACAGCGCCGTGTCGTAGCGGAACTGGAGGGTCCCCGGGTCCGCCGGGCCCGCCTCCGCCTGGCGGTCCGCCGCGAGGCGGCGCAGCTCCGGCAGCGCGCGCCGGTACTGGCCGTCGTCCATCAGCGTCGACGCGTACTGCTTGCGCAGGATGCGGACGACCGGCGACCGCTCCCCGTGCTCGGCCTCGGCCGCGGGCAGGATCCCGCCGAGGACGTCCACGGCCTGGGTCAGCGAGCCCTCCGCGAGCAGCCGCTTGACCTCGTCCACGGCGGCGGCGACGTCCGGCCGCGCGAACGGACCGGGCTGCGCGTACACCCGGGGGTCGGCCTGCGGGGCCGGGACCGGGGTCGGGGCGTGGCTGGGCACGGGCGGGATCGGGACCTGGGGGGTCGGGACCGGGCGCACCGGGCCCGGCGGCGTCCGCGCCCGGTCCGGCCAGGGCGCGTGCGGGCGCAGGAACGGCCGGGTCGGGTCCATCGGGCCCGCCGGGGCGCCGCGCGCGGGCAGCAGCGGCAGCAGGTGCTCGTACACCTCGTGCGCGCCGTCCGGCCGGTCCCGCGGGTCCTTGGCGAGCAGCCGGAGCACCAGCGCCTCCAGCGGCTCGGGCACCTCGGGGCGCAGCTGCCGGAGCGGGACGGGCGTCTCGTACAGGTGGCGGTGCAGCACGCCGAGCGCGGTCGAGCCGGAGAACGGCACGTTCCCGCTGAGGAGTTCGTGGAGCAGGACGCCGAGCGCGTACAGGTCGGTGGCCGGGCCGACGGCGCCGCCCATGGCCTGCTCCGGCGCCATGTACGCCGGGCTGCCGATGGGCGAGCCGGTGTGCGTGAGCCGGGTGGTGTCGGTGTCCAGGACGGAGGCCACGCCGAGGTCGAGGACGGTCAGCGTCCCGTCCGGACGGATCATCACGTTCCGCGGCTTGAGGTCGCGGTGCACGATCGGCACCGCGTGCACGGCGGCGAGCACCGCGCAGAGCTGCGCCGCCACGGACACCGCCCACTCCCACGGGTACGGGGCGTGCTCGGCGAGGTGGTCGGCGAGGTCCGCGCCCTCCACGTACTGCATGACGAGGTACAGGTCCTCGCCCTCGCTGCCCGCGTCGTGCACGGTCACCAGGCCGGGGTGGGTCACGCGCGCGGTGACCCGGCACTCGCGCACGAAGCGGCGGCGCAGCTCGTCGGCGGAGGAGGCCTGGCCGTTCATGCCGGCCGGCCGCAGCAGCTTCACCGCGACCCGGCGGTCGAGGCGTCCGTCGTACGCCGTCCAGACCTGGCCCATGCCGCCCTGGCCGACGACGGTGGCGAGCTCGTAACGCCCGCCGACGACCCGCCCGTTCACCGGCCGCCTTCGCCTTCCCGGGGCTCCCCGCGCAGCAGGTGGCTCAGCTCGTCGAGCTCGGCGCGGACCTGGTCGATGCGGGGGCCGGGCGGCTGGGGCACGGGGGTGGCGGGACCGGGCACGACGGGCGCCGGGCCGACGGGGGTGTGCGTGACGGGGGTGTGCGTGACGGGGCCGACGTACGGGTTCGGCCGCACGTCCGCGCGCGGGACGGTCGCGGCGGCGCCGTTGCCGTACGTGTACCCCGCCGGGCCGTACGCGGGCGCGGTGCGGAGGCGCTCCGCGTGGCGGATCTCCCCGAACAGGTAGTACGTGATCGAGCCCGCCACCAGGGCCACCATCACGCCGACCGCGGCGAACGACTCCGCGGTGCCGGCCTCCTTGTCGCCGGTGGCCGCCGCGTACGAGAACAGGGCGGCCGACCCCGCGAACAGCACGCCGCACACCACCCAGTCGCGCACCTTGCGGGTGACGCACGCGAGCCGGATCAGCGGCGCCCAGGACAGGAAGCCGCAGCTCAGCAGCGCGAGGAGGCAGAAGAGGACGAGCAGGGCGATCCGGCCGGCGGAGAGGGTGCTCTTCGGCGGCTGCGGAACCTGCGGGACCTGCGTGGGGCCGTACATCCTGCTGCTCCTGCTCGGACGGATCTGGGGTGCGGAGACGAGCGTATACACCCATGCGGACAACGGTTCCGGGATACCCGGAACCGTTGTCGAAGAGATGAGGAGGAGCGGGGAGCGGAGGGGCCGTCAGGGAGCCACGGAACCGTCCGCCAGGCCGTCGTACAGGCCCTGTACGAACCGGTCGCCGAGGCGGGAGGTCAGGCGCAGGGACTCCTCGAAGGCGGCGAGGGCGCGGAACCGCTCGCCGAAGCGGCGCTGCTCGACCAGGGGCAGGCGCGGCAGCTGGAGGCGGCGGACGTCGAGGCGGGTCGCGGTGGAGGCGTAGCTGCTGGCCTGCCGGGTGTTGGCGGTGGCGCGGAGGAAGCCGGCCAGGAACCAGGGGTCGAGGGCCGCCGGGTCGGGGCGCAGGAGCTGGAGGTTGCGGCCGAGGGCGGCGCCCTCGGCGGTGGCGTCGACGACCCGGACGGCCGCCCCGCCGCCGAGGACCGGGACGACGACGTCCCCGGCGGCCAGCAGGACCGGCTCCTCGGGCGGGCCGTCGGGCAGCGTGCCGGAGGGCGGCTGGGCGGCCAGGACGTCGTGGTCGGTGAGGACGGCGACCGGGGCGGCGGCCGGGGCCGTGCCCGCGCCGCCCGCGCGCAGCACCAGGGCTCCGGCGCGGGCCAGTTCGCCGACGGTCGTGGTGGGCCTGCCGGACCCGGCGGCGGGCGGGTCGGCGACGGGCGGCGGGGTCAGTTCGCGGGTGCGGCGCAGGGTCTCCGTCAGGCGCTCGCGCACCCCGGCGAGCTGGGCCGCGCCCTCGGCGGCGGCCGGGGGCGGCAGGTGGCGGGCGGGCGCGAGGTCGACGTCGTCGTCGAGGAGTTCGATCACGGGGACGGAGCGGCTCGCGCCCGGGGTCCCGGCGAGGGTCCCGTCCCGGTCGAAGGGCGCCCAGGCGTCCAGTACGGCGGTGTGGACGGCCGGCCAGTCGAGCCGGTCGCGGCCCTCCCGGCCCGGTCCTGCGTGCTCGGACGCGGTGTCCACGAGGAGGAGTTCGGCGGGGGGCCGGCCGCCCGGGACGGGCTTGCGCAGCACCCAGAGGTGGAGCGGGATGCCGTACGGGGGCGCGGCGCCGGCCGGGAGGGCGACGACCGCGCGCAGGGCGCCCCGGCGGAGCAGGTCGGCGCGGATGCGGCGGCCGGAGCGGCGGGAGGCGGCGGCGGGCGGCATGAGGAGGACGGCGGTGCCGCCGGGGCGGAGGCGGGCCAGGGCGTGCTGCACCCAGGCGAGTTCGGACTCCGTGCGGGCCGGGAAGCCGTACTCCCAGCGCGGGTCGTAGGCCAGTTCCTCGTGGCCCCAGTTGCGCTCGTTGAACGGCGGGTGGCAGAGGACGGCGTCCGCCGCGAGCGCCGGGAAGGCGTCGGCGCGCAGGCTGTCCCCGGACCTGACCCGGATGTCGGCGTCGGCCGCGAGGGCCAGGCGCAGGGCGGTGAGCGCGGCGAGGTCGGGGTCGGCGTCCTGGCCGCAGAGGGCGCCGGGGCGCTCGACCGCGCCGAGCAGTCCGCCGGTGCCGCAGGCCGGGTCGAGGACGGTGAGCGGGGCGGCGCCCTCGCCGGCGGGCGCGGGGGCCGCGAGCGCCGCCATGAGGGCGGCGGGCCCGGGCGGGGTCAGCGTGTACTGGCGCGGGTTGGCGTCGAGGTGGCGTCCGAGCAGGAACTCGAAGGCCTGGCGCGCGCCGGTCCCGGCCGCGAGTTCGGCGGCCCCGCGCAGCAGGGGCAGGGAGACGGCGAGCGCGCCCGAGGTGGGGGTGAGGACGGCCCGCCCGGGGCCGAGGCGCTCGGTCAGCGTCTCCTCCAGGGCGACCGGCAGCACTTCCGTGAGCCGGTCGTCCGGGAGCGCGGCGAGCGAGGGCCAGGCCGCCGACCGGTCCCGTACGAGGAGGAGGGCGCAGCCCGCGTGGACGAGGGCGGTGACGGCGCCGGCCGGATGGCCCGCGACCTGCTGCCAGACGCGCTCCCTGAGCGGGACCTCGGCCAGTTTGCCCTGGGCGCGGAGCCACTCCTCGACCTCGGCGAGGGCGAAGGACGGGCTGGCCTCCGTGCCGCCGACGGGTTTGGGGAAGTCGGCGTGGCGGCGGCGCCAGTTGCTGACGGCGGCCCGGCCGACCCCGGCGAGCCGGGCGATCCCGGCGGCGGTCACCTCGGCGGTCACCTCGGCGGGGGCGGCCCCCGCGGGTGCCTCCGCTTCCGCCGCAGCCGTCTCCGCCGCTCCTGCTTCCGCCGCGCCCGTCTCCGCCGCACGCGCGTCCGCTGCGTTCTCCGGCACCTGACCCATCTCCCCTGGCTGGCGCTGACAACTCTCGTGTGACGCCCATCCTACTGACGACATGCGGCGCGGGCACTTCACAGCGTGATCCGATCCGTTTTCCGTGAACCGTGTTGACTCGGTTCACAAGCTCTGTTGTGATTGACCCATCGCGCCAGACATCTTCAATGTCCGGGAGGACACACCCATGTCGTACGACACCCAGGTCCCGCCTGCCGCCCCGCACCGGGCCATGCGCAACGGCCTCGGCACCGCGGCCCTGATCCTCGGCATCATCGGCACGCTCTCCGGCCTCGTGCCGTTCTTCTTCTGGCTGGCGGGCATCCTGGGCCTGATCGCCCTGATCCTCGGGCTCGTCGGCAAGGGGCGCGTGAAGCGCGGCGAGGCGAACAACAAGGGAGTGGCGCTCACCGGTGCGCTCCTCGGCCTCGCGGCCCTGATCCTCTCGGTCGTCGGCGCGGTCATCACGTTCACGGCGGTCAGCGACGCGGTCGACGAGATCGACAAGGCCATCAAGGACTCCGCGCCCAAGGACCCGGCGGCCAAGAACCTGGCGGACGGCGACACCTCGGTCTACGACGACGACCTCAAGGTCACGGTCTCGGACCCTAAGGCGTACAAGCCCGGCGAGTCCGCGGCCGGCCACACCGAGGGCAACAAGGCGTACCAGGTCACCGTGGTCATCGAGAACGGCGGCAAGAAGAAGTTCGACGCCACCCTCGTCACG
This sequence comes from Streptomyces sp. NPDC055632, assembly GCF_053618675.1. Classification (NCBI taxonomy): domain Bacteria; kingdom Bacillati; phylum Actinomycetota; class Actinomycetes; order Kitasatosporales; family Streptomycetaceae; genus Streptomyces; species Streptomyces sp. NPDC055632. Next base: position 156,441 of record NZ_JBSHHY010000009.1, on the reverse strand, counting down.
CTGACCGGCCGCGCCGGGACGAACGGCGTCGCGGCCGAGCAGATCTTCGACGAGAAGGTCGGCACGGGCTTCCAGGGCGCCGTCCTGCCCGGCAAGAAGGCCACCCTCACCGTCGCCTTCGACACCCCCAAGGACGCCAAGAACCTGACGGTCGAGGTGAACCCGGGCTTCGACTACAACGCCTCGCAGTGGGAGCTGAAGCTCGGCTGACCCGGCCGCGACCGGCCGCCCGCGAGGACCGGGGCCCTCCGGGGCCCCGCCCCGGCCCGCCCCCGGACCCCGCTCCCGCACACCCTCCCCCGTACACCCCTCCTCCGGAGAAGAACCCCATGCGCGCCCCCACCCCCGCCTCCTCCCGCCCCCGTGTCCGCCGCACCGCCGCCACCGCCCTCCTGTGCGCCGCCGTCGCGGCCGGCGCCGCCGCCTGCGGCCCGTCCCCGGAGAAGGCGAAGCCCGCGGGGCCCTACGCGGAGCTGACCGGGTCGCAGATCGTCGACAAGGCGTTCGCGGCGACGGCGGCGGCGAAGTCCCTGACCGTGGACGTCGACCTGACGTCCGAGGGCGAGCGGACGAGGTCCTACGTCTCCTTCGACGGCACCGGGAAGTGCACCGGCACGGTGACCACGGGCACGGCCGCCACGACCGAACTGATCAGGGCCGACCGGAAGAACGTGTACCTGCGCTTCGACGAGGCCGCCCTGAACGAGGAGTCCGAGGGCGAGTCGCCGGAGGTGCGGGAGGCCATGCTCAAGACCCTCAGGGGCCGCTGGGTCGAGCTGCCGGCCTCCGCCCCCGAGGCGAAGGACGCCGTGGAGCTGTGCGACCCGAAGAAGCTCCTCGGCGGGTTCGAACAGGGGGCGAGCGGGATCGAGCGGGGCGGGGAGACCACCGTCGGCGGGCAGAGGGCGCTCGCGCTGACGGAGCCGGACGGCGACGCGACCAGCACCGTGTACGTGGCCACGGAGGGCACGCCGTACGTCCTCAGGATCGTGACGAGGGGCGGCGACGAGCCGGGGACGATCACCTTCAGCCAGTACGGGAAGCCGGTCACGGCGAAGGCCCCGGCACCGAAGGACATCGCGGACCTGGACTGAGCCCGAGGGGGGCGAAGCCCGGACCGGGGGCCGGGGATCGGGGGGATCCCGGGCCCGGGGGGCCGGGCTTCAGGAGGGGGAAAGCGTGAGGAGGGCCGTCGCAGGGGAGCGGCCCTCCTCACGCGTGCGCGTGGCGGCGCGGGTGCGCGGTGACACGGACGTACAGGCGGCCACGCGGACGCGTCACACGCGGTGCCGGACCCACACGTTCGGCTCGACGTAGACCGCGTAGCCGCGCGCGGCCTCGCAGTGGACCGGGACGAGCGCGCCCTCGACCTCGACCGGGCCGTCCGTGTCGAAGGGGAGGCCGGTCCACTTCCGCCACTGCTCGACGGAGCCGGGGACGGTCATCGACGCCGGGGCCACCGCCTCGATCGTGCCGCCCGCGCGCACGTGGACGCGGAGCCACGGGTCGTGCGGCAGGCCGTCGGACTCGCGGGTGCGGAAGGCGTACTCGTGGATGGACGCCCCGGCCTCCCGGTGCTTGCCGTTGGGGCGGACCGGGGCGACCAGCTCGGAGAAGCCGCGCGCGGCCGTGTTCTCCCGCAGGGCGGACAGCATCCGGTGCGAGACGCCCTGTCCCAGGTAGGCCTTGTCGACCGTGATCTCGATCGCGCTGACCGTGTCGGGCTCCCGGCCCTGCTTCAGGTCGGAGAAGGCCCAGAGCAGCACCTCGTCCCAGCCCCGGTCGGGCAGCGCGCGACGGCCGTCCAGGTCCATCCGGAAGGGGACGCTGAACCCGCGCGCGACGAACTTCCCGTCGGCGTCGGTGGCGACGAGCACGTACTCCGGGAGCTGCCGCACGATCTGGCCCATGTTCGCCCAGCCCACCGGGTCGTACATCATGAACTCGGGCCAGAGGTGGCGCATGTCCCACATCGGCCCTTCCAGTTCGGGGCGTTCTGCGAGGGTCGATATGTTCAGGTCCATGGCCGCAGACTAAAGATCGTTCCGGCGGCGACCAACCGGTTTTTCCCCAGATCCCCCGCAGGCCTTCCCGCCGGGCCGCCCCGCTACGGAAGCTTCTGCTACGGAAGCTTCTGCTGCGGGCACTCCTTCAGGATCCGCTTCATCGCGTCCCGCTCCCCCTCCGTCACCCACACCCCGTACTTCTTCTTCACCGCGACCTGCCGGGCCACGTACGTGCAGCGGTACGCGCCGTTCGGCGGCAGCCAGGTCGCCGCGTCGCCGTCGGACTTGCGGCGGTTGGTGGCGGCGTCGACGGCGAGCAGGTTGAGCGGGTCGTTGGCGAAGCGGCGCCGGGTCTCCGCGTTCCACTGCTGCGCCCCCTTCTGCCAGGCGTCGGAGAGCGCCACGACGTGGTCGATGTCGACCTTGCTGCGGCCCCGGACGTAGGTGACGGTGGTGCCGGTGTACGGGTCGTCGGTGAGGGTGCCGGAGGCGACCTTGCAGTGGCCGTCCGTGTACCGGACCCCGGTGAGGTCCCGCTTGAGGATGTCGTCGCGGGTGCCGCAGCCGTTCTTGTCGACGTCCGCCCAGGCCTGGCCGAACTCCTCCCGGTCGTACCCGGTCTTCGGGGCACGGCCCTTGACGGTGAGGGTGTCCACGGCGGCGAGGGCCGAGCCGGACGCGGCGGGCCGTCCCTCCGTACCCCCGTCGGGCACGGGGGAGCAGGCGGCGGTGGCGAGGGCCACGGCGGCGAGGGCCGAGGCGGCGAGGGTCCTTCGGTACGTCGGCACCATGAAATCCTAGGTCGGACGGCGAGGAGGCCCTTCGGCCCCGGGGCGAACGGATTCCCCCCGCGTCGGCCCGTCACACCTGCCCGGACCCGGCGCGCCCCGGCCGCTCACACTTTGCCGATGCCCAGCGTGTTCTCGGCGGGCAGCAGGCCGGAGCCGATCGCGGCGAGCCAGGGGCCGCCGAGCAGGTCGGCGAGGCGGCCGGTGTCCTCGGGGCCGAGGGCGGCCCAGGGCGCGGCGGCCAGCTCGTCCGTGTGCCGCTCGACCCCGGCCCGCAGGGCCCGTCCGGCTTCGGTGGCCGCGCCGTCCGCGTCCACGAGCCCCCGGGCGGCGAGCCGGTCCCGGGCGGCGGACCACTCGGCGGCGGACCAGCCCCGGCTCGCGAAGACGGACTCGGGCGCGGCGCCGACCGCCGCGAAGGAGACGAGCGCCTCGACCGGGTCGAGTCCGGCGGCCAGGAGGGCGGTGACGTGTCCGTCGCCCCGGTGCTCGCGCAGGACCGTCGCGGCCTGCCAGAGGACGAGGTGCGGGGCGTCGGGCCAGGGCGCTTCGGCGTTGGCGGCGGCGAGCGGCCGGCCGGCGGGTCCGGCGGCCTCCGCCGCCCGGCGGGCCAGCGCGGCGGCCTCGGCGAGGCCGGGGCCCGTGACCGCGTCCGCGCCGAGGACGGACCGGTAGGCGCGGTCGACGGCCCGGAGCCGGGCGGCGAGCACGTCGGCGGGGCCGGCGGTCGTCCAGGCGGCGGGGACGTACCGGGCGACCGTCGCCGGGCTGAAGCTGTAGAAGGCGGAGGCCACCCGGACCGGTCCGGCGGCGCCGAGCGGCGCGGCGCGCCAGGCGAAGTAGGAGGGCCAGCGCTCGGTGGTGTCGTAGCCGAGGGCGGCGGCCTCGTCGAAGGCCTCGGGGGCGTAGTAGAGCAGGGCGTGCAGCGGTTCGAGCAGGTGCCACATCTGGCGTGCGCGTCCGGATTCCACGGCGTTCTCCCTCACGGTCGACCCTCCATGTCTTGTCACTGACAAGATTGCGCCCCGCCCACAAACTTGTCAATGACTAGATGAGGGCTAGGCTGGCCCCATGACGACCCGGAGCACCTACCACCACGGCGACCTGCGGCAGGCCGTCCTCGCCGCCGCCCTCGACGTCATCGCCGCCGAGGGGCCCGGGGCGCTGAGCCTGCGGGACCTCGCCCGCCGCGCCGGCGTCTCGCACGCCGCGCCCGCCCACCACTTCAAGGACCGCGCCGGACTCCTCACCGCCGTCGCGGCCGAGGGCTACGACCTCCTGGCCCGGACCCTCGCGGACACCCCCGACCTGCGCGAACGGGGCGTGCGGTACGTACGGTTCGCGGTGGAGCACCCCGCCCACTTCCAGGTCATGTTCCAGCCGGACCTGCTGCGCGCCGACGACCCGGACCTGCTCGCCGCCAAGGAGCGCGCCTCCGCCGAACTGCGCGCGGGCGTGGCCGATCTGGACGGCACCCCCGGCGTCCCCGACGCGCGCGAGGCCGGCATCGCGGCCTGGTCGCTCGCCCACGGCTTCGCGACCCTGCTCCTCACCCACAACGTGACGGACGCGCTGGGCGGCCGGGACCCCGGGGAGTACTTCCGCGCGCTCACGGGTCTGCTCTTCACGCGGCGGGAGTAGGGGCGGCCCCGGAGAACCGCCCCCTCATCTCACGACCCCAGGATCGTCGTCAGGAACTCGCCCGTCCACGCGAGGAGTTCGCGGCCCACCACCGGCTTGCCGCCGATCTTGCCCGTCGTCGGGCGCGGGACGAGGATCTGGTGGACGGCCGGCTTGATGACCGTGCGCGGGTACAGGCGCTTGAGGCGCAGCTCCTGGGACTCGCGCAGCTCCACCGGGGCGAAGCGGATGTTCGGACCCTGGAGGACGATCTCGCCGACCCCGCAGGCGCGGGCCAGCATCCGCAGGCCCGCCACCAGGAGCAGGTTCTCCACCGGCTCGGGCAGCTTGCCGTAGCGGTCGGTCAGCTCCTCCCGTACGGCCCTGATGTCCTCCTCCGAGTTGGCGGAGGCGATCGCCCGGTAGGCCTGGAGGCGCAGCCGCTCCCCCGGCGCGTAGTCGTGCGGCACGTGCGCGTCGACCGGCAGCTCGATCTTGACCTCCAGGGGCGGCTCCTCCTCCGCCCCGCCGTCGAGCGACGCCCGGTAGTCCGCGACCGCCTCGCCGACCATCCGTACGTACAGGTCGAAGCCGACGCCCGCGATGTGGCCGGACTGCTCGCCGCCGAGCAGGTTGCCCGCGCCCCGGATCTCCAGGTCCTTCATGGCCACGTACATGCCCGCGCCCATCTCGGTGTGCTGGGCGATCGTCGCGAGCCGCTCGTGCGCGGTCTCCGTCAGCGGCTTCTCCGGCGGGTACAGGAAGTACGCGTAGCCCCGCTCGCGGCCACGGCCGACCCGGCCCCGGAGCTGGTGGAGCTGCGACAACCCGAAGTTGTCGCCGCGCTCGACGATGAGGGTGTTGGCGTTGGAGATGTCGATGCCGGACTCCACGATCGTCGTGGAGACGAGCACGTCGAACTTCTTCTCCCAGAAGTCGACCACGACCTGTTCCAGGGCCTGTTCCGACATCTGGCCGTGGGCGGTCGCGATCCGCGCCTCGGGCACGATCTCGCGCAGCCGCGCCGCCGCCCGGTCGATGGAGTCGACCCGGTTGTGGATGTAGAAGACCTGGCCCTCGCGCAGGAGTTCGCGCCGGATCGCGGCGCCGATCTGCTTCTCCTCGTACGGGCCGACGAAGGTGAGGACCGGGTGGCGCTCCTCCGGCGGGGTGGTGATCGTGGACATCTCGCGGATGCCGGTGACCGCCATCTCCAGGGTGCGGGGGATGGGGGTGGCGGACATGGTGAGGACGTCGACGTTGGCCCGGAGCTTCTTCAGCTGCTCCTTGTGCTCGACGCCGAACCGCTGCTCCTCGTCCACGACGACCAGGCCGAGGTCCTTGAACTTGGTCTCGGAGGAGAAGAGGCGGTGGGTGCCGATGACGATGTCCACCGAGCCGTCCCGCAGCCCCTCCAGGGTCGCCTTCGACTCGCTCTCCGACTGGAAGCGGGACAGCGCCCGCACCTTCACCGGGAACTGCGAGTACCGCTCGGAGAAGGTCCCGAAGTGCTGCTGCACGAGCAGCGTCGTCGGGACGAGGACCGCGACCTGCTTGCCGTCCTGGACCGCCTTGAAGGCCGCCCGGACCGCGATCTCCGTCTTGCCGTAGCCGACGTCGCCGCAGATCAGGCGGTCCATGGGGACGGTCTTCTCCATGTCCTCCTTCACCTCGGCGATGGTGGACAGCTGGTCGGGCGTCTCCGCGTACGGGAAGGCGTCCTCCAGCTCGCGCTGCCAGGGGGTGTCGGGGGCGAAGGCGTGGCCGGGGGCCGCCATCCGCGCCGAGTACAGCTTGATCAGGTCGGCCGCGATCTCCTTGACGGCCTTCTTGGCGCGCGCCTTCGTCTTCGTCCAGTCCGCGCCGCCGAGCCGGTGCAGGGTCGGCGCCTCGCCGCCCACGTACTTGGTGACCTGCTCCAGCTGGTCGGTCGGGATGTAGAGCCGGTCGCCGGGCTGGCCGCGCTTCGCGGGCGCGTACTCCACGAGCAGGTACTCGCGGGTGGCGCCCTGCACGGTCCGCTGGACCATCTCGACGTACCGGCCGACGCCGTGCTGCTCGTGCACGATGTAGTCGCCGACCTCCAGGGTCAGCGGGTCGATCGTCTTGCGCCGCTTGGCGGGCATCCGCTGCCCGTCCTTGCCGGCCGCCTTCTGCCCGGACAGGTCGGTCTCGGTGAGGACGGCCAGCCTCAGGCCCGGGTCGACGAAGCCGTGGTCGATGGAGCCGCAGGCCACGTGGACGACCGAGGGCGCGATGTCGGTCAGGTCGGAGTCGAGGCGGGCGGCGATGCCCTCGCCGCCGAGGACCTCGACCGTGCGGGACGCGGGGCCGTGGGCCTCCGTCACGTAGACCGTGCGCCAGCCGTCGGCCAGCCAGCCCTTGGTGTCGGCGAGCGCGCGGGCGGTGTCGCCCCGGTACGACTCGGGGGCGCGCATGCCGAGGGCGAGGGTGTCGCCGTCGGCGTCGGCCGCGTCCGCCGCGAACGGCGACACCGACCACCAGGGCATCCCCAGCTCGCGGGCCCGGTCGCGGACGTCCGCGATGCCCCACAGGGAGGCCGCGCCGACGTCGATCGGGGCCTCGCCGCCGCCGGCGGTCGCCGCCCAGGACGCCTGGAGGAACTCCTGGCTGGTCGCGACCAGGTCCGCCGCCCGGGTCCGTACCCGCTCGGGGTCGCAGACCACGGCCATGGAGCCCTCGGGCAGCACGTCGAGCAGCAGCTCCATGTCGTCGACGAGGACCGGCGCGAGGGACTCCATGCCCTCGACCGCGATCCCCTCCGCGATCTTGTTCAGGAGCTCGCCCAGCTCCGGGTGCTCCTCGGCGAGGGCCGCCGCCCGCTCCCGCACGGAGTCGGTGAGCAGCAGCTCGCGGCAGGGCGGTGCCCACAGGCCGTGCTCGGCGACCTCCAGGGACCGCTGGTCGGCCACCTTGAAGTAGCGGATCTCCTCGACGTCGTCGCCCCAGAACTCGATCCGGAGCGGGTGCTCCTCGGTGGGCGGGAAGACGTCCAGGATGCCGCCGCGCACGGCGAACTCGCCGCGCTTCTCGACCAGCTCCACCCGGGAGTACGCGGCGGCCGCCAGGCCCTCCACGACCTCGTTCAGATCGGCGGTCTGCCCGGACCGCAGCGCCACGGGCTCCAGGTCGCCCAGGCCCTTGACCTGCGGCTGGAGCACCGAGCGGACGGGTGCGACGACCACGCTGACCGGCCCGGCCGCCGGGTCGTCGTCCCTGGGGTGCGCGAGGCGGCGCAGCACGGCGAGGCGGCGGCCGACGGTGTCGGAGCGGGGCGAGAGGCGCTCGTGCGGCAGGGTCTCCCAGGAGGGGTACTCGGCGACGGTGTCGGGGTCGAGGAGCGAGCGCAGCGCGGCGGCCAGGTCCTCGGCCTCCCGGCCGGTCGCGGTCACCGCGAGCACCGGCCGCCCCGAGTCCCGGGCGAGCGCGGCCACGGCGAAGGGGCGCGCGGCGGCCGGCCCGACCAGGTCCACGTGGGGCCGGTTCCCGTCGGCGGCGGCCTTCACCGCCTCGGTGAGGGCGGCGTCCTTGACGACGGCGTCGAGCAGACCGTGCAGGCTCATGGGGCTTTCCATCCCGGAACTGGAGGTGCGGACAACGCGAACCGCCCGACACGTCGCACGGGCCGGGTGGTCCCGGACGCGTTCGGCCCGGGCGTCCCCAGCCTACGACGCACCACCGACACCCGCGCACGGAACACGGACGGCCCCGGCGTGCGCGCACCGGGGCCGCCCGTGTCCCGCCGTACGGCCGCTACTCGCTCGCGATCGCGTTCAGGACGTTCATCCGCCCCGCCCGGAACGCCGGGACCAGGGCCGCGAAGAGGCCCACGAAGGCCGAGGCGACGAAGACGGTGAGGATCGTCGGCCAGGGGATGTCCAGGGTGCCGAGGCCCTCCAGGGCCAGGAGCTTCTGGGCGGCGGTGCCCCAGCCCATGCCCAGGCCGAGGCCGAGGAGCGCGCCGAAGAGGGCGATGACCACCGACTCCAGGCGGATCATGCGGCGCAGCTGGCGGCGGGAGAGGCCGATGGCCCGCATGAGGCCGATCTCGCGGGTCCGCTCGACGACCGACAGGGCCAGGGTGTTCACGACGCCGAGGACCGCGACGACGATCGCCAGGGCGAGGAGCCCGTACACGATGTTGAGGAGCTGTCCGACCTGGTCCTGGAGCTCCTCCTTGTAGTCGGCCTGGTTGCTGACCTTGTACTGCGGGTAGGGCGCGAGCGCGTCCTTGAGGGCCTGGTAGGCCTGCGTCTCCTGGCCTTCCTTCGCGCCGGCGAAGAGCAGCAGGCTGTGCGGCACCCGGTCGGCCGGCAGGTACCGGGCGGCGGTGGTGACGTTGGTGTACATCACTCCCTTGTCGACGTTCGCCTCGTCCGAGGTGATCGCCGCGACCTTCAGCCGCGCCGGCTTCCCGCCCTTGAGGGCGACGGTCAGCACGTCGCCGACCTTCACGCCGTGCGCGGTGGCGTAGTCGCTGCCGACGGACATGGCGTCCGGCCCGTAGGCGTCCGCGAGCCGGCCGGCGGTGGTCTCCCGGCGCAGGTCCTGGGCGTACGTCGGGTCGGCGGCGGCCAGGCCCTGTTCGGCCTTCTTGCCGCGCGGGTCGGTGACGGTGACGTCGAGCCACTTGTACTCGGTGACGTGGTCGATGCCGGGGGCCTTCTCCAGGGCGGCCTGCGCCTGCGGCACGATCGGCTGCCCGGTGCCGGACCGCACGATGAAGTCGGCGCCGACGGAGCGGTCCAGCTCCTCGGTGGCGGAGGCCACCATGGAGGAGCCGACCACCGACAGGCAGGCGACGAGCGCCAGGCCGATCATGAGGGCGGCGCCGGTGGCGCCGGTGCGGCGGGGGTTGCGCAGGGCGTTGCGCTCGGCCATCCGGCCGACGGGCCCGAAGACCCGCAGGACGACGACGCCGAGGACGCGGACGACCCCGCCGGCCAGCAGCGGGCCGACGACGACGAAGCCGAGCAGGGAGAGGACGACGCCGAGGCCGAGCCAGGCGGAGCCGGGGGCGGCCTCCTCGGCGCGGGCGGCGGCCACCAGGGCGGCGGCTCCGGCGGCGGTGAGGGTGAGGCCGATCCCGCCCCGGACCCGGCCTGCCCTGCCGTCGGCGGGGGTGCCCGCGTCGCGCAGGGCGGCCATCGGGGAGATCTTCCCGGCGCGGCGGGCCGGGACGTAGGCGGCGAGGACGGTGACGACGACGCCGAGGACGACGCCGACGACCGGGGTCGTCCACTTCACGGTGAGGTCGCCGGTGGAGAGCTCCATGCCCACGGCGGACATCAGCTTCATCAGGCCGACGGCGAGGCCGACGCCCGCCGCGACGCCGGCGGCCGAGCCGACCAGGCCGAGGAGCAGCGCCTCGATCAGGACGGAGCGGTTGACCTGCCTGCGGCTCGATCCGATGGCCCGCATGAGGCCGATCTCGCGGGTGCGCTGGGCGACCAGCATGGAGAAGGTGTTGACGATGAGGAAGATGCCGACGAGGAAGGCGATCCCGGCGAAGCCGAGCATGGCGTACTTCATGACGTCGAGGAATCCGGCGAGCTCCTCGCGGCCCGCGTCGGCGGCCTCGGCGGCCGTCTGGAGCTTGTAGCCGTCGCCGACGGCGGCGGCGATGTTCGCCTTGAGGGCCTCGTCGCTCACGCCGGGCGCGGCGTCGGCCGTGATCTGGGTGAACAGGCCTTCCTTGCCGAGCAGTTCGCGCTGGGCGGTGGCGGTCTCGAAGTAGACGAGGGTGGCGCCGGGGTTGGTGACCTTGAACTCGGCGATGCCGGAGATCCTCGCGGTGAAGTCGCCGGTGACGGAGATGGTCCGCAGCTCGTCGCCGAGCTTCAGGCCGTGCTTCTCGGCGGTGGCGGCGTCCACGACGACGTCGGTGGGGCCGCGCGGCTCGTGGCCGGAGGCGATCTCCACCGAACGCAGTTCGTTCGGGCTCCAGTTGACGGCGATCGTCGGGGCGCCGCCGGTCGGGCCGACGTTCTTGTTCTTCGCGTCGACGACGGTGACGCCCAGGGAGGCGACCGAGCCCTGCACGTTCCGGGCGCCCTCGGCCTTCGCGACCTTCTCCAGGAGCGCGGCGGGGAAGGTCTCGGGCCGGCCGGTCTGCGGGGTCTCGTCGTCGGTCGCGCCCTCGGGGCTGACGGTGACGTCGGAGGCGGTGGTGGCGAAGAGCTTGTCGAACGTCGTGTTCATCGTGTCCGTGAAGACCAGGGTCCCGGAGACGAACGCGACGGAGAGCAGGACGGCGACGGCGGAGAGCGCCATCCGGCCCTTGTGCGCGAGGAAGTTGCGCAGGGAGGTCTTGAGGACGCTCATGAGGTCCGCCCGCGCGCGTCGAAGTCGGGGGTCCGGGGGTTCCCGCCGGGAAAGAGGCGCATGCGGTCGAGGACGGCCTCGGCGGTGGGCCGCTCCATCTCGTCGACGATCTTCCCGTCGGCGAGGTAGAGGACGCGGTCGGCGTAGGAGGCGGCGACCGGGTCGTGGGTGACCATGACGATGGTCTGGCCCAGCTCGTCCACCGAGGTGCGCAGGAAGCCGAGGACCTCGGCGCCGGCCCGCGAGTCGAGGTTTCCGGTCGGCTCGTCGCCGAAGATGATCTCGGGCCGGGCGGCGAGCGCGCGGGCCACGGCCACGCGCTGCTGCTGGCCGCCGGAGAGCTCGTTCGGCCGGTGCTTGAGGCGCTCGGAGAGGCCGACGGTGTCGACGACCCGGCGCAGCCAGTCGGCGTCCGGCTTGCGGCCCGCGATGTCCATCGGCAGCGTGATGTTCTCGATCGCGCTCAGGGTCGGCAGCAGGTTGAACGCCTGGAAGATGAAGCCGATCCGGTCCCGGCGGAGCTGGGTGAGCTTCTTGTCCTTCAGCCCGGTGATCTCGGTCTCGTCCAGGAAGATCTGCCCGCTGGTCACCGTGTCGAGCCCGGCGAGGCAGTGCATCAGGGTGGACTTGCCGGAGCCCGAGGGCCCCATGATCGCGGTGAACCGGCCGCGGGCGATGTCCACGTCGACGGAGTCGAGGGCGACGACCCGGGTCTCCCCCGAGCCGTACGCCTTGACGACCTGGCGCGCCCTCGCGACGACGGCCGTAGCCCCTCCGGTTCCCCCGGGCCTGGGGGTGGTCACAGCCGTGGTCACGGTTCTCTCCTCGGGTCGGAGCGGTGATGGGTTTGTAGGTTCAAGTTAAGTATTCGGACCGGGAGTTCTCCTCCTCCGCCGGTACGAACGGCCCCTGGGCCGTATGGGGGAGGAGCCCCTAAGGGTTCCTCCACCCGTGGTCCGAGTGGCACGCTGTCCCCGAGAATTTAGGTGTACGAAGAAAGGAAGGGCGTACGGTGACCGAGCCGTCGACGACACGGGCCGGAACCGGCCCGTCCTCCGCCACCGCCCCCGCACACCGGAGGCCCGTCGTCGCCGCGCTCATGCTCGGGATGGGGCTCGCCGCGATCGACGGCACGATCGTGTCCACGGCCGTCCCGCAGATCGTCGGCGACCTCGGCGGACTCGCCGTCTTCTCCTGGCTGTTCTCCGGCTACCTGCTCGCCGTCACCGTCACCCTGCCGGTGTACGGGAAGCTCAGCGACACCTTCGGCCGCAAACCGGTCCTGGTCGCCGGGGTCGTCCTCTTCCTCGTCGGCTCCCTGCTGTGCGCCGCGGCCTGGAACATGGCGTCCCTCATCGCCTTCCGGATCGTCCAGGGCCTCGGCGGCGGCGCGCTCCAGGGCACGGTCCAGACGATCGCCGCCGACCTGTACCCGCTGAAGGAGCGCCCGAAGATCCAGGCGAAGCTGTCCTCCGTCTGGGCCGCCTCGGCGGTCGCGGGCCCGGCGGCCGGCGGCCTCCTCGCGGGCTACGCCGACTGGCGCTGGATCTTCCTGATCAACGTGCCGGTCGGCCTGGTGGCGCTGTGGCTGATCTGCCGGTACCTGGTGGAACCGGAACGGCCGGCGGGCGCGGGGGCACGCGCGCGCGTACGGGCGGGGGCGGAGGTACGCCCGCGCGTACGGGCGGGGGCGGGGAAAGCAGGCGTACGGGCGGAGGCGCGAAAAACGGAGGCACGCGCGCGCGTACGGATCGACTGGGCGGGCGCGCTCTGCGTCTTCGCGACCGGCGCCCTGCTCCTGACCGCCCTCGTCCAGGGCGGCGTGGCCTGGCCCTGGCTCTCGGCGCCCTCCCTCGGGCTCCTCGGCGGGGCGGCCGTCCTCGGCGCCGTGACCGTCCTCGTGGAGCGGCGCGCCGCCGAGCCGATCATCCCCGGCTGGGTCTGGCGCCGCCGCACGATCGCCGCCGTCAACCTCGCGCTCGGGGCCCTCGGCCTGCTCATGGTCGCCCCGACCGTCTTCCTGCCCACGTACGCCCAGTCCGTCCTGGGGCTCGGCCCGATCGCGGCCGGATTCGTCCTGTCGGTGATGACCCTGAGCTGGCCCGTCAGCGCGGCGCTCTCGAACCGGGTCTACGCCCGCATCGGCTTCCGGCTCACCGCCGTCCTCGGCATCTCGGGCGCGCTGCTCGTCCTGCTCGCCTTCCCGCTGCTGCCGTTCCCCGGGGAGCCCTGGCAGCCGGCGCTCCTGATGCTGCTCCTCGGCGCGGCCCTCGGCCTCTTCCAACTGCCGCTGATCGTCGGCGTCCAGTCGACCGTCCCGTACGAGGAGCGGGGCACGACCACCGCGTCCGTCCTCTTCTGCCGCCAGGTCGGCCAGAGCGTCGGCGCGGCCGTCTTCGGCGCCGTCGCGAACGGCGTCCTGTCCGCCCGGCTCGGCGGGGACGGCGACCTGGACACCCTGGCCCGCGCCCTGGACTCCCCCGAGTCCCTGCCGCCCGCGACGACGGACCTCCTGCGCCGCGCGGTCGACGCGGCGGTGGACTACGTCTACCTGGGCGCGGCGGGGGCGGCCGCCCTGGCCCTCCTGGTCCTGCTCGTCCTCGCGCCCCGCCGCTTCCCGGTGCTGGGGGAGGGGGCGGGGCGCGGGGACTGACGGCGTACGAACGGGCACGTGCCGGGGCGGGACTTCCACCTGCTGCTGCGGATCATGGAGAACCCCCGGCCCCGGTCCGGAACTCACGGACGGGGGCCGGGGGCTGCTGCTCGTCGGCGGGATCGCCGACCGCTGGGGCTGGTGCCCGAGGCTGCTGGCGCCGGGGAAGACGGTGCGGGCGGAGTGCGTCCTCGGCTGACGGGCCGGGTCAGAAGGCGATGTCGTACCGGACGCCGTTCGTGACGCCGGTCTTCACGCCCGGCTTGAAGGGCGCCTTCCAGTTGCCCGTGCCGGCGTAGAAGGTGGCTCCGGCGGCCGAGGCGATCAGGTCGGCGCGGCCGTCGCCGTCGGCGTCGCCGATGCCGACGAGGTCGGTGAAGGCGCCCCAGCCCTTGCCGATCGGAATACGGGCGGCGAAGGTGCCGTCGCCCTTGCCGAGGTAGAGCCAGAGCGCACCGGCCCTGTCCCGGGCGACGAGGTCGCCGGCCGGTCCTCCGGCGAGGTTTCCGAGGGAGGCGATCTCGTTGTAGACGTCCCAGCCGCCGCCGATCCGCTTGCGGGCGGCGAAGGGCGCGGTGGCGCTCCCGGTGCCGGGGTGGAGCCACAGCACGCCGGTCTTGTCGGTGGTGAGCAGGTCGGGCCGGCCGTCGCCGGTGAGGTCGCCGCCGGCCGCGATCCGGTCGTACCCCTGCCAGCCGCCGCCGATCCGCGTCCGGCCCGTGAGGGGCGCGACCCGGTCGCCGGTGCCCCGGTAGAGCCAGAGGACGCCGGTGCGGTCCCGGGCGACGACGTCGGGCGCGGTGGTGCCCGCGAGGTTCCCGGCGGCCTCGATCCGGTCGTACACCTGCCAGCCGGGGCCGATCCGCACCGCTCCGGCGGAGACGACCGGACCGCCCGCGGCGGCGGTCCGCGTGCGGAACGACCACAGGGTGCCGTCGGACTGACGGGCCAGGAGGTCGGCGGTGCCGTCGTCGTCGAAGTCGTGGGAGGCGGCGGGGCGGGTCACGGTGAAGCGGCCGGTACCGGTCAGCTCCGGACCGATGCCCTCGTCCGGGCGGGCGACGATCCTCCACTCGTACGTGCCCGCGCGGGCGGGGGTCAGCACGCCGCCCGGACGCTCCACGTCCTTGCCGTCCCAGTGCCAGGAGATCCGGCGCGGCCCTCCGGCGGCGGCGGGCCACTCCCGTACGAGGGACTTTCCGCTGCCGACGTGCGTGAGGCTCATCGTGACGTGCGCGTCTCCCCGCGACAGGTCCCAGCCGAAGTCGGCCCCGTTGGCGAGCCGGTCGCCGGTGAGGGCCTTCGGGGCGGTGGAGCCGGTGAGGGCGACGACGGTCGCCTGCCGGGTGGTGGCGACCGGTTCGGCCGTCGGCCGGCCGCCGTCGGCGCGCGGCGCGATCCGGTAGAGGCCCTCGCCGTGCTCGGGGGTGCCGCCGCGCACCAGGAGGCTGCCGTCGGGGCCGGTGACGGCGGAGGAGAACGCGGTGAGGAGGACGGCCTCCTCGCCGGTCTCGACGGACCGGACGGTGAACGGCCGCACCGTGGCCGCCGCCGTCGTGCCGGCGGGGGCGGACGCGTCGATGTGCGCCTTTCTGCCGTACGCCAGCCAGCCGCCGACCAGGTACAGCGGGTCCTGCGCCTCGCCCTCGGGGTCCGGGATCCACCGCTCCCGGGTCTCGCCGCGGCGGTAGGCGACGATCCCGTCGCCCCCGAGCCGCGCCTCGCGCCAGGCCATGTGCGTCGCGGAGACGGCGCCGTCCCAGACCCACTGGTCCTGGCCCTGGGGGATCCAGGTCTCCTTCCCCGACGCGAGGTCGACGAGGATCTTGGCGGAACCCTTCCAGGTGCCGATCCGGCAGTCGTAGAGCGCGGAGGCGGTGTCGGTCCAGCCGCCCTCGGCGTCCTCGCAGTCGACCTGGACCCCGCCGACCAGCTGTCGGAGCTTCGGGGTGCCGCCGGTGAGCACGGCGGCGTCGAGCGCGGCGGCGTACTGCACGCCGTAGCCGCCCTCGTACCGGCCGAGGAGGAGGGTGTCGCCCGCCAGGCCCGAGTAGTGGTAGCCGCCGAGCGCGTCCAGGTCGATCTCCACCGGCGTCGCGTCGGGCTTCGCCGTGTCGTGGATCCGCAGCACCGAACTGACGCTCAGCAGGGCCCGGTTACCGGTGACCACGAGGTCCGAGCCGCCACCGGCGGCGGAGGCGCCGGCCAGGACGGCCGAGGAACCGTCGGAGTAGCGGGTCCACCGGAACTCCGGCGTGGTGCCGCGCGTCTTCGACAGGAAGCCGCGCGGCCCCGCGCCGACGACGTCCGCGTCGCGCGGGAACGCCACCGCGGCCTCCTGCCGGTCCTGCCGCGAGGCCTCCGGCGCGGTGGCGGCCGCGGCCGGGAGCGCGGTGAGCGTGCCGCCCGTGGCGGCGAGGACGACGGTGACCGCCGCGGCCGCGATCCGGCGGGCGTACGGGCGTGTGACGTGCATGTTCGTGTTCCCTCCCCTGGGAAGAGGGAGGCTAGCCGACGGGTCCGACAGGACCGGCACCGGGCTCCGTCACGCGTCCGGGCGGCTCGGGAGCGTCAGGCAGAACGGGTGCCCCGCCGGGTCCAGGAGGACCCGCCAGCGGTCCGGGCGGGGCTGGTCGGCGGAGACGGTCGCGCCCAGGGCGACGAGCCGGACCTCCGCCTCGTCCAGGTCGTCGACGTCGAAGTCCAGGTGCAGTTGCTGCGGGACGTCCTGGCCGGGCCAGGTCGGGGGCAGGTAGCCCTCGACGCGCTGGAATCCGAGGAAGAGACCGGACCCGGCGGGGCCCCGGACGAGGCCCGCGAACTCGCCGTCCGACCGATCGTGGACGGGCAGGCCGGTGGCCCGGTGGTAGAAGTCGGCCAGGGCCAGGGGGTTGGCGCAGTCGAGCGTGACGGCCGTCAGCTTCATGATCATGGGCAAGAAGCTAGACAGACGGTCCGGTGCCGCGCAATCCCGTGAAACCGGCCGCCTCCCGGGGGCGGGGACGCCCGCTATCGGCCGTCCCCGCCCTCCGTCTCCCGGGCCGGCTCCTGGGCCTCCGGCTCCTCCTCCGGCCCCCGCCCCGTCAGCGCCGCCAGCGAGTCGCGGATGTGTTTCATGTGGGAGTGGATCTCGTCCCGGGCCTCCTCGTGCTCCCGCAGGACCCGTTCCGTCGCGCGTTCGGTCCGTTCGGCCTTCAGGCGGGCGGCGGCGAGGAGTTCCTCCGCCTTCGCCTCCGCGTCCTCCCGGCCGTGCCGGGCCTGCTCCTCGGTCTCCGCCAGGGCCCGCCGGGCCTCCGCGAGGCGGGCCTCCGCCTGCCCGGTCAACTCCTGGTGGTGCGCGTCGAGTTCGGCCGTCCGCGCCTGCTCCCCGCGCTCGGTCTCCTCCCGTACCGCCTTCTGCTCGGCGGCCCGCTCCGCCAGGAGCTCCGCCGCGCGCCGTCCGGTCTCCTCGAAGGCCTCCCGGGCCGCCGACCGCAGCTCCGCCGCCTCGCGCTCCGCCTCCGCCGTCAGCTCACCGGCCCGCTCCCCGGCCGCCTCCAGGGTCGCGCGGGCCGCCGCCTCCGCCGCCTCGCGGACGCCCTCCGCGTACGCCCGCGCCGACTCCGCCGCCTCCCGGCCCGCCGCGCCGGCCTCCTCGGCGAGGGCCTGCGCCTCGGCCTCGGCCGCGCGGACGAGCGCCTCGTCCTCCGCCTCGGCGAACTCCAGGATCTTCCGCGCCCGCTCGCCCAGCGACTCGTACCGCTGCGGCGGCAGCCCCTCGGCGATCCCGCGGAGCCCGGCGAGCTCCGTCTCCCGCTCCGCCACCAGTGCGGTGAGCAGCACGGCCCGCTCCCGGGCGCCGTCGCGCTCGGCGGAGAGCGCGGCGAGGAAGCGGTCGACCTGCTCGGGGCGGTAGCTCCGTCCCCGCCCGACAGCGAAACCCATCCCTGACGCCCCTTCCCTGTGGCCCGAACTTCCAGGATGCTCCATCAGAACGGACAAAAGACGCCCAACGTGTACACACGTCGAGCGCCTTTCGTCACATTCCGTCCGGCCGTGGACCGGGAAGGCTCAGAGCAGGCCGTCCCACATCTGCTCCAGGAGCACCGACCACCAGTTCTCCGGCGACGCCAGCGCCGCCGGGTCCAGCATCGCCAGCTGCGCCTGGAAGTCCACCGTCCAGCGGCCCGCCTGCTCCGGATTCAGCCCGAACCGCAGCCGCCACATCCGGCCGAGCAGCGCCATCGAGCGCGTGAACTCCGGCAGCCCGGTGTTCACGAACTGCGGCGGCACCGACTGCCCGCCCGGACCGGCCTCCACCGGCACCGCCACGATGTGCGCGGTCCCGTACTGGACGCACAGCGCCCGCCCGAAGTCCGAACCGACCACCAGGTACGAGCTCGCGTCCGGCGCCGCCTGCACCTGCCGCTGCGCCGCCAGCTCCGCCAGCGTCGGCACCACCGGCATCGCGGGCTGCGCCCAGAAGAACGGCCCGAAGTCCGCCGGCAGCCCCGCCCACACCAGCGTGCGCGCCACCAGCTCCGGCACGCCCTGCCGCGACACCGCCCGCTGGTCGAAGCGGAGGATGCCCGGACCGAACGCCCCGGCCAGCTCCTGCGCGATCGCCTCCGGCGGGACCGGCGGCGCCGGCTGCACCGGCGGCAGCGGCGCCCGCACCGGGGCGGGCCGCGCCGGGCCGTCCGCGACCTGGTGCAACTCGCCCTGATGGGTCAGCAGTTGACGCATGCCCTGCTGCCGGCCCGCGTGGTCGCGACCGTACGCGGCGATGCTGGTGATCCGCGCCTGCGGCCACGTCTCCCGGATCATCCGCGCGCAGTAACCGCCCGGCAGCTCGCAGGACTCCAGCTCCGTGTGCAGTTCGAGCACCTGCTGCGGCGGCACGTTCATCGCGCGCAGCTCGTGCAGGATCTGCCACTCCGGATGCGGGGTGCCCGGCGCCGAACGCCGGATGATCTGCGCCTCGGAACCGTCGGGCGCCCGATAGCGCAGCACCGCCTGGTAGCCGGGACCGACCGTCGGCTGCCCCGCCGGCTGCTGCGGATACCCGTACGCGGGCGGTACGGGACCGGGCACGGGCGGCGGCGTGTGCCCGCCGTGCACCGGCGGCGCCGGAGCGGGCGGGGGCGGCGGACCGGCCGGACCGCCGGGACCCGGGTGCGCCAGCATCGTCGCCGCGTGCGCGACACCGCCCGGAGGCGTCCCGGGCACGCCCGGCGGCGGCGGGGGCGGCGGAGGCACGCCCGGACCGGCCGGACCGGGCTGCGCCAGCATCGTCGCCGCGTGGTGCACGGGCTGCGGCGGCGTCACCGGACCCGGCGGGGCGGGCGGCGGCCCGGGGGGACCGGGCGGACCCGGCTGCGCGGGCGGCGGGGGCCCGTCGGGCCCGAGCTGCGACACCAGCTGCGTCGGGATGTACGCGTTGCCGCCCGACGACGCGCCCGGCGTACCCGGGACGCCCGGCGGGGGCGGCGGACCGGCCGGACCGCGACCGCTCTTCGGCGGCGCCGTGGCCTTGCTCGTCGTGGCGTCCGCGATGTCCCCGGCGCCCGAGGGCGCGGGCGGCGGAAGCGGCGGGGCGGCCGGACCGGGCGGGGCCGGGGGGGTCGCCGGAGTCGCCGGGGTGACGCCCGGCGGGGGCGGCGCGGCCGGGTCGAGCCGGGGCGCCACGGCGGTCGGCGGCAGCGCGCTGCCGCCCTTCATCAGGGCGGTCGGCGCGTCGGCGCCCACCACCGGCTGCGGGGCGTCCTCGTCGTCCGTCCCCGTCAGCGGCGGCGCGAAGACGGTCGCGGGCAGCGGCACCGCCCCGTCCGCACCGCCGGAGCTCGCGTTCGCGTCCACCCACGGGCTGCCCACGGGCGCGGGCGGGGCCGCCGGAACCACGGGCGACGGGGTCGCGAGCGGCGGCACGGGCGCGGACGCGGGGACGCCGTCCATCGCGGTCGGCTCGTAGGCGTCGTCGGAGGCGGTGCCGGACGCGGGGGTCCCCTGGGCGGGGATCCCGGAACCGGAAGCCGTGGACGCCCCGGGGACCGGGGACGGCACCGACGGGGACTCGGCCGAAGTCGAAGACCCGGAGAACCCGGAAGACTCGGAGGATCCGGAAGAAGAACCGGAAGAAGGAGAAGAAGGAGAAGAAGACGCGGGGGAAGCGAAGGACCCCGAGGACCCGGAAGAGGCGGAGGACGCCGAAGACGCCGAAGAGGCTGAGGACGCCACCGACGGCACCGGCCCCGTCCCGCCCGCCCCGTCCACCACGTCCGACGCGTCGTCCACCGGACCCGCCGCGCTCCCGCTCTCCTGCGAGGCGTGCGACTCCTCCCTCGGCAGCCCGGCCTTGTCCGCCGCGTCCTGCAACCACTCCGGCGGAGTCAGCAGGAACGACGTCTGGTTCAGATCGATCCGGGCCGCCGGCACCGCCGCCTGGGGCGGCACCTCCTCCGCGGACCCGTACTCCTCCTCGTACCGCCGGATCACCTCGCCCACCGGCAGCCCCGGCCACAGCGTCGCCTCACCGCTGTCCCGCGCGATCACGAGCCGCTGGCGCCCGCCGTCCGACGTCGGACCGCCCTCGCGGTCCTCCGCCCACACCACGAACCCCAGGCCGAACTCCCGCACCCGCACCTCGCGGTGCTGGTAGCCCGGCAGATCGCCGTTGATCCACTCCTCGGCGCGCTCCTGCGCCTGCGCGAACGTCACCACAGCCAGCTCACTCCCCCACCGGGACCACGGGCACGGCGCGCGCGAAGCCGCCGTCCACCATCAGGTTCGCCACCGTCTCCAACTCCGGCGGATTGCCCGCCAGACGCTGGAGGAACGCGTCGAAGTCCGCACCGCACGGCAGCAGCAACCGCTCCACCCGCTCGTTCACCGACCAGCCCGCCGCGACCTCGCCGGCGTCCCGCGCGTCGTCGTACGCGCAGAACCACACCGAACCGACCCCGCCGCCCCGCACCTTCAGGGCGATCAGACCGCCCTGCACGAACGCCACGCCCAGGTAGTCCTTCGTCAGGTGGTCGCGGAGGCACTTGTTCACGTACACCAGGTCGTTGACCCCGGCCTCCTCCCGCACCGTGAAGAACGGCTGGTCCACCAGGAGCCCCAGCTCCGCGTCGAGCGCCGCCCCCACCGGAGCGCACCCGCCCGCCGCCCTCAGGAACGAGCGGTACGCCCCCGGAAGCCGGTAGCCCAGGTCCTCCTCGACGCCCTGGAGCTGCTGCTCCGACACCGACAC
Organism: Streptomyces sp. NPDC055632; assembly: GCF_053618675.1. Taxonomy (NCBI): domain Bacteria; kingdom Bacillati; phylum Actinomycetota; class Actinomycetes; order Kitasatosporales; family Streptomycetaceae; genus Streptomyces; species Streptomyces sp. NPDC055632. Next base: position 135,798 of record NZ_JBSHHY010000009.1, on the reverse strand, counting down.
CCCGCCCTTCGGCAGCCCGAAGTGCGCGGGGCGCGTCTCCTGGAGCGGGCGCGTGCCCCGCTTCGCGTGGTCGACGGCGGCCGTCGCCACCCCGCCGTGGTGCCGCAGCAGCGCCTTCACCTCGACCGGCACCAGCTCCATCCGGCGGCTGTGCGCCACGTGGTGCCAGGTCCAGCCGTGCGGCGTCGCCACCGCCGGAATCGTGTCCCACAGCTCGTGCCCGGTCGCGGCCATCGCCGCGTTCGCCGACACGTAATCCGTGAGCCGCAGCTCGTCGACGCCGAAGCCCTCCGGCGGATCCGCGATCTCCGCCGCCGCGCGCGCGTACGGCGAGAAGTCCGGGTAGCCGCGCCCGTCCACCCGCACACCCCTGGGGTGCCGGGAAGCACGGACCGGATCCGGGAAGTGCACGACCTGCCCGGCGTAGGCCGCGTTCGGTGGCGCGGTGTCCTGCCCGAGCCGACCTGTCGTCATGGCGGTTGCCCCCTGCATGGCGTCGCTGACTGCTACCGACAGCCGGACCGCTGACTGCCGCCGACTGATGCCGCACAGCCTATGCGCTGCCACAAGAGGCCGAACCGGTCCGATCCGACGGTGACCAAACGTCACGGACCCATGACAGGCGCACCATGATTCCGACACACCGAAAGCGCGTTTCGGCGCCCCAGCTTCCCCATATGGCTCCCCATTTGGCAGGCTGTCCCCGCAACTCGGGGGGATTGCAGGAGGGGAAGACCAGCACCATGCACGCAGCAACGACGCCCACACAGGGTGACCCACGCCTCAACTGGAGCAGCAGCGCCGAGGCGGGCCGCGCACCCTTACTGCGTCACCGCCGCGACGGAATCCTCCCCGCCGTCGGGGCCGCCCTCTCCGTGCGCGGCGAGACCCTCACCGGCACCGCGGGCCGCGGCGACCGCCCGCCCGTCCTGCACCCGCTCGTCCAGGACTTCCTGGACACCCTCACCAGCGGCCAGCGGGAACGGTTCACCGGGCGATGTCCCGAGGCGATCCTGCTGTCCCGGCACCTCGCCGCCGCCGAGGGCGGACGCTCCCGGCGCGCCCAGCGCAAACCGCTCACCCACGGCGAGGCCCGCCGCTCCCTCAAGCACGCCAAGCTCACCGCGCGGCACATCCGCGAGGACGGCGACCCGCTGCACGGGAGCTACGCGCCGCCCTGCCGCTCCTGCACGGCGATGCTCGCCCACTTCGGCGTCCGCACCGTCGACCCCACCACGCCTGTCGAGAACGGCTGACCGCATCTCCATGCCCGACCACAGCACCACCCGCTTCCCGGTCAACGTCGACGCCGCCCTCCGCGAGGCCGGCTGGCAGCCCGGCCGCTGGGACATCAAGCTCGCCGAGGAGTGGGCCGACGCCCTGCGCGCCCACGTCTCCCCCGCCGGCCACCGGCACAGCGTCTTCCCCGCCGTCGTCGAGGCCTGGGCGGAGTTCGGCGGCCTGCGGATCACCGCGCCCGGCCACGGCCGGCAGATAGCCCCCGCAGCCGTCCGCTTCGACCCGCTCGCCGGCCTCCACCTCTCCCGCACCCTCGCGGACCTCGGCCGCGCCCTGGAGACCGAACTCGCACCGCTCGGAGAGGAGGGCGACCACCGGGCGGTCCTGGCGATGGACGCGGAGGGCCGCGTCTACAGCCTCGACCACGCGGGCGACTGGTACCTCGGCAAGGACATCGACGCGGCGCTCTCGGCCCTGGTGACGGGAGCGCAGCCGACGCGGCTGACGGCGGGGTAGGCCGTACGGACAGGTGGCAGGTGACAGACGGCAGACGACAGACGACAGACGACAGACGACAGGTAGCAGACGGCAGGTGGCAGGTGTGCGGGGCCGGAAGAGACCGGCCCCGCCCGGCCTGCACCGCCTCCGCCACCCGCTCCGTCCCGGCCCGGCCTACACCGCCTCCGCCACCCGTTCCGTCCCGGCCTCCGGCTCCCGCACCGGCAGCACCGCCGACACCTTGAAGCCGCCCGCGTCCGTCGGACCGGACACGAACGCGCCGCCCAGCCGGGAGACCCGCTCCCGCATCCCCACGAGCCCGTTGCCCCCGCTCGGCAGACCGACGTCGGCGGCCCCCGCGTCCGAGGGGCACGGGCCGTTCTCCACCTGCATCGCGACCTCCGCCCCGCGGTGCGCCAGACGCACCACGACCTCGGCGCCCGCCGCGTGCTTGTGGACGTTGGTCAGGGCCTCCTGCACCACGCGGTACGCCGTGCGCTCCAGCTCCGGCGGGTACGCGCGCACCTCCCCCGTCACCACGAGCTCCACGACCGCCCCCGCGAGCCGCGACTGCTCGCACAGCGCCTCCAGGGCGTCCAGGCACGGCCCGTCGTCGGCGGCGGCCTCGGCGGCAGCGGCGGCGGCCCGGCCGACGGCGGCCAGCGGCACCGGCGCGGGGGCGGCGGGCACGGTCCCCTCCCTGAGCACGCCGAGCATCTCCCGCAGCTCGGTGAGCGCCTGCCGGCCCATGTCGCCGACGAGGGCGGCGTTCTTCACGGCCTTCTGCGGGTCCTTCAGGGCCACCGCCTGGAGCGCGGCGGCGTGCACGACCATCAGCGACACCCGGTGCGCGACGACGTCGTGCATCTCGCGGGCGATCCGGGTCCGCTCCTCCTGCCGGGCCCACTGGGCCCGCTGCTCGGCCCGGTCGGCGAGGAGCGACAGCTCCTGCTCCAGGCTGTCGGCCCGCTCCCGCAGGCTCTCCATGAGCCGCCGGCGGGCCCCTATGTAGAGGCCGAGGAGGAGGGGCGGCGCGTTGAGCCCGAGGGTCAGGAGGAGCGCCATGCCCGGCACGTACCAGCTGCTCGTCTCCAGCTCGGCGCGGGCGATGTCCTGCCGCAGCGAGACCACCGTCACGACGAACACGGCCGTCGTGGACATCCCGGCCAGGACGGCGGTGATCCGGCGCGGCACGTCGGAGGCGGCGAGCGTGTAGAGCCCGACGATCCCCATCAGGAAGCCCATCTCGGCGGGCGCGACGGCGATCGACACGAGGACGACGGCGATGGGCCAGCGGCGGCGCACGACGAGCACGGAGCCGACGAGCAGCCCGAACACCACCCCGAGGGGCACGGGCAGCACGGCCTTCTCCGCGAAGCCGACGCCTTCGAGCCCGCACTCCAGCGCGGACACGACCGCGAGTCCCACGTCGAGGACGGCGCTCCGCCGTCTCCCCCACCACCGGCCCCCGACGCCCGCGGCGTCCCGATCTGCCCCCGTTACGGTCATGCCCACCACCCTACGGGCGGGCCCGCCCCCGACACGCCCCTCGTCAACGCTGTGAACACCAGTCCCTCGAACTGTTGAATCGCCAGAGTTTTCGACCCGGACGTCCGGATTCCGGACGAGGGTGTTCGCATGACAGCCGAGACGAGCCGGTACGCCGACTTCGAAGCCCTTCGGGAGCGGGCCGTCGCCCTCCGCCGCGAAGGCCTCAGCCTGCGGCAGATCCGCGACCGGCTGAAGGTCTACAACAACGACCTCCTCCACCGCCTGGTGAAGGGCGAGCCCCCGCCGGAGTGGACCAGGCGCCCCAACGCCAGGGACGACCTGCGCGCCCGCGCCCGCGAGCTGCGCCTGGAGGGCTGGACGTACGACCGGATCCAGCTGGAGCTGGGCTGCTCGAAGAGCTCGATCTCGCTGTGGGTCCGGGACCTGCCGAAGCCGGAACCCCGGTACACCGAGGAGGAGCGCCGGGCCCGGATGGACGCGGGTCTCGCCCGCCTGCGCGCGACGCGGGACGAGGAGCGGCAGGAGACCAAGCGGCTGGCGCACGAGTCCGTCGGGGCCCTGTCGGACCGGGAGCTGTTCATCGCCGGGGTGACGCTCTACTGGGCCGAGGGCGCCAAGGACAAGGCGTACAGACGGCGCGAGGTCCTCCAGTTCATCAACAGCGACCCGAACGTCATCACCCTCTACCTGCGGTGGCTGGACCTCCTGGGCGTCACGCCCGACCGGCTGCGCTTCCGGGTCAGCATCCACGAGAGCGCGGACGTCGCGGAGGCCGAGGGGTTCTGGGCGGAACTGGCCGGGGTCGACGGCTCGACGTTCCAGAGGGCCACCCTGAAGCGCCACAACCCCCGGACCGTCCGGAAGAACACCGGGGAGGCCTACCGGGGGTGCCTCGTCGTCTACGTCACGGGAGGCTCGGAGCTTTACCGTCGCATGGAGGGGGCCTGGTACGGCATAGTAGAGGCCGCCGGGGCACGGGACTGACGTCATGTCCGTTTTGGCCCCATACACCATCCCCTGTGGTGTAATTGGCAGCACTGGGGCTTTTGGTGCCCTATGTCCGGGTTCGAGTCCTGGCGGGGGAGCTGTGCGTCGCGGGTCCTGACCTCCACGGTCAGGACCCGCGCTCATGTCCGCCCCCCGACCCCCCGGTATCCTTCGTGCGTCCACCACCCAAAGCCGAAGGGCATTCCCGTGAGCGCCAACCTCCCCCAAGTTCTCGGCTCCACTCGAACAGGGGAGGCCCCCTTGGCAGCCGTCGTCGTCCTCGCGGCGGGTGAGGGCACCCGCATGAAGTCGAAGACCCCCAAGGTCCTGCACGAGATCGCCGGGCGTTCGCTCGTCGGGCACGTCGTGTCCGCCGCCCGCGAGCTGGAGCCCGAGCACCTCGTCGTGGTCGTCGGGCACGCCCGGGAGCAGGTGCGGGGGCACCTGGAGGAGCACTACGCCGGCACCCGCACCGCCGTCCAGGAGGAGCAGAACGGCACCGGGCACGCGGTGCGCATGGCCCTGGAGGAGCTGGGCGAGGCGCCCGAGGGGACCGTCGTGGTCGTCTGCGGCGACACCCCGCTGCTCTCCGGCGAGACCCTGCGCGCCCTGGCGGACGCCCACGCGGCCGACGGCAACGCCGTCACCGTGCTGAGCGCCGAGGTCCCCGACTCCACCGGTTACGGGCGGATCGTGCGGGACGCGGCGACCGGCGCCGTGACCGAGATCGTCGAGCACAAGGACGCCTCCGACGAGCAGCGCGCGATCCGGGAGATCAACTCCGGCGTCTTCGCGTTCGACGGGAAGCTGCTCGCCGAGGCCCTGGGCCAGGTGCGGACCGACAACAGCCAGGGCGAGGAGTACCTCACCGACGTGCTGTCGATCCTGCGCGAGGCCGGGCACCGGGTCGGCGCCTCCGTGGCCGCCGACCACCGCGAGATCCTCGGGATCAACAACCGGGTGCAGCTCGCCGAGGCCCGCGGTCTGCTGAACCGGCGCCTCCTGGAGCGCGCCATGCTCGCCGGCGTGACCGTCGTCGACCCCGGTTCGGTGTTCGTCGACGTGACGGTGACCTTCGAGCAGGACGCGGTGCTCCTGCCCGGTACGCAGCTCCTGGGCGCCACGCACGTCGGCGAGGACGCCGTGGTCGGCCCGAACACGCGCCTCAAGGACACCACCGTCGGCGCGGGCGCCCGGGTGGACAACACGGTGGCGGATTCGGCCACGGTCGGCGCGGGCGCCTCCGTGGGCCCGTACGCGTATCTGCGTCCGGGCACGAACCTGGGCGCGAAGGCCAAGGCGGGCACGTACGTCGAGATGAAGAACGCGACGATCGGTGAGGGCACCAAGGTCCCCCACCTGTCGTACGTGGGCGACGCGACGATCGGCGAGTACACGAACATCGGCGCGGCGAGCGTCTTCGTGAACTACGACGGCGAGGCGAAGCACCACACCACGATCGGGTCCCACTGCAAGACCGGCTCGGACAACATGTTTGTGGCTCCCGTCACGATCGGGGACGGCGCCTACACGGCCGCCGGGTCCGTGATCACGAAGGACGTGCCGGCCGGCGCCCTGGCCGTGGCCCGGGGCCAGCAGCGGAATATCGAGGGCTGGGTGGCCCGGAAGCGGCCCGGCAGCGCCGCCGCGCAGGCCGCTCAGGCCGGCTCGGAGGGTCCCACCGGCGAAAGCTGACCGGAAACGGGTACGCCGAACTCGGCGTACCGTGATACGTGCACACAAATTCGGCTGGTTCGCTCACGCGCACGGGAGCGCGGGATCGCGGCCAGGGAACACGTCTGAGGAGACAGTGCTGTGACCGGGATCAAGACGACCGGCGAGAAGAAGCTGATGCTCTTCTCCGGCCGCGCCCACCCCGAGCTGGCCGAGGAGGTCGCGCACCAGCTGGGCGTCGGCCTCGTTCCCACCAAGGCGTTCGACTTCGCCAACGGTGAGATCTACGTCCGCTTCCAGGAGTCGGCCCGTGGTGCGGACTGCTTCCTGATCCAGAGCCACACGGCTCCGATCAACAAGTGGATCATGGAGCAGCTGATCATGATCGATGCGCTGAAGCGGGCCTCGGCCCGCAGCATCACCGTGATCATCCCGTCGTACGGCTACGCCCGTCAGGACAAGAAGCACCGCGGCCGCGAGCCGATCTCGGCGCGTCTGGTGGCGGACCTGCTGAAGACGGCGGGCGCGCACCGGATCCTGACCGTGGACCTGCACACGGACCAGATCCAGGGCTTCTTCGACGGTCCGGTGGACCACCTGTCGGCGCTGCCGGTCCTCGCGGACTACGTGGGCGCGAAGGTCGACCGCTCCAAGCTGACGATCGTCTCCCCGGACGCGGGCCGCGTGCGGGTCGCCGACCGCTGGTGCGACCGTCTGGACGCCCCGCTGGCGATCGTGCACAAGCGGCGCGACAAGGACGTCGCCAACCAGGTGACCGTGCACGAGGTCGTCGGTGACGTGAAGGGCCGCGTGTGCGTCCTGGTGGACGACATGGTCGACACGGGCGGCACGATCTGCGCGGCGGCGGACGCCCTGTTCGCGCACGGCGCCGAGGACGTCATCGTGACGGCGACGCACGGCATCCTGTCGGGTCCGGCGGCCGACCGCCTGAAGAACTCGAAGGTCAGCGAGTTCGTGTTCACGGACACGCTGCCGGTTCCGGGCGCCCTGGAGCTGGACAAGATCACGGTGCTCTCGATCGCGCCGACGATCGCGCGCGCGGTGCGCGAGGTGTTCGAGGACGGTTCGGTGACGAGCCTCTTCGAGGAGCACTGAGCCTCCGAGAAGGAGCAGGGAGGGCCGTTTCCCCGGTGGGGAGGCGGCCCTTTCCCGTGCTCGCGCTGATCCATTTGGGCGGTTCGGGGGCGGCGGGTAGACTGCCGGGGTTGCTCGGCGAGGGAGGCCGTGCCCGTTGAGGGTCACGGCGGTCCGTTATCGACGCGCTCTTCGTAGCAGGCCATCGCCAGTCGTGGCCGGGTGACCTCGTTTTCCGTCACCTTCTACGAGGAGTGCACCATGTCCGAGGTCAAGATCGCCGCCTCCGTCCGTTCGGAGTTCGGCAAGGGCGCCGCCCGCAAGATCCGCCGTGACAACAAGGTCCCCGTCGTCCTCTACGGCCACGGCACGGACCCGGTCCACCTGACCCTCCCGGGCCACGAGCTGCTGCTCGCCCTGCGTACGCCGAACGTCCTGCTCTCGCTCGACATCGACGGCAAGGGCCAGGAGCTGGCGATCCCGAAGGCCGTGCAGCGCGACCCGCTGAAGGGCTTCCTGGAGCACGTCGACCTGATCCTCGTGAAGCGCGGCGAGAAGGTCACCGTCGAGGTTCCGGTCCAGGCCGAGGGCGAGCTGGCCGCCGGTGGCAACCTCCTTGAGCACGTGCTGAACACCCTCTCGGTCGAGGCCGAGGCCACCCACCTGCCCGAGTCCTTCTCGGTCTCCGTCGAGGGCCTGGAGGCCGGTGCCTCCGTCCTCGCCAAGGACATCGAGCTCCCCAAGGGCACCACCCTGGTGACCGACGCCGACGCCGTCGTCCTCCAGGTCCTGGCCGCCCAGGCCGAGGAGCCGGCCGCCGAGGGCACCGAGGCCGCCGAGGGCGAGGCCGTCGAGGCCGCCGCCGAGGGCGACGAGGCCTGAGCCGTAGGCTCTGCCTGATGTGACGGGGTGACCGGGCCGCACGGCCCGTCACCCCGTTTCCCTTGTACGGGTACGAACGTACGGGTACGGACGCGACGGCTTACGGACGTACGGGTACGGACGCGACGGCTTACGGACACGAGGAGACCTGACGCACATGACGGACGACGCCGACGCCCCCTGGCTGATCGTCGGCCTCGGCAACCCGGGGCCCGAGTACGCGGCGAACCGCCACAACATCGGCTTCATGGTCGTGGACCTGCTCGCGGAGCGGATCCGCGGCTCGTTCAAGCGGGCCCAGAAGGCGCAGGCGCAAGTGGTGGAGGGCCGGATGGGTCCGCCAGGACCGGCGAGCCGGCGGGTGGTGCTCGCGAAGCCGATGTCGTACATGAACCTGTCGGGCGGCCCGGTGACGGCGCTGCGCGACTTCTACAAGGTGCCGACGGCGCACGTGGTGGCGGTCCACGACGAGCTGGACGTCGACTACGGGGTGCTGCGGCTGAAGCTGGGCGGCGGGGACAACGGGCACAACGGCCTGAAGTCGATGACGAAGGCGATGGGCGCCGACTACCACCGGGTGCGGTGCGGGATCGGGCGTCCGCCGGGCCGGATGCAGGTCGCGGACTTCGTGCTGAAGGACTTCTCGTCGGCGGAGCGCAAGGACCTGGACTGGTTCGTGGACCGGGCGGCGGACGCGGTGGAGTGCCTGGTGGCGGAGGGCCTGGAGCGGGCGCAGTCCGCGTACAACTCCTGAGGCCGGCCATGCGGACGTACGGATGTACGATCGCGGGTCATGACGCACGTCCGTAACGCAGTCCTGGCCCTGGTCGCCCTGCTCCTCGTCGTCGCGGGCGTGTGGACCTCGTGGGCCTCGGCCCAGCACGTGCTGCTGGGCAAGGGGCGCGAGCACGGCACCCTGACGGTGACGGCCTGCGGCGAGGAGACGTGCAGCGGGCGCTACGTTCCCGGGGAGCCCGGCTCGGCGCGCCGCGCGCTGACGATAGGGCGTTCGGTGGCGGCGGAGCCGGGGGCGACGATCCCGGTGGTGGTGAAGCCGGGCACGGACGAGGGCGTACGGGCGGGCTGGGGCGGCGGGCTGCACGCCTGGCTGCCGCTGGGCGGTGCGCTGCTGCTCGCGGCGCCGCTGGTCGGGTGGCTGCGGCTGCCCCGGACGGCGTGGTCGCTCGCGGGGCTCGGCGGGGGGCTGCTGGTGGCGGCGTTCTTCGCGCTCTGAGACGTACGCCTTCGTGTTCCAAGCCGGACGCCCGGCTCCGCACCCACGACGAAGCCCCCGCCGGAAGGGATTCCGGCGGGGGCTTCGTCGTGTCCGTGCGGGGTGGGGTCAGCCGGTGTTGCGCAGGCCCGCGGCCACGCCGTTCACCGTGAGGAGCAGGGCCCGCGCGAGCAGCGGGTCCGGGTCCTCCTCGTGCTCGGCGACAGCGCGCTGGCGGGCGAGGAGGGCGACCTGGAGGTAGGAGATCGGGTCCAGGTAGGCGTCGCGGATGGCGAAGGTCTGCTGGAGGACCGGGTTGGAGTCGAGGAGCTTCTCGCCGCCGGTGATCTTGAGGACCTCGGAGACGGTCAGCTCGTGCTCGGCCCGGATGGTGTCGAAGACGTGCTTGAGGTCGTCGGGGACCAGGGTGTCGACGTAGTGGCGGGCGATGCGCAGATCCGTCTTCGCGAGCGTCATCTCCACGTTGGAGAGGAAGTTGCGGAAGAAGTGCCAGTGCTCGTACATCTCGCTAAGGACCGGGGCGCCCTCCTGCTGCGAGCCCCCCTCGCGCAGGGCCTTGAGGCCGGAGCCGACGCCGAACCAGCCGGGGACGATCTGGCGGGACTGGGTCCAGCCGAACACCCACGGGATGGCGCGGAGTCCGTCGAGCGAGACGCCGGAGCCGGGGCGGCGGGAGGGCCGTGAGCCCAGGTGCAGGTCGGCGAGCTGGTCGACGGGGGTGGAGGCGAGGAAGTACGCCGGCAGGCCGGGGTCCTCGACGAGCTTGCGGTAGGCGGTGTGGGCGGCGTCGGAGACGGTGTCCATGGCCGCGTCCCAGCGGGCGAGGGCCTCGTCGGACTGGCGCGGCGCGGTGTGCAGGGCGGAGGCCTGCAGGGTGGCGGCGACGGTCAGTTCGAGGTTCTCGCGGGCGAGGGACGGGATGAGGTACTTGTCGGAGATGACCTCGCCCTGCTCGGTCACCTTGATCTCGCCCTCCAGGGTGCCCCAGGGCTGGGCGAGGATCGCGTCGTGGGAGGGGCCGCCGCCGCGGCCGACGGTGCCGCCGCGGCCGTGGAAGAGGCGCAGGCGGACGCCGTAGCGGTGGGCGACGTCGCGCAGGCGCCGCTGGGCGCGGTGGATCTCCCACTGGGAGGTGGTGATGCCGCCGAACTTGGAGGAGTCGGAGTAGCCGAGCATGACCTCCTGGACGTCGCCGCGGAGCGAGACGAGGCGCCGGTAGGAGGGGTCGGCCAGCATGTCGTTGAGGATGACGTCGGCGGCCTTGAGCTCGTCGGTGGTCTCCAGGAGCGGCACGATGCCGATCTTGGCCCAGCCGGCGTGCAGGTCGACGAGGCCGGCCTCGCGGGCGAGGACGGCGGCGGCGAAGACGTCGTCGGCGCCCTGGCACATCGAGATGATGTACGACTCGATGACCTCGGGGCCGAAGCGCTCGAAGGCCTCCTTGACGGTGTGGAAGACGCCGAGGGTCTTCTGTCCGGCGGCGTCGAGGGGGGCCGGGGTGGGGGCGAGCGGGCGGCGCGAGCGCAGCTCCTTGGCGAGGAGCTTCTGCCGGTAGTCGCGGGGCATGTCCGCGTACCGCCAGGACTCCTCGCCGAGGCGGTCGAAGAGCTGGCCGAGGGCGTGGTGGTGGGCCTCGGCGTGCTCGCGGACGTCCATGGTGGCGAGCTGGAGGCCGAAGGCGGAGAGGGTGCGGATGACCCGGTCCATGCGCCCGTCGGCGAAGAGGGCGCCGCGGTGCTCGCGCAGCGAGGTCTGGATGAGGGTGAGGTCGTGGATCAGCTCGGCGGTGCCGAGGTAGTCGCGGCCCTCCTGGTGGGCGGTGCCGGTGGCGAGGCGCTCGCGGGTGTTGACGAGCTTCTGCCGGACGCAGGTGGCCTTGAGGCGGTACGGCTCCTCGGCGTTGAGGCGCTTGTAGCGGGGGCTGATCTCGGGGAGGAGTTCCAGGTCGCGCCCGAGGGACTCCAGGAGCTCCGGGGTGGCTCCGGTGTAGCGGATGGAGTTGGAGAGGAGTCCGCGCAGGAAGTCGACCAGTTCGAGGGCGTCGCTGATGCCGTGCTCGTGCTGGAGGATCAGGACGTCGCGGGTGACCTGGGGGGTGACGTTGGGGTTGCCGTCGCGGTCGCCGCCGATCCAGGTGCCGAAGGTGAGGGGGCGGGTGTCGGCGGGCAGCTCGACGCCGACGCGCTCCAGCTCGGCGGCGAGGTCCTCCAGGACGTCGCCGACGGCGCCGGCGTGCAGCTCGTCGAGGTAGTAGATGGCGTTGCGGGCCTCGTCGGCGGGCTCGGGGCGGACGACCCGGAGTTCGTCGGTCTGCCAGATGAGGTCGATGTTCTCGGCGAGGCGCAGGTCGGTGCGGCGCCGGTCGGCCTGGCCGACCGGGGTCTCCAGGAGGGCGGCGATCCGGCGCAGCTTGTTGAGGACGGAGCGGCGGGCGGCCTCGGTGGGGTGCGCGGTGAAGACGGGCCGCACGTTGAGGTTCTTGACGGTCTCGCGGACGTGCTCGGGGTCGCCGTCCTTGAGCATGTCGACGGTGCGGGCGAGGAGGCCGCCCTCGGCGGCGCGCTTCTCGCGCAGTTCACGGCCGCGGTGGACCTGCTCGGTGACGTTCGCGAGGTGGAAGTAGGTGGAGAAGGCGCGCACGAGCTTGGCGGCCGTCTCGAGTTCGACGCCGCGGAGCAGCTCGGCGGCGGCCTCGCCGTCCTCGCGGGTGAGGCTGCGGACGCGCTCGACGAGGTCGAGGAGTTCGTGGCCCTCCTGCCGGACGAGGGTCTCGCCCAGGAGGTCGCCCAGTCGGCGGATGTCGGCGCGCAGCTCGGTGCTGGCGGTGGGGGTCTGGTCGGCACTGCTCACAGGTGCGGCTCCTTGCAGTGTTTGAGCACGTCTGGAGGTGTTCTGGAGGCTTGCGGACCGCGCTGTCCGACGCACCAAGGATAGGTGGCCGTCCCTCCGGTGGCGGCCGGGCCCCTCTGGTGCCCTCTTGCCGCGCGCCACGACGCTGCCATACTTACGACACCGTAGGTTACGGATCCGTAGCCGCGTGACGGTTCACGTGCGCGTTTCCGCGCGCGTCACCCCTTCTGCCCTCACCTCCCAGGGAGACCCATGACCACGAGCCCCGAGATGACCTCGGCGTCCGAGGCGCCGGACGATCCGGACGGCGCCGGGGCCCTGCCCTTCGCCACGCTGGGCGGTGACAGGAAGGGGTCGGTCGAGCAGATCGCCCTGACGCTGTTCATCGTGGTGCCGTTCCTGGCGGTCCTCGCGGCGGTGCCGCTGGCGTGGGGTCGGGGGGTGAGCTGGCTGGATCTCGGTCTGCTGGTGGCGATGTACTTCATCGGCTGCCACGGGATCACGATCGGTTTCCACCGGTACTTCACGCACGGCTCGTTCAAGGCGAAGCGGCCGCTGCGGATCGCGCTCGCGATCATGGGGTCGCTGGCGGTGGAGGGCCCGCTGGTGCGCTGGGTGGCGGACCACCGCAAGCACCACAAGTTCTCGGACGCGGAGGGCGACCCGCATTCGCCGTGGCGGTTCGGCGAGACGGTCCCGGCGCTGATGAAGGGCCTGTGGTGGGCGCACATCGGCTGGATGTTCGACGAGGAGCGGACGCCGCAGCACAAGTACGCCCCCGATCTGATCAAGGATCCGGCGCTCCGGGCGATCTCGCGCCAGTTCGTGCTGTGGACGGTCGTGTCGCTGGCGATCCCGCCGCTGGTGGGCGGTCTGGTGACGTGGTCGTGGTGGGGCGCGTTCACGGCGTTCTTCTGGGGCTCGCTGGTGCGGGTGGCGCTGCTGCACCACGTGACGTGGTCGATCAACTCGATCTGCCACGCGGTGGGCAAGCGTCCGTTCAAGTCGCGCGACCGCTCGGGCAACGTGTGGTGGCTGGCGGTCCTTTCCTGCGGCGAGTCGTGGCACAACCTGCACCACGCGGACCCGACGTCGGCGCGGCACGGGGTGCTGCGCGGGCAGATCGACTCCAGCGCGCGGCTGATCCGCTGGTTCGAGATGGCGGGCTGGGCGTACGACGTGCGCTGGCCGGCGAAGTCCCGCATCGAAGCCCGCCGCCAGAGCGTGTCCGCAGACGCGGCATGATGGAAGACGTGGCGATCGAGGGCAGGACGGGCGGCAGTGGCGGCAGCGGCGGAGAGCAGAAGCCCCGGCGCGGGCGCCGGGTGCGGATGACGGGCGCGGAGCGCCGGGAGCAGCTGCTCGACATCGGCCGCACGCTGTTCGCCGCGAAGGGCTTCGAGGGCACGTCGGTGGAGGAGATCGCGGCGAAGGCCGGGGTCTCCAAGCCGGTGGTGTACGAGCACTTCGGGGGCAAGGAGGGGCTGTACGCGGTCGTGGTGGACCGGGAGATGCGCCAGCTCCTGGACGGGGTGACGGGGGCGCTGACGGCGGGGCATCCGCGGGAGCTCCTGGAGCAGGCGGCGTTCGCGCTGCTCGACTACATCGAGAACTACACGGACGGCTTCCGGATCCTCGTACGGGATTCGCCGGTGGCGCAGTCGACGGGCACGTTCGCGTCGCTGATCAGCGACATCGCCACGCAGGTGGAGGACATTCTGGGCCTGGAGTTCAAGGCGCGGGGGTTCGATCCGAAGCTGGCGCCGCTGTACGCGCAGGCGCTGGTGGGCAGTGTGGCCCTGACGGGCCAGTGGTGGCTGGACGTGCGCCGCCCGAAGAAGGCGGAGGTCGCGGCGCACCTGGTGAACCTGGCGTGGCACGGCCTGGACGGCCTGGAGCAGAAGCCGCGGCTGATAGGCCACCGCAAGAGCTGACGGGCCGGTGGCACCGGCGGGGCCCGGAGGGCCCGACCGGGCGGACCGGTGGGACGGACCGGCCGGACGGACCGGTGGGGCGGACCGGTGGGGCGGACCGGCCGGGCGGGGAGGGTCGGGCCCGGCGGCCGGAGGGCGTCTCCGGTCGCCGGGCGTACGCGTTGATGCCCTGTCGTAGGGGCGGGATATGCTCCAGCCGAAACCGGGAGGGTGTTCGCCCCCGGCGCGCGTCCTCCACGCGCGCGGGTGTCGCAGAGCCCCGCACCCGGTCCGTGGTCATCTGATCCCTGGGGGGGATCTCTTGCGTCCTGTGCGTTCCACGCGTGCGCGCCTCGCGGCCTGCACCGCTCTCGTCCTCTCCGCGGGCATGCTGCTCGCGACCCCGGCGTCGGCCGACAGGCCCTCGCCCCGCCCGGCCGTCGAGAAGCCGGCGCCCGGCTTCGCCCCGCCGACCCTGCGGATCCCGGAGGCCGCCGGCGCGGCCCGCCCGGGCGCCGCGGGGGCGTCCGGGGCCCGTCCCTCTCCGCTGCTGTCGGACTTCGACCGCGACGGGTACGGCGACCTGGTCTACCGTGCCTGGAACGGCAGCCTCTACACCGCCACGACCACGGACGGGGGCGGGCTCTTCCTCGGGGAGGCCACGGAGCCCGTCGAGGACGTCATCCCGATCGGGGACCAGGACGGCAACGCCGGCCCCGAGGTCCTGACGCTCTCGTCGAGCGGCGTGCTCTCCCTGTACGAGAACGCCACGCCCACCACCGCCTCGTACGCCTGGCGGGGCACCGGCTGGCAGACCTACAACAAGGTCCTCGCGCCCGGCGACGTGAACGACGACGGCCGCGCCGACCTGCTGGCCCGCGACCACGCCGGGAACCTGTACCTGTACTACGCCACCGGCGACCGCAAGCAGCCGTTCTCCGCGCGCGTGAAGGTCGGTCCCGGCTGGAACATGTACGACCAGCTCCTCGGCATCGGCGACAACAACGGCGACGGCTGGGCCGACCTGCTGGCCCGCGACCCCGCGGGCATCCTGTGGTTCTACCCCGGCAAGGGCGACAAGTCGGGGCCGTTCGGCGCCCGCAAGGCCGTCGGCGGCGGCTGGAACGCCTACAACCAGATCCTCGCCGTCGGCGACGACAACGCGGACGGCAACGGGGAGCTGGTCGCCCGCGACAAGAACGGCACCCTCTGGTACTACGTCGGCGTGGGCAAGGGCGTCTTCGCGACCCGCCGGCAGTCCGGCAGCACGGGTTACTGGGCGGGCGTTCCGCAGTTCGGCGGCGCGGGCAACATCCCGGTCACCGGCGAGAAGGAGGGCGTCCTGGCGCGGGACAGGGCCGGCACGCTGTTCTGGTACGGCAGCAGGACGGACGGCCTGCTCGCCGACCGCGGGCAGATCGGCGAAGTGGGCGACTGGGCTGGGGTCGGCCTCGCGCACCTGTCCTCGCTGGACCCGGACGCCTCGTCGGACGTCGCGTGGGTCGACCGGGGCGGCCTCTACGTCGACGGCGCGTACATCGGTCCCGGCTGGGACGCCTACGACGTGCTCGTGGGCCCGGGCGACCTGACCGGCGACGGGAAGGGCGACCTGCTGGCCCGGGACAAGTCCGGCGTCCTCCACCTGTACGCGGGCAACGGCGCGGGCACCGCCTTCGGCGGCCGGATCAAGATCGGCCCCGGCTGGGGCGCGTACGACAGGATCGTCGGTGCGGGCGACCACACCGGCGACGGCCGCGCGGACATCCTGGCCCGCACGCCGGGCGGCGACCTCTACCTGTACGCCGGCACCGGGAACACGGCCGCTCCGTTCAAGGACCGGGTGAAGATCGGTCCCGGCTGGCAGACCTACGCCAAGCTGGTGGCCCCCGGCGACCTCGACGCGGACGGCAAGGCCGACCTCATCGGCGTCGCCCCCAACGGCGACCTCTACCGCTACCTCAACACCGCGCCGGGCGTGTTCTCCTCACGCGTCGTGTTCGGCTCCGGGTTCCAGATCTACGACTCCGTGTCCTGACGGCCCGCGTCCCGACGACTTCGCGCCCTGACGGCCCGCAGGCCGACGGGCGTCCCGCACGGCCCGTCCGGGGGATCCGGGAAGCTCCGGATCCCCCGAACAAAACCCCTGGCAGATCGTGAGGCCCGGGGTAGGATCGTGTTCAACATCCGGGGGGGTGTTCCCATCCTCGAACGAAGCCGTCTCGGCGTGCCCGCAGGGCCCGCGCCGACGCCGTTCGATGCCGTGCGAACCCTCTCGTCCGACCTCTTTTCTCGTTCGAGTTCGCCGCACCTCTGATTCCTGGGGGGAATCTCTTGTTCTTCGCGCACTCCAAGCGTGCCGGCCGCGTCGCCGCCTGCACCGCTCTCGCCCTCTCCGCGGGCATGCTCCTGGCGGGCCCCGCGTCCGCCGACCCGACGCCGCCTCCGTCGGTCACGAAGGAGGCCGTCCAGCAGAAGGCGCCTTCCTTCACGCCTCCGCAGGTGACGCTCCCGCAGCGGGACGTCCGCGCGGGCGCCGCCACCGCCACGGCCAAGGCCGCGCCGCTGCTGTCCGACCTGGACCGCGACGGCTTCGAGGACATCGTCTTCCGCGCCCTGGACGGCGAGCTCTACTCCTCCACGTCCAGCGGCCAGGGCGGCCCGTTCGACCTCCTCCGCACCGGCGACGTCGCGAAGGAGATCATCCCGATCGGCAACCAGGGCGGTGCGGGCGAGCCCGAGGTGCTCGTCCTCTCCGAGAACGGCGCGCTGAGGCTGTACCGCGACGCCAACCCGTACGGCACCCCGACCTCGTCGTCGGTGGGCGGCGGCTGGCAGGTCTACAACAAGGTCACCTCGCCCGGTGACGTGAACGGCGACGGCCGCGCCGACGTGATCGCCCGCACCAAGGACGGGTACCTGTACCTGTACCTGGGCACCGGCAACCTGTCGAAGCCGCTCGGGGCCCGGACGGCGATCGGCCCCGGCTGGGGCTCCTACGACCAGCTCGTGGGCTTCAGCGACGCCAACGGCGACGGCAGGGCCGACCTGTACGCCCGCGACAACGCCGGCACGCTGTGGTTCTACGCCGGCACCGGCAAGCCGTCCGCGCCGTTCGGCGCCCGCAAGGCCATCGGCGGCGGCTGGGGCGCCTACACCCAGCTCCTGCCCGGCGGCGACGGCTTCCTGCTGGCCCGGGACAACGCGGGCACGCTGTACGTCTACGCGGGCAAGGGCAACGGCACCCTGGCCGGGCGCCAGAAGTCCGGCGACACGGGCAGCATGAAGGGCATCGTCCACTTCGCCAACGGCGGCGGCAACGCGTACACCGGCAAGGAGGGCTTCTTCGCGACCACGCCCGCCGGAGCCCTGTACTGGTACAGCAACGACACCGTCGGCAAGCCGAACCCGCGCGTGCTGGCCTCCGACAACGGCACCTACGACGAGACCTTCGTCCCCCAGCACTTCTCCTCGCTGGACGGGGACGGCCTCTCGGACCTCGGCATCCTCACCTACGGCGACCTCTACATCGAGGGCGAGTACATCGGCCCCGGCTGGGACACCTACGACCGGATCGTGGGCCCCGGCGACCTGACCGGCGACGGCAAGGGCGACCTGCTGGCCCGGGACAAGTCCGGCGTCCTCTACGTGTACGCGGGCAACGGCGCGGGCACCGCCTTCGGCGGCCGGATCAAGATCGGCCCCGGCTGGGGCGCGTACGACAAGATCATCGGTGCGGGCGACCACACCGGCGACGGCCGTACGGACATCCTGGCCACCACCCCGGGCGGCGACCTCTACCTCTACCCGGGCACCGGCACCGCGACCGCTCCGTTCAAGGGCCGCGTCAAGATCGGTCCCGGCTGGCAGACCTACGCCAAGCTGGTCGCCCCCGGCGACCTCAACGCCGACGGCAAGGCCGACCTCATCGGCGTCGCCCACAACGGCGACCTGTTCACCTACCTGAACACCGCGCCGGGCAAGTTCTCGGCGCGGGCCAGGTTCGGCCCCGGCTTCCAGATCTACAACTCGATCTCCTGACGGGCCGAAGCCCGCGGACGCCCCGCACCGGTCATCCGGTGCGGGGCGTCCGCGCGTTCGGGCCGGTTCGAGGGCTCGGGCCGGTCCGCGCGTTCAGGCCGGTTTGCGGGCGACGGCGAAGATGCGCCGGAACGGGAAGACCGTGCCGTGCGGGCCGGGCGGGTAGGCCTCGCGCAGGAGGGCGCGGTACTGGCCGAGGAAGGCGTCGACCGCCTCGCGGTCGTCGCCCAGGGCGGTGAGGACGGGCCGCAGCGCGGTGCCCTTCACCCAGTCGAGGACGGGGTCCTCGCCCTGGAGGAGCTGGTGGTACGTGGTCTCCCAGACGTCCGTCTCGCAGCCGAGGCCGACGAGGCGGTCGAGGTAGTCGGCGGTGTCGAGGACGTGGACGAAGCGGCGTCCCTGGTCGCCGAGGCGGTCGCGCCACTCGGGGGAGTCGGTGAGCTCGCCGAGCAGGGCGTGGCTGGGCGAGACGAAGTTGCCGGGGACCTGGAAGGCGAAGCTGCCGCCGGGGCGCAGCCCGTCGATCCAGGAGGCGAAGGACTCGGGGTGGCCGGGGACCCACTGGAGGGCGGCGTTGGAGACGATCAGGTCGTAGGGCTCGTCCGGGGTCCAGTGGGCGGCGTCGGCGTGCCGGAAGTCGATCCAGCCGCCTCCTCCGGTGGCCCCCGCCCAGTCCTTGTCGGCCCGTTCCAGCATCTCGGGCGAGAGGTCGAACCCGGTGATGTGCGCGTCGGCCCACCGGTCGGCGAGGAGGGCCGTCACGTTGCCGGGGCCGCAGCCGAGGTCGGCGATGCGGGCGGGCCGGTCCGCGGCCGGCAGGTGCGGTATTCGGGCGAGCAGGTCGAGGAAGGGCCGGGCGCGGTGCCCGGAGTGGCGGAGGTACTGCTGCGGATCCCACGTGGGCGCGGCGGATTCCACGGAATGCATGTTCGAAGCCCCCTTGCTGGAACGAATGACCGAAGCGGAACGGTGTTCCGGCCGGGTCCCTTCCCCATAGTTCGACGAACTATATCTTGATGTCAAGAATCTTTACATAAAGAAACTTCAGCTGAAGAGACTTTATGTCAACAGACCCTCTACACTGATCGTCATGGAGGACGAGGTCGACCGACTGGTCGCAGCATGGCGCCGCGAGCGCCCCGACCTCGACGTGGAACCGCTCGAGGTGCTCAGCCGCGTCTCGCGGCTCGCCCGGCACCTCGACCGCGCCCGTCGGCTCGCCTTCTCCGAGCACCAGCTGGAGCCCTGGGAGTTCGACGTCCTCACCTCGCTGCGCCGCGCCGGAGCGCCCTACCAGCTCTCCCCCGGCCAGCTCCTCACCCAGACCCTGGTCACCTCCGGGACCATGACCAACCGCATCGACCGGCTCGCCAAGAAGGGCCTCGTCGAGCGGCTCCCCGACCCCAGCGACCGCCGCGGGGTCCTCGTCCGGCTCACCCCCGAGGGCCGCGACCGCGCCGACGAGGCGCTCGCCGGACTCCTCGCCCAGGAGCGCGCCATCCTGGCCCGGCTCTCCGGCGCCCAGCGCGCCGAACTGGCCGCCCTGCTACGCCGGCTGACCGCCCCGTTCGACAACGTCCCCGGCTAGGACGGCCGCGGCCGCCGGCAGCGGCTCCGCGGGCCCCACGCCCGCGCGACGGGCCAGGGCCACCGCCGCCAGGGTCGAGTGCACGCCCAGCTTCCCCAGCACGTTCTGCATGTGGGTGCGGACGGTGTGCGGGGACAGGAAGAGGCGCTCGGCGACCGCCTTGCGGCCCAGGCCCGCGACCATGCAGCGCAGCACCTCCCGCTCGCGCGGGGTCAGCGACTCCACGAGCCGCTCGCTGTCCGTGCGGTGCTTGCGGGCCGCCGTCAGCTCCCGCAGGACGCCCGTGAGCAGGGCCGGCGGCAAGTGCGTCTCGTCCCTGAGGACCCCCCGGACCACCGCGAGCAGCCGCTGGAGCGAGCAGTCCTTCGCGACCCAGCCCGACGCCCCGGCCTGGAGGGCGAGCGCGGCCCGGTGCGGGTCGTCCCGCTCCGCGAGGACGACGGTCCGGAGGGCCGGCTGGATCCGGCGCACCCCGGCCACCAGGGAGATCCCGTCCACCGCGCCCTCGCCGTCGTCGGGCACCGCGCGGGCCGCGGCCGTCCCGGGCGGGCCCGCGCCCAGCTCGGCGTCGACGAGCAGCACGTCGAACCTGCGCCCCTCCGCCGCGCCCCGCTCCAGACAGCGCAGGGCGGCCGGGCCGCTGCCCGCCGCGGCGACGTCGACGTCCGGCTCCGCCGCGAGGGCGGCGGCCAGCGACTCGGCGAAGATCCGGTGGTCGTCCACCACCAGGACCCGGATACGTGCCACGGACACCCCCATGCGTCGAGGAACGGACCGGCGCGGGCACGGCGCCGGGGGCGGGTCCGTCGTGGGACACGGCCGCCGCCGTGCGGGGACAGATACCCCCGCCCACGGCGCCGTACCCGGCGGTTCTCGCCCCCCGAACGGCGCCGGCCCCCGCCGGCACCGCCCCTCAGGGTAGGGGCGGGGCGTCACGGCGGGGGCCGAATCGCGGAACTGTCGGGGGCGGCGGCCGGAACCGCCGTGGGCCGGGGCCGGAAAAGGCTCCCCGAAGGCGGCGGACGCTCTCGGCGGCAGGTCTCCTCAGAGGCGGCGGGCGCCCGCCGAGGGGACGGCCGGGAAGACGCCCGGGGCCGCGTGCCCGGCCAGGGCGAAGGCCTCCCCGACGGCGGCGGCGACCTTCTCCGCCCGGTCGGTCTCCACCAGGACGACGGCCGAGCCGCCGAAGCCGCCGCCGGTCATCCGGGCGCCGAGCGCCCCGGCCGCGTTCGCCGCCCCGACCACCAGGTCCAGTTCGGGGCAGGAGACCCGCAGGTCGTCCCGGAGGGAGGCGTGGCCCTCGGTGAGGACCGGGCCGACCGCCCGGGGGTCGCCGGCGTCCAGCAGCGCGATCGTCCGCTCCACGCGCGCGTTGTCCGAGACGACGTGCCGCACGTACCGCCGGACCGTCTCGTCGTCCAACCGTGCGAGCGCTTCCGGCAGGTGTACGGCGTCGACCTCGCGCAGGGTGCGCACGCCGAGCGCCCGCGCGCCCGCCTCGCACCCGGCGCGCCGCTCGGCGTACGCGCCGTCCCCGAGCGCGTGCTTCACGCGGGTGTCGACGACCAGCAGCGTCAGCCCCTCGGCGGCCAGGTCGAAGGGGACCCGGCGGTACGACAGGTCGCGGGTGTCCAGGTGGAGGGCGTGGCCCTCCTCCGCGCAGGCGGAGGCCATCTGGTCCATGACCCCGCAGGGCACGCCGACGAAGGCGTTCTCGGCGCGCTGGGCGAGCCGGGCCAGTTCGGGCCGGGAGAGGCCGAGCCCGAACAGGTCGTTCAGGGCGAGCGCGGTGACGACCTCCAGGGCGGCCGAGGAGGAGAGCCCGGCGCCGGTCGGCACGGTCGAAGAGAGGTGCAGGTCGGCTCCCGTCACCGGGTGCCCGGCCTCCCGCAGCGCCCAGACGACCCCGGCCGGGTAGGCCGCCCAGCCGCCGCCGGAGAGCGGTTCGAGGGAGTCCACGGCCAACTGGACGATTCCGCCGTCGACATCGGCCGAGTGCAGCCGCAGGACGCCGTCGTCGCGGCGGGAGACGGCGGCGACGGCGGTGTGCGGGAGGGCGAGCGGCAGCACGAAGCCGTCGTTGAAGTCGGTGTACTCCCCGATGAGGTTGACCCGCCCGGGGGCCGCCCAGACCCCGTCGGGGGCGGCGCCGTAGAGGCTCTCGAATCCGGCCGCGACGCTCACGGGCGCTCTCCTTCTCTGCTCCGGGCGAAGGCCCAGGCGTCGGTGACGACGTCCGCCAGGTCGGGGCGGGAGGGGGTCCAGCCGAGCCGTTCGCGCGCGGTGTCGGCGGAGGCGACGAGGACGGCGGGGTCGCCGGGGCGGCGCGGGGCGACGACCTCGGGGACCGGGTGGCCGGTGACCTTCCGGACGGTCTCGACGACCTCGCGGACGGAGAAGCCGTTGCCGTTGCCCAGGTTGCAGATCAGGTGCTCGCCCGCCGTCATCGCGTCGAGGGCGAGCAGGTGGGCCTCGGCGAGGTCGGCGACGTGGATGTAGTCGCGGACGCAGGTGCCGTCCGGGGTCGGGTAGTCCTCGCCGTACACGGAGATCGCCTCGCGCCGGCCCAGGGCGACCTGGAGGACGAGCGGGATCAGGTGCGACTCGGGCTCGTGGCGCTCGCCGTACGGGCCGTACGCCCCGGCCACGTTGAAGTACCGCAGCGAGACGGCGGCCAGGCCGTGGGCGGCGCACTCGCCGCCGATCATGTGGTCCACGGCGAGCTTGGTCGCCCCGTAGGGGCTGGTGGGGGCGGTGGGCGCGGTCTCGGGGATCGGCACGGTCTCCGGCTCGCCGTAGGTGGCGGCGGTGGAGGAGAAGACGAGGCGGCGGACCCCGGCCGCGCGCATGGCGGCGAGCAGGGCCATGGTGCCGCCGACGTTGTTCTCCCAGTACTTCTCGGGCTCGGCGACGGACTCGCCGACCTGGGAGGAGGCGGCGAAGTGCAGGACGGCGTCGTAGGAGCCGTCGAGCCACCGCGCGGCGTCCTGGACGCGTCCCTCGACGAACTCGGCGCCCTCCGGGACGCCTTCGGCGAAGCCGGTGGAGAGGTCGTCGAGGACGGTGACCCGGTGGCCCCGTTCCAGGAGGTGGGCGGCGACCACGCCGCCCACGTACCCCGCTCCGCCCGTCACCAGATACCTGCGCGTCATGCGCTCGCCACCTCTCGCAGTCGTCGGGCCGCGTCCTCCGGCCGCACGTCGTTCATGAAGGCCCCCATGCCGGACTCGGTGCCCGCGAGGAACTTGAGCTTGTCCGGGGCCCGCCGGACGGTGAAGAGCTCCAGGTGGAGCCCGAAGTCCTCGCGCCGCCCGTCCGTGAACGGCGCCTGGTGCCAGGCGGCGATGTAGGGGGTCGGCGGCGCGTCCGGGCCGAAGATCCGGTCGAAGCGCCTCAAGAGTTCCAGAAGGACCTGTGGGCACTCTGTGCGGGCGTCGCCGTCGAGGGCGAGCAGGTCGGGCACCCGCCGCTTCGGGTGGAGGTGCACCTCGTACGGCCAGTGGGCGGCGTACGGCACGAAGGCGATCCAGTGGTCGGTCTCCAGGACCACCCGCTCGCCGTCGGTCCGTTCCCGGGCGACGACGTCGTCGAAGAGGTTCCGCCCGGTGGCCTCCCGGTGCTCGTCGATCCGGCGGAGCATGGCGGCCGTCCGGGGCGTCACGTAGGGGAAGGCGTAGATCTGGCCGTGGGCGTGCGGCAGGGTGACGCCGATCTCGGCGCCCCGGTTCTCGAAGCAGTAGACCTGCTCGACGCCGGGGAGGGCGGAGAGTGCGGCGGTGCGGTCGGTCCAGGCGTCGAGGACGAGGGCGGCCCGCTCCTCGGTGAGGTCGGCGAAGGAGTCCGTGTGGTCGTCGGTGAAGCAGACGACCTCGCAGCGGCCGACGCCGCCGGAGAGGGAGGGGAAGCGGTTCTCGAAGACCGCCACCTCGTAGCTCTTTTCGGGGATCTCGCTCTCGCGGCCGTCCCGGGAGGGGCAGAGCGGGCAGGCATCGGCCGGCGGGAGGTAGGTGCGGTCCTGCCGGTGGGAGGCGACGGCGACCGGGTCGCCGGTCAGCTCGTCGTACCGGATCTCGGAGCGGGAGACGACGCGGGTGAGGGGGCGGGGGTCGGCGGCGGTGCGGACGGTGTCCTCGCGCGCGTCGTAGTAGACGAGCTCGCGCCCGTCGGCGAGCGTGGTGACGGTCTTCTTCACGGGATGCCCTCCGGGCAGGACCAAGCGCGATCAAACATAACCACGCACAAAGAATCACATTCAAACATCGCCGTCAATGGCGAAGCACGCCCCGGCGCGGGGCGCGATCCGCGCGATTCCGCCGGACGGATGCCGGACAGACGCCGGGCGGGGCCCTAGGAGGCGCCCCTCGGCCCCGGCAGGGCCCTGTCCAGGAGGCCCGTGCGGGCCGCCAGGGCCGCCGCCTCCAGACGGGAGCCGACCCCCAGCTTCATCAGGACCCGCTGCACGTGCGTCCGCGCCGTGCTCGGCGCGATCCCCATCCCCACCGCGATCAGCCGGGTGTCCTCGCCCTCCGCGACCCGCACCAGGACCTCCACCTCGCGCCGGGTCAGCAGCCGCAGCAGCCGCTGCCCCTCGTCGTCCGGCTGCTCCGACGGGTGCAGCAGCTCCGCGAAGGCGCCCTGGAGGAGCTGCGGCGCCACCGCCGACTCGCCCGCCCTGGCCTTCACCAGGGCCCGCTCGACCCCCTCGATGCGCTCGTCGTGGCGGACGTACCCCGACGCCCCGGCCGCGAACGCCGCCGCGATCCCGCGCGGCGACGGCACCGGGCCGAGCACCACCACGGCCACCTGCGGCCGCTCCCGCTTGATCCGCACGACCGGGTCGAAGACCCCCGGCCCGTCCGGCGCCGCCGTGCCCAGGAGGCAGACCTCCGGCACCCGGCCCACCACCAGCTCCGCCGCCCCCGCCACCGGCGCGGCCGCCGCGAGCACCCGGTGCCCGCGCAGCTTCAGCGCCGAGGCGAGCGCCTCCGCGTGCAGCCGGTGGTCGTCGACCACCACGAGGCGTACGCCCATCCCGGTCATTCCCCCTCCTCCGCCCGCCGGAGGTCCCGGCGGGCCTGAACCCGGCAAGCTACACGCTCCCCCGCCCCGTATCGCGCCAATCCCGGACACGGGCCGCCCGGGCGGGCGAACGGGACCGCCGGAAACGGCCGCGGGCCCCTCCGGTGGTCCGGAGGGGCCCGCGGCCGTGTGCCGTTCCGCCGTCAGCGCGGGACGGCGAAGGAGACCGCCAGGTAGTCCTTGGGACCGGTGTCCGAATCCCGGGGCTTGCTGAGCAGGTTGTCCGAGATGAAGAGCCGGCCGTCCGCGTAACGGAGGTCGGCGCCGGTCAGGGTGAAGGTCCGCTCCAGGTTCTGGGGCGACTTGTCCGCCGGGTTCTCCAGGAGCAGCGTCTCCTTCATCGTGGCCCCGTCGACCGAGACGACCCGGCCGCCCTTGTCGTACGGCGCCGCCTTGTAGGCGATGACGTTGGCGCCGTCCATCCGCATCGGGACGTAGGTGTACTTGTCGCCCGCGTCGGCCTTCTCCGGCGCCATGCGTCCGGTGGCCAGGTCGAAGGCGACGATCTCGTTGGTCTCGGAGCCGTACTCGCCGGTGCTGCCCTCGTGCTCCTCGGTCGGCACGTACAGCTTGCCGTTGCCGACGAGCGCCTGGGTGCAGGACTCGACCTGGGTCGTGCGGCAGCGGGCCGCGTACTGGTCCGCGTCCGCCGTGATCTTCGCCTTCAGCTTCC
The DNA here is from genome assembly GCF_053618675.1 of Streptomyces sp. NPDC055632. Classification (NCBI taxonomy): domain Bacteria; kingdom Bacillati; phylum Actinomycetota; class Actinomycetes; order Kitasatosporales; family Streptomycetaceae; genus Streptomyces; species Streptomyces sp. NPDC055632. The sequence goes on along the minus strand of NZ_JBSHHY010000009.1, from coordinate 110,536 downwards.
CGGTCTTCTCGTCGATCGAGAAGAAGTCCGAGATGCCGCTGCCGTCGCCGGCGGTCTCGCCGACGTCGGCCGCGACGACCAGCGGCAGGCTGGAGACGACCGAGGCGTACTTGACGCCGGTCGGCATCTTGTACTGCGAGAGCGGCTTGCCCGACACCGGGTCGAGGTTCTGGACGAGGACGGTCGGATTGTCGTACGAGCCGCACTTGCGGACCGCGACGAGGGCCGGGCCGCCGCCGTAGCCCAGGTCGTAGCAGCGGTTGGCGTCCTCCTTCGGCTTCCAGCGCGGGTTGCCGCTGTTGAGGTCGAAGGCCGCGCCGCCGTCGCCGCCGCCGGCCGCGACGGTCGACCCGCTGAGCGTGACCTCGCTGAGCCGCGCCTTCTCGTCGCCGAGGGAGACCGCGTCGGACCACACCAGCTTGCCGGTGTTCAGGTCGACCACGCCGACCTCGGTGCACTGCTGGAAGTAGCGCGGCGCGACCCGCTTGGCGGCCTCGAAGAGGATCGGCAGCTTGTTGTCGGCGCTGACGTGCCGCGAGGCGCCGCACATCTGGCCGGTCAGCGGCAGCGTCCACAGGACGCCGCCCTTGTCCAGGTCGTAGGCGACCAGCGAGTCGACGCCGGGCTTCACGAACGCCTTGTCGGTGATCCAGGAGCCGGTGACGCCGGTGACGTCCGGGACCTTCGGGATATCGATCTTGAAGGCCACCTTCGCCTGCGTGTCGGCGGGCGCCTTCTCCTTGCCTCCCCCGCCGCCCTCGGCACCGGTGTCGCCGCCGCCCGTGGAGCCCTGCGTGGTGCCGCCCGCGCCCTTGGCCTCCTCGGAGCCGTCGCCGGAGGTGGCGTACCAGATGCCGAAGCCGACGATGAGGGCGATCGCGACGGCCGCCGCGATGACGATCTGGAGCTGCGCCGACAGCTTCCTGCCGCCGGACGCCGGCGGGACGGGCTGCTGGTAGCCGCCGTACTGCGGCTGCGTCGGGTAGCCGTACGGGGCCTGCGGCTGCTGCGGCTGGGTCGGGTAGCCGTACCCCTGGTCGGGCTGGGGCGGCTGGGGCTGCCCGGGGTAGCCGTACGGGGGCTGCTGCGGAGCCGTCGGGGGCTGCTGCGGGTGGCCGTAGCCCTGGTCGGCCGGGGGCTGCTGCGGGTAGCCGCCGTAGCCCTGGTCGGCCGGAGGCTGCTGCGGATAGCCGTAGCCGGGGCCGGGCTGCTGCGGGTAGCCGTAGCCGGGCTCCTGCGGGTAGCCGTGGCCGGGCTCCTGCGGCGGAGGCGTCGGGGCTCCGAAGCCGCCCTGGGGGTCCGGCGGCTGGTTCGGCGGGGGTGGCTGCGTCATCGGTCCGTGTACCTCACTTGCTGAAGGCCATCATCGTCTTGACCAGCTTCTCTTCCTTGTCGTTCGTGGCGGAGACGCGTCCGCTCGCCACGACGAAGGTGCCGTTGCCGTAGGCGTAGCCGGCGCTGTAGAAGTTGTTCTCGATCTCGGCGGTGGAGGCCGGGTGCTGGAGCAGGATCTTCGGCGCGCCGCCGGTCGGGGCGACGGTGGCGACGGCACCGCCCTTGGCGTACGAGCCCTTCACGTACGCCAGGACCTCGGAGCCCTCCATGCGCAGCGGCACGATCGTCTGCTCGCCGGGGGCCTTGGAACGCCACTTGGCCTTGCCGTTGTTCAGGTCGAAGGCGACGACCTCGTTGGCCTTGCCGTAGCCGGTGTCGGTCGCCATGTAGAAGGTGTTCGCGTCGGCGGCGACGCCGGTGCAGCCCTGGAGGTTCTTGCCGAAGATGACGAAGCTGCCGCCGCACGAGGGGGCGAACTTGTCCGTGCCGCCCTGGATGTTGGAGCGCAGCTTGCCGTCGGGGCGGAGGGCGAAGATGCCCCACTTCTTCTGCTCGCGCTGGGTGGCGGAGACGACCAGCGGGTCGACCGAGTAGACCTTGTCGACCTCCCAGTTGGCCTCCAGCTGGAAGGTGAACTTCGGCTTGCCGGTGGTGGGGTCGACCTCGCCGACCGCCTGGACCTTCTTGGAGGCGTCGCCCGAGGGGCAGCTCATGGCGGCGATCAGCTTCTTGCCGCCCGCGTAGGCGAAGGGCTTGCAGCCGCTGGTGGCGCCCGTGAAGAGCTGCCGGCCGTCGGCGAGCGAGAAGCCGTACGCGCTGCTGGAGCCGGCCGCGGTGACCGTGCCGCCGCTGATGGTCAGGGTGTTGTCGGAGAAGGCGAAGAGGCCGGTGGCCTTCGGGACGGCCTTCTTCCAGCCGGCCTTGCCGGTCTTCAGGTCGATCTGCTGGAGCTCGGTGCACTTGGCGCCGTCCTTGGCGCTGTCCTCGTACCCGAAGACCATGACCCCGTTCGCGGAGGGCTCGGTCGGGGCCGCGCACAGCTCGAACGGGAGGGGGACGGTCCACTTCACGGCGCCGGTGGTGAGGTCGTAGCCCTCGACGCTCTTGTACATGGCCTTGACGACGGTGTCGCCGACGACCCAGGGGCCCTTGACGTCGGCGCCGTTGCGGGGCAGGTCGACGGTGTTCTTCGCGAGCCAGTCGACCTTCGCCTCGCCGTCCTGGCGGCCCGCGTTGAGGTCCTCCTCGCCGTTGCGCCCGTCGCCGGAGCCGTCGCCCTGGTCGACCGACTCCGAGGGCTTGGGGGCGCCGGAGGTCGGGGAGGCGGTGGCGGTGGGCCGGGCCACCGGGTCCTTCTCGTCGTCACCGCCGCCGACGACGGCCCAGGTGGTGACGGCGGCGACCAGGACGGCCGCGGCGGCCACGCCGGCGACGAGGGCGGTCCGGTTCTTGGAGGGACCGCCGCCGGGCGGGGTCGGGGCGCCGGGGTGACCGGGCTGACCGGGGTAGCCGCCGTAGGGGTTGGGCTGCTGACCGTACGGGCCGGGCTGCTGGCCGTACGGGCCGGGCTGCTGGCCGGGCTGCTGCGGGTAGCCGTAGGGCGGCGGCACCGGCTGGCCGTACGGACCGGGCTGGCCCGGCTGCTGCCCCGGCTGCTGCGGGTGGCCGTACCCGGGCGCCGGCTGCTGCGGGGCCTGTCCGTACGGGCCGGGCGCGGCCGGCGGCGGGCCCTGCGGGGGCGGCGGCGTCTGCGGCGGGACCGGCGGCACGGGCGGCTGCCCCTGGTCCGGGGACTGGCTCTGGGGCCGGTTCGGGTCCTGGGGGGCTCCGAAGCCCCCCGGCGGCTGGTTGCTGGGCGGCTGCGTCATCGGCTGGTTCCCCCTAGGCGTGAACGGGTTTTCTTTCTACCACTCACGCGATGGCGCAAAAGCGACCGGTCCGCCCCTTGTTCCCAAGGGAGGACCGGCCTGTGATGCCCTCGTTATGCGTCCTCGGCCAGTTCCAGCCAGCGCATCTCCAGCTCCTCGCGCTCCGCGACGAGGTCCCTCAGCTCCGCGTCGAGCTTCGCGACCTTCTCGAAGTCGGTGGCGTTGTCCGCGATCTGCGCGTGCAGCTTCGTCTCCTTCTGGGAGACCTTGTCGAGCTGCCGCTCGACCTTCTGCAGCTCCTTCTTCGCGGCGCGCGCGTCGGCCGCCGAGACGCCCGGCTTCGGCTGCGCGGGGGCGGCGGCGGGCGCCGGGACGGCCGCCTCGACGGCCTTGCGGCGCCGCTCCAGGTACTCGTCGATGCCGCGCGGCAGCATCCGCAGGGTCTTGTCGCCGAGCAGGGCGAACGTCTTGTCCGTGGTCCGCTCGATGAAGAACCGGTCGTGGGAGATGACGACCATGGAGCCCGGCCAGCCGTCGAGCAGGTCCTCCAGCTGGGTCAGGGTCTCGATGTCGAGGTCGTTGGTGGGCTCGTCGAGGAAGAGGACGTTCGGCTCGTCCATGAGCAGGCGCAGCAGCTGGAGGCGGCGGCGCTCGCCGCCGGAGAGGTCCGCGACCGGCGTCCACTGCTTCTCCTTGGAGAAGCCGAACTGCTCGCAGAGCTGGCCGGCCGTCATCTCGCGGCCCTTGCCGAGGTCGACCCGGTCGCGGATCTGCTGCACGGCCTCCAGGACGCGCAGGGTGCCGGGGAGTTCGGTGACGTCCTGGGAGAGGTAGGCGAGCCGGACCGTCTTGCCGACGACGATCCGGCCTGCGGGCGGCTGGATCTCACCGCCGCTGCGGGCCGCGTCCGTGAGGGCGCGCAGGAGTGAGGTCTTGCCCGCGCCGTTGACGCCGACCAGGCCGACGCGGTCGCCGGGGCCGAGCTGCCAGGTGAGGTGCTTGAGCAGCTCCTTGGGCCCGGCGGTGACGGTCACGTCCTCCAGGTCGAAGACCGTCTTGCCCAGGCGCGCGTTGGCGAACTTCATCAGCTCGCTGGTGTCGCGCGGCGGCGGCACGTCGGCGATCAGCTCGTTGGCCGCCTCGATGCGGTAGCGGGGCTTGGAGGTGCGGGCGGGGGCGCCGCGCCGCAGCCAGGCCAGCTCCTTGCGCATCAGGTTCTGCCGCTTGACCTCCTCCGTGGCCGCGATCCGCTCGCGCTCGGCGCGGGCGAAGACGTAGTCGGAGTAGCCGCCCTCGTACTCGTGCACGTCACCGCGCTGCACGTCCCACATGCGGGTGCAGACCTGGTCGAGGAACCAGCGGTCGTGGGTGACGCAGACGAGCGCCGAGCGCCGGTTCTGGAGGTGCTGGGCGAGCCAGGAGATGCCCTCGACGTCGAGGTGGTTGGTGGGCTCGTCGAGGACGACGAGGTCCTGGTCCTCGATGAGGAGCCTGGCGAGCGCGATCCGGCGCCGCTCGCCGCCGGAGAGCGGGCCGATGACGGTGTCCAGGCCGTTCTCGAAGCCGGGCAGGTCGAGCCCGCCGAAGAGGCCGGTGAGCACGTCGCGGATCTTGGCGCTGCCGGCCCACTCGTGGTCGGCCATGACGCCGATGACCTCGTGCCGGATGGTGGCCTCCGGATCGAGCGAGTCGTGCTGGGTGAGGACGCCCAGGCGCAGGCCGCCGCTGTGGGTGACGCGGCCGGTGTCGGCCTCCTCCAGCCTGGCGAGCATCCGGATCAGGGTGGTCTTGCCGTCGCCGTTGCGGCCCACGACCCCGATCCGGTCCCCTTCGGAGACGCCGAGCGAGACGCCGTCGAGCAGGGCACGGGTGCCGTACACCTTGCTGACGTTCTCGACATTGACCAGGTTGACGGCCACGTTGACTCCTGACGGGGTGATCGATCGACGTCCAGGGTAGACCGTGGGACCGACAGACCCCGCTGGCGCTCAGCCGGCCCGGCCCGCCCGCTCCACCGCCAGCCGTCCCGCCAGGATCAGCGCCACGGCGGCCGGAGCCGTGACGGGGAGGACGATCAGGGTCGCCGCGTGGCCGTCCAGGAGCCCGGCGAAGCCGGTCAGGGAGAGGCCGAGGACGCCGAACAGGGCGAGGGTGATGCCGAGCGCGGCGAGCGGGCCGCCGCCGTCGGTCGCCGGGGCGGGCGGCACGGGGGCCTCGAAGCGGCGGAAGACGGCGACGAGGAGGGCGGTGAGCAGGGCCGCCGCCGCGAGCCGGAGCGGCACCTGCGCCCACCAGGCGCCGGAGGCGGGGCCGGGGAGCCGCACGCCGGAGCCGAGCAGCGCCCCGTACACCCCGAGCATGGCCGTCAGGTGCCAGAGGAACGCGGTCATCGCGATCCCGTTGGCGGCGACCACCGCCCGCCAGACCCCGGCGCGGGCGACGAGCCGGGCCCCGGGCCCCTTGAGCAGCTCGACCGCGCCGACCAGCCACAGGCCGTGGCAGAGCAGGGCGAGCGTCGGCGGGGCCATGTTGGAGACCTCCTCGCCGGGCATCCCCACCATGGAGAGGGGGTACGGCCCGAGGGCGACGAGCGCGGTCGCGCCGGCGAGGCCCGCGCCGGCGAGCGGCGCGGGGCGGCGGATCATGCCGTCGGCGCGCAGGAAGCCGAGCTGGTGGACCGCCAGCCACACGAACGCGAAGTTCAGGAACCCGACGAACGGCACGTGCGCCGCGAACCGCAGCGCGTCGACGGCGACCGCGCCGCCCGCGAGCGCGGCGAACGCGCCCCAGCCCCACCGCTCGTGCAGCTTCAGGAGCGGCGGGGTGAAGGCGACCATCGCCAGGTAGATCCCGATGAACCAGAGCGGCTGGGTGACGAGCCGCAGCGCGACCCCGGCGAGGCCCCCGTCGGCGCCGAGGAGCTGGAGCACGAGCGCGGCCGCGCCCCACACCGCGACGAACGCCGTGGTGGGCCGCAGCAGCCGCTGGAGCCGGGCCCGCAGGAACTCCGCGTACCGGGGGCGGGAGCGGTGGGCGAGGGCGTGCGAGAAGCCCCCGACGAAGAAGAACACCGGCATGACCTGGAACACCCAGGTCGCCGCCTGGAGTTCCGGCACGACCGCGAGCAGGTTCCCCACCTGTCCGTCCGGGCCGACCGCGGCCATCAGCCAGTGTCCGAGCACGACGACGGCGAGCGAGGCGACCCGGAGCAGGTCGACGTACCGGTCCCGGGTGGAGGGCGTGGCGGCGGCGAGGTCACGCGCGCGGAGGCGGTTGCGGCTTCCCATGGGGGTACGGTCCCGCGGGGGCCCCGTGGGGCGACAGGGCGCGGGTACTCAGGCGCGGGCTGAGTACGGGGGTTCCGGCCGCCGGTCCCGCCAGGCCAGGACGAGGCTCCGGGCGGAGTCGACCGTGAGGAAGGTCAGCCCGAGGGGGACCACCGGCGCCGGGAACCAGTCGGGCAGGGGCACGGGGCTCGGCTCGCCGTGGAAGAGCCACAGGAACGCCGCCCAGCCGCCCAGCGCCGTCACGAGGGCGTGCGCCGTCAGCCGTGCCCACCACGGCGCTCGCCGTTTCCCCATGTGCCCCCCTCGTCCGCCGCCCCGGCCCGGTGGGGCCAGGGTGGCATGCGCGGGTGAAGGGAAGGTGTCAGCCGGGCAGAATCGTCGCCCCGGCCGCCGGGGACGTCGCCGTGCGGGCCGTGCGGCAGGTGCCCGAGGCGGTCAGGGCCGCGGCGACCGCCTTCGCCGACTCCTCGTCCTTCACCAGGAACGCGGTCGTCGGGCCCGAGCCCGAGACCAGCGCGGCGAGCGCGCCCGCGTCCGTGCCGGCCGCCAGGGTCGCGGCGAGCGAGGGGCGCAGGGAGAGCGCGGGGGCCTGGAGGTCGTTGGCGAGGGTGCCCGCGAGGGCGGCGGTGTCGCCGGTGCGCAGGGCCTCCAGGAGGGCGGGCGAGGCGGCCGGTTCGGGGACGTCGGTGCCCTCGGTGAGGCGGTCGAACTCGCCGAAGACGACCGGGGTCGAGAGCCCGCCGTCCGCGACGGCGAACACCCAGTGGAACGCGCCGCCCACCGGCAGCTCCGTCAGTTTCTCGCCCCGCCCGGTGCCGAGCGCCGCCCCGCCGACGAGGCTGAAGGGCACGTCGGAGCCCAGCTCGGCGCAGATGTCGAGGAGTTCGGCGCGGGGCGTGTCCAGTCCCCAGAGCGCGTCGCACGCGAGCAGCGCGCCCGCGCCGTCCGCGCTGCCGCCGGCCATGCCGCCGGCGACCGGGATGTCCTTGGCGATGTGCAGGTGCACGTCCGGGGAGAGGCCGTGCCGGGCGGCGAGCAGCTCGGCGGCGCGCGCGGCGAGGTTGGTGCGGTCCAGCGGCACCTTGTCGGCGTCCGGGCCCTCGCAGGTGACCGTCAGGGCCTCGGCGGGGGTCGCGGTCACCTCGTCGTACAGGGAGACGGCGAGGAAGACGTTGGCCAGGTCGTGGAAGCCGTCGGGGCGGGCCGCGCCGACCGCGAGCTGGACGTTGACCTTGGCGGGGACGCGGACGGTGACGGACCGCGCCCCGCTGCCGCGCGCACCGCCGCGCACCGGCTCGGTGCCGCCGCGTACCGACTCCGCACCGCCGTTCGCCGTCTCGGTGCCGCCGCGTACCGACTCCGCACCGCCGTTCGCCGTCTCGGTGCCGCCGCGTACCGACTCCGCACCGCCGTTCGCCGTCTCGGTACCGCCGCGTACCGACTCCGCACCGCCGTTCGCCGTCTCGGTGCCGCCGCGCGCCGACCCCGTACCGCCGTTCGCCGGCTCCGTACCGCCGCTCATGCCTTCGCCTCCGCGATCCGCGCGAACTCCTCCACCGTCAGGGCCTCGCCGCGCGCCTGCGGCGAGATCCCGGCCTTCACCAGGGCCTCTTCCGCCGCCGCCGGGGAGCCGGCCCAGGTCGCGAGGGCCGCGCGGAGGGTCTTGCGGCGCTGCGCGAAGGCCGCGTCGACGACCGCGAAGACCTCCTGCCGGGTGGCGGTGGTGGCCAGCGGCTCGGTGCGGCGGACCAGGGAGACCAGGCCGGAGTCGACGTTCGGCGCGGGCCAGAAGACGTTGCGGCCGATCGCGCCGGCCCGCTTCACCTCGGCGTACCAGTTGGCCTTCACCGACGGCACGCCGTACACCTTGTTCCCCGGCCGGGCGGCGAGCCGGTCCGCGACCTCGGCCTGGACCATGACGAGGGTCCGCTCGATGCTCGGGAAGCGCTCCAGCATGTGCAGCAGGACGGGCACGGCCACGTTGTACGGCAGGTTGGCGACGAGCGCGGTCGGCGCCGGGCCCGGCAGCTCCTCGACCAGCATGGCGTCGGAGTGCACCAGCGCGAAGCGGTCGGCCCGCGCGGGCATCCGGGCCTCGATCGTGGCGGGCAGCGCGGCGGCGAGCACGTCGTCGATCTCGACGGCGGTCACCCGGTCCGCGGCCTCCAGGAGCGCCAGGGTGAGGGAGCCGAGGCCGGGCCCCACCTCCACGACCACGTCGTCGGGGCGCACCCCGGCCGTGCGGACGATCCGCCGGACGGTGTTGGCGTCGATGACGAAGTTCTGGCCCTTCTGCTTCGTGGGGCGCACGCCGAGGACGGCGGCCAGCTCACGGATGTCGGCGGGGCCGAGGAGGGCGTCGGAGGTTTCGGAACCGGTGGTGTCGCTCACCAGTACAGACTAGGCCTTGCCCGTCGTACGGCCCGCCGCCCGCCCGCGCGGTCCGCCGCCCCCGCCGCCCCTCCCCGCCCGCCGCTCACCCGCCCAGCCTGCGCCCGCAGTGGGGCCACGGGCTCGCCCCCCGCTGCACGTACAGCTTCTTCGCCCGGAAGGTCTGCTCGGCGGCGGGCGCGTCCTGGGGGGTGCCGGTGCCGCCGAGCGAGCGCCAGGTGGCGGGGTCGAACTGGTAGAGCCCGCCGTACGTCCCCGAGGGGTCGACGGCGTCCGGCCGGCCGCCGGACTCGCAGGCGGCGAGCGCGGCCCAGTCGAGGCCGTCGGCGCCGGCGACGGAGGCGGGCGGGCGGCGGGTGCCGACCCGCACCTTGCGGCTGACGGGCTCGCGGACGAGCTCCTCGCCGAGCCTGCGGGGCCGCCCCTGGACGCCGTTGACCGTGCGCAGGGCGTACGTGACGCGGCGGAGGCCGTGGACGCCCTGCCGTTCGACGACCTCGGTCCCGGCGAAGAGCTCCGGGTCGCGGACCCGCTCGACGGCGTACGGGACGGTCTCCTCGCGCACCCGCCTGCTGTCGGTGATCCGCAGCACGGCGACCGTCTGGCCGTCGCGGGGGAAGGAGCCGGGGTCGACGGAGAGGGCGTCCTGTCCCGAGAGGGTGATGCCGGTCTCGGCGAGCGCCTCCCCGACGGTGGCGGCGTTGGTGCGGACGGTCCGCTCGCGCCCGTCGGCGAGGAAGGTGACGGCCCGCTCGGTGCGCACGTCGAGGGCGAGGCCGTGCCGGGAGATGGCGGCCGAGCGGGAGACCGAGAGGTACGCGCCCTCCGCGCGGACCCCGAGCCGGCGCAGCGCCTCCTCGACGTTCCGCGCGGTCGTCCACACCCGGTGGCGCCGGCCGTCGAGGGTGAGGGAGACCGGGCGCCCGTAGCGGACGACGACCTCGTCGCCGTCGGTGAGGGCGTGGCCGGGGGCGGGGGCGACGATGTCGTGCCCGTCGACGGCCAGGCCCTCGTCGGCGAGGAGCTCCCCGACGTCGTCGGCGAAGGTGTGCAGGGTGCGCGGGACGCCGTCGACGGAGAGCCGGACGGTCTTGTCGTCGGCGACGAAGGCGGTGGTGCCGCCCGCGAGGAAGGCGACGACGAGGGCCTGCGGGACGAGCCGCCGCAGGCCTTCTCCCACGGACCTCATGGAGCCCACTGCCCCCATGGAGCCAACGGAGTCCACGGAGCCCGCGGCCCGCCCCGTGGATCCCCCGGAGGCCCTGCGGCGGCGGGCGGCCCGGCGGGCGCCGGCCCGGGTGCCCTGCCCGGGGACGGTGCCGGGGGCGGCCCCGGTGCCGGGCGCGGCCCCGGGCACGACCAGCGGCGCCGCCTGCGTGGGCTGCTCGTGGAGGGGGAGGCCGGGGGGTACGGAGGGGCCGGGAGGGGCGGGGAGGACGTCGGGGGCCGTGCCGGCGCTCCGGCGCCCGGCCCGGTGACTGCCCTGGGAAGTGCTCACGAGGCCGGGACCCTAGCCCCGACCCCGGTCACGCTCCAGAGCGACCCGACTACTTCCCGTAACCGTTATGGATCGGTGATGGTCGGCGGGGGATCCGGCCCCGCGCCCCGGCTCAGTAGTCGAACGCGCGGGCCGTGTTCACCGCGATCGCCCCGGCGAGCTCGTTCTCCCCGATCCCGCGCACCTCCGCCATGGCCCGGACGGTGACCGGGATCAGGTACGGGGCGTTGGGGCGGCCCCGGAAGGGCGCCGGGGTGAGGAAGGGGGCGTCGGTCTCGACGAGGACCAGCTCCAGGGGGGCGACCGCGAGGGCGTCCCGGAGCGGCTGGGCGTTCTTGAAGGTGACGTTGCCGGCGAAGGACATGTAGTAGCCCTTGGCCGCGCAGATCTCCGCCATCTCCGCGTCGCCGGAGTAGCAGTGGAAGACGGTCCGCTCGGGGGCGCCCTCCTCGTCCAGGACGCGCAGCACGTCGGCGTGGGCCTCCCGGTCGTGGATGACGAGCGCCTTGCCGTGCCGCTTGGCGATCTCGATGTGGGCGCGGAAGGAGCGCTCCTGCGCGGCGACGCCCTCGGGGCCCGTGCGGAAGAAGTCGAGGCCGGTCTCGCCGACCCCGCGCACGTACGGCAGGGCGGCGAGCCGGTCGATCTCGGTGAGCGCGTCGTCCAGGGCCGCGTCCCCGCCGCCCTCGCGCGCTCCCTGGCGGGACCAGCCGTCGGGGTCCCCGAGGACGATCCGGGGCGCTTCGTTGGGGTGCAGGGCCACGGCCGCGTGCACGTTCTCGTGGGCGGCGGCCGTCTCGGCGGCCCACCGGGAGCCCTTCACGTCGCAGCCGACCTGCACGACCGTGGTGACGCCGACGGCGGCGGCCTTCACCAGGGCCTCCTCGACGGTCCCGGACTGCAGGTCCAGGTGGGTGTGCGAGTCCGCGACCTCCACGAGGAGGGGTTCGGGCAGCGGGGGCGGGGCGTCCTTGGCACTCATGGCCCCGATCGTACGAGGGCCACGAGTGCCGGCGCCCGCCGCTTTTCGGCTACCCGCGCTTCCGGAAGGGGTGCAGGAGGTCCGACAGGTGCCAGTGGTGCGGCACGGGCGGGGTGTCGGGGCCTTCGGTCAGCTCCTGTCCGATGGGTCCCGCGGGCCCGATCGGCTTGGTCTCCTTGGATCCGTGTCCGTGCTTCTCCGTCGCGGCGATCAGGTCGAGCACCGAGGACACCTGCCCCGCGCGCATGATCCTGACGACGTGGCCGCCGCAGTTCATGCAGGTGGGACTGGACAACGGGGACGGGACCCGCTCTCCCCCGGCCTTGTAGACGACGAATTCCTGGCCGGCGGCGTCGACGTGGTGCTCGATCTCGTACGCCTGTTCCCAGCCGTATCCGCAGCGCATGCAGGCGAAGGCGTACGCCTCGTGGGCGACGGATGTGCCGGTGCCGGTGATCTCGCTCATGCCAGCTCCTCTCCACTGATCAGTGGACGCCTTTTCGGGCCGGAGCGCATCAGCGCGGGTCGAACCATGGAGGGGTTTTGGCCCTTCCCTTGCCAAGCGCCCTGCGAAGAGTCCCGGCGCCGGTTTCGGCTTTGCTTTTCAGATTAGCTCTTTACCCTTTCCGGGGTCCTGCGCAGCCTTTCCCGGAGCCTGAGCAGCCGCGTTCTTTGCCGCGACGACGGCATCGAACACCTCCCTCTTGGGAAGGCCCGCCTCGGCCGCGACGGCGGCGATCGCCTCCTTCCGCCGCTCCCCCGCCTCCTCGCGCACCCGCACCCTGCGCACCAGCTCCTCCGCGTCGAGTTCGGCGGGCCCGGTCTCGGGGGCGCCCTCGACGACGACGGTGATCTCGCCCCGCACGCCCTCGGCGGCCCAGGCGGCGAGCTCGGCGAGCGGGCCGCGCTTCACCTCCTCGTACGTCTTGGTCAGCTCACGGCAGACGGCGGCCCGGCGCTCGGCGCCGAAGACCTCGGCCATCGCGGCGAGGGTGTCGTCGAGCCGGTGCGGGGCCTCGAAGTAGACGAGGGTGCGCCGCTCGTCCGCGACCTCGCGCAGCCGTCCGAGGCGCTCGCCGGCCTTCCTGGGCAGGAAGCCCTCGAAGCAGAAGCGGTCGACGGGGAGGCCGGAGAGGGCGAGGGCGGTGAGGACGGCGGACGGGCCGGGGACGGCGGTCACCTTGACGCCCTCCTCGACGGCGGCGGCGACGAGCCGGTAGCCGGGGTCCGACACGGACGGCATGCCCGCGTCGGTCACGAGCAGCACCCGCGCCCCGCCCGTCAGGGCCTCGACCAGCTCGGGCGTACGGGCGGACTCGTTGCCCTCGAAGTACGAGACGACGCGCCCGGAGGTGTGGATGCCGAGGGCCCGGGTCAGGCCGCGCAGCCTGCGGGTGTCCTCGGCGGCCACGATGTCCGCGTTCTCCAGCTCGGTGGCGAGCCGGGGCGGGGCGTCCGCGATGTCGCCGATGGGGGTCCCTGCGAGTACCAGCGTTCCTGTCACAGGTGCCATCCTCCCAGCCCGGACGGGCGACTCGCACAGGCGCGTTCCCTACGATGGCGCGGTGACCAGTACCGCACCCGAGACCCTGGAGGGCCGGCAGTCCGTGGCAGAGCCCTCTTCGTGGCAGCAGCGGCTCCGGCTCTTCGGCTACGCGCCGCCCGCCGGAAGCGCCGCCCCCGTCGGGCTGCGGGAGCGGCTCGACCCCCCGTACACCCGGCCCTCCGCGCGCGTGTGGTCGCTCCTCGGCGTCGGCCCCGACCGGGCCGAGCGGCTGTGGCGGCTCCTTGCCTGGGGCGGTCCGCTCCTGGTCACGGCGGTCGCGGGCCTGCTCCGGTTCTGGAACCTGGGCAGGCCGAACGCGGTGATATTCGACGAGACGTACTACGCCAAGGACTCCTGGGCGCTGATCAACCAGGGGTACGAGGGGTCCTGGCCGAAGGACATCGACAAGACGATCCTGAAGGACCCGGGGTCGGTCCTCGTGCCGACCGACCCGGGCTACGTCGTGCACCCGCCGATGGGCAAATGGGTGATCGGCGTCGGCGAGAAGCTGTTCGGCTTCGAGCCGTTCGGCTGGCGCTTCATGGTGGCCCTGCTCGGCACCCTGTCGGTCCTGATGCTGTGCCGGATCGGGCGGCGCCTGTTCCGCTCGACGCTCCTGGGCTGCCTGGCGGGCCTGCTGCTCGCGGTCGACGGGCTGCACTTCGTGATGAGCCGCACCGCGCTCCTCGACCAGGTCCTGATGTTCTTCGTGCTCGCCTCCTTCGGCTGTCTCGTCCTGGACCGCGACCGGGTCAGGAAACGGCTGGCGGCGGCGCTCCCGGAGGACGAGGAGGGGGTGCTGCGGCCGGACGCGGAGGTCGCGGAGACGCTGCGCCTCGGGTGGCGGCCGTGGCGGATCGCGGCCGGCGTGATGCTGGGGCTGGCGGCGGCGACCAAGTGGAACGGCCTGTACGTCATGGTGGCCTTCGGCCTGATGACGGTGCTGTGGGACGTGGCCGGGCGGCGCACGGCCGGGGCGGTCCGCCCGCACGCCTCGGTGATCAGGAAGGACCTGGTCCCGGCGTTCGTGTCGGTGGTGCCGGTGGCGATCGTGACGTACCTGGTGACCTGGACCGGCTGGATCGTCAGCGACAAGGGGTACTTCCGGTCCTGGGCGGCCGACCAGGACAAGCTGGACGGCGGCGGGACCTGGAGCTGGCTGCCGGACTGGCTGCGCAGCCTCTGGCACTACGAGACCGAGGTCTACTCCTTCCACGTGGGCCTGACCTCGCCGCACACGTACGAGTCGAACCCCTGGTCCTGGATCGTCCTCGGCCGCCCCGTCTCGTACTTCTACGAGTCCCCGTCCCCCGGCACGCAGGGCTGCCCGGCCGACGCCGGGGAGAAGTGCGCCCAGGAGGTCCTGGCCCTCGGCACCCCGCTCCTGTGGTGGGCCGCCTGCTTCGCGATCCTGTACGTCCTGTGGCGCTGGGCCTTCCGCCGCGACTGGCGCGCGGGCGCGATCGCCTGCGGCGTCGCGGCGGGCTGGCTCCCCTGGTTCCTCTACCAGGAACGCACCATCTTCCTCTTCTACGCGGTCGTCTTCGTGCCCTTCCTGTGCCTGGCGGTGGCGATGATGCTGGGCGCGCTCATCGGCCCCCGGGGCTCCACGGAGAGGCGCCGCACCTTCGGCGCGGTGGCGGCGGGCTGCCTCGTCCTCCTCATCGTCTGGAACTTCATCTACTTCTGGCCGATCTACACGGGCACGCCGATCCCGCTGGAGGACTGGCGGGGGCGGATGTGGCTGGACACGTGGGTGTAGCGGGGCGGAGGTGAGGGAGGGGGCGCGACCGGCGGTCGCGCCCCCTCCGTCGTCGGTGGCGGCCGGCGCCGGGGTCCACCGGGCGGGGCTCACTCGCTCCAGAAGCGCACCAGGACGAACGCGGAGAGCACGAGGCCGAGGCCGACCATCACCCCGGCCGGCGCCGGCCGCCGTCGCGGGTCCGCGCCGGCGGCCAGCAGGAGCTGCAGTGCCGAGGGGAGGAAGAGGAGCATCCCGATCATGATGCCCATGAAGGACCAGCACAGCAGCAGCGCCGAGACGATTCCGGCGCACCGGCCGAAGCCCGTCGGCCGGGCGTGGAACAGCAGCGGCACGGCGGTGAGCCCGGCGGTCACGAGGACGGTGGGCAGATCGGTGTACCCCTCGTCCGTCCACGAGAGCAGCGGGACCAGAGGGGTGAGCGCGGCGAGCAGCACGAGGCCGAACTGCCAGGGATGAACGCCCTCTCGCACCACGGTCATCTGCATGCCCCACCCCCGGCCCGAACGACTTGAACGCGTTCAAAGTATCGTGGGCGGCCGTGGACGTCACCCCGGCCCGGACGACCGCGCCCGCCGGTGGCGCCCGGGGCTGGAGTGACGGAGATGACGAAGGTTGCTCGACACGCCCGGGAGCGCACTGCTTGACTGGACGGTCGTCTGGGGGAGGGGAGGCGCAAGCCATGCGCAGTGGAGCCAAGGTCGCGGTCGTCGGAGGGGTCTTCGCGGTCGTCGCGGGCGGGGTCGGTTACGGGGGCTACAACCTGTGGAACGGGGTCACGGGCGGCGACTCGACCGTGAACACCCGGAGCGAGGCCGCGCCGGAGAAGAGATCGGGGCCGGTCACCCCCGAGGAGACGACGGCCACCTCGAAGGACTTCCTGGCGGCCTGGGCCGCCGGTGAGTCCGACAAGGCGGCCCAGCTCACCAACGACCCGGTCACGGCCGGTCCCGCGCTGCTCGCCTACAAGGAGGGCGCGAAGGTCTCGAAGGCGGTCATCACCCCGGGGACGCCGGTCGGCACGAAGGTGCCGTTCACCGTGAAGGCGACGGTCTCGTACGAGGGCGTCTCCAAGGACCTGTCGTACGCCTCCGAGCTGACGGTGGTCCGGGGGCAGACCACCGGCCGGCCGCTGGTGCAGTGGCGCCCGACCGTCCTCCACCCGAAGCTGACCGCCGACGCGACCCTGCGCACCGGCACCGCGAAGGTCGCCTCCGTGAAGGCCGTCGACCGGAACGGCGCCGAGCTGACCAAGGAGAAGTACCCCTCGCTCGGCGTCGTCATCGACACCCTGCGGCAGCGGTACGGGGTGCAGGCGGGCGGCACGACCGGGGTCGAGACCTGGATCGACTCGGGCAGCGAGACCGTCGCCGACACCACCCTCCTCGTCCTGCGGCAGGGCAAGCCGGGCACGATAGAGACCACCATCGACGCGGGGGTCCAGGCGGCGGCCGAGAAGGCGGTCACGGCCTACGAGCAGGCCTCCGTGGCGGCGGTCGAGCCGTCCACGGGCGCGATACGGGCGGTGGCGAACAGTCCGGCGGAGGGCTACAACACGGCCTTCCTGGGAGCGCAGGCCCCGGGCTCGACGATGAAGATCGTGACGGCGGCGATGATGATGGAGCACGGGATCGCCGGCCCCGGCGACCGGGTGGAGTGCCCGCCCACCGCGCAGTGGCTCGGCACGACCTTCCAGAACCTGGACCGCTTCGAGATCAAGAACGGCACCCTCACCGAGGCGTTCCGCCGCTCCTGCAACACCGCCTTCATCAAGGCGATCGGCCCCCTCAACGAGAAGAACGTCGCGGACACCGCCCTCGGCGAGACCGCCCGCCGCTACTTCGGCATCGGCGCCACCTGGGAGGCCGGCGTCCCGACGACGGACGGCAGCGTCCCCGCGTCGGACGGCCCCGAGACGGCCGCCTCGTACATCGGCCAGGGCAGGATCACGATGAACGCCCTGAACGTCGCCTCGCTCTCCGCGACCGTGAAGAACGGCGGCTTCCTCCAGCCGTACCTGGTGGCGAAGGAGTACGGCGACCGCGAGTTCGCCACGGCCGAGCGCCTGCCCGCGGGAATCACCTCGGGGCTGCAGAAGATGATGAGGTCGGCGGCGACGGCGCCGGACGGCACCGCGACGGAGGCGATGGCGGGAGTGCCGTCCCCGAAGGGCGCGAAGACGGGCTCGGCGGAGATGGGCAACCAGTCGGTCTCGAACAGCTGGTTCACCGCCTACTCGGGGAACCTCGCGGCGGCGGCCGTGGTCCAGTCCGGCGGACACGGGGGCGACTCGGCGGGCAAGGTGGTGGCGAGGGTGCTGAAGGCGGGCTGAGCCTTGTGCGCCTGCCGCGCTTTCCGTGCTCGCCACGCTTTCCATACTTTCCAAAGGGTGAAAGCGGGTCGCATGGCCCCTACACGGACCGCTAGCGTGCGGGCATGACGACCGACCGCACCGCCTCCCCCGTCCACCCCCTCTTCGCCACCGCCCTCCAGGAGTTGGGGCTCGACGTCGAGGTCCGCCGCTTCCCGGACGAGACCCGCACCGCGCAGCAGGCCGCCGACGCGATCGGCTGCGCGGTCGCGGAGATCGTGAAGTCGCTGGTCTTCGCGGCGGACGGGGTGCCGGTGCTCGTCCTGATGGACGGCGCGTCCCGGGTGGACGTCGAGCGGGTGCGGGAGGAGCTGGGCGCGGAGAAGGTGACCCGGGCCGACGCGAAGGTCGTCCGCGAGACGACGGGGTACGCGATCGGGGGCGTCCCGCCGTTCGGCCACCGCACCCGGACCCGGGTCCTCGCGGACCGGGGGATCCTCGACCACGAGGTGGTGTGGGCGGCGGCGGGCACCCCGCACACCGTCTTCGCGATGGACCCGAAGTCGCTGGTCGCCCACGCGGGCGGCACCCTGGCGGACGTCCGCGAGCCGTCGGTGTGACGCCGCTCGTCACGCTCGCGGTCCTGGTCGCGGCCGTCACGCACGCCGGCTGGAACGCCCTCGCGCACCACATCAAGGACCAACTGCTCTCCTTCACGCTGATCGCGGGCGGCGGGGCGCTGATCGGCCTGGCGCTCGTCCCCTTCGTGCCGCTCCCGGCGGCGGGGGCGTGGCCGTACCTGATCGTGTCCGCGCTGCTGCACGTGGGGTACTACGTGCTCCTGATGCGCTCGTTCACGCTGGGCGACTTCGGGCAGATGTATCCGATCGCGCGCGGTACGGCCCCGCTGATCGTGACCCTCCTGGCGGCCGTCCTCGTCGACGAGGTCCCGGACGGCCGGCAGGTGCTCGGGGTGGCGGTGGCCTGCGCGGGCCTGACCGGGCTCGCCCTGTGGGGCGTCCGGGGCAAGGGCGCGCGACCGCACGGCCCGGCCCTCCTGGCGGCGGGCGCGACGGGCGTCTCGATCGCCCTGTACACGGTCGTCGACGGCGTGGGCGTCCGCGCCTCCGGCACCCCGCTCGGCTACATCGCGTGGCTGATGGTCCTGGAGGGCCTCGCGATCCCGGCGTACGCCCTGTGGCGCCGCCGCGCCGCCCTCCTCCCCCAGCTCCGCCCGTACGCCGCCCGCGGCCTCCTCGGCGCGGCCCTCTCGGTCGCCGCGTACGGCCTGGTCCTCTGGGCCCAGACGAAGGCCCCCCTCGCCCCGATCGCCGCCCTCCGCGAGTCCTCCATCATCGTGGGCGCGGCCATCGGCGCCCTCCTCTTCAAGGAACGCTTCGGCGGCCCGCGCATCGCGGCGGCGGCGCTGATGGCGGTGGGGATCGGGCTGATGCTGCACGTGGGGTGACGGGGCGGCGCGTCGGCCGGGGCGCGTCAGGCGCGGTCGTGGAGGGTGACGTGGTAGCCGTCGGGGTCGGCGAAGGTGGACGTCCGGCCGAAGGGGCCGTCGATCGGGGCGGCGACGACGGTGCGGCCGTCGGCGGCGAGGGCGTCGTGGACGGTCTGGACGTCGGTGGGGTGGAGCCGGATCGCGGCGCCGATGCCGGGCCGGGCGGCGGACGCGTTCCGGATCCTGCGGAACATGGTCCGTCCCCTGCGAGAGGACGGCGGCTCCCAGAACGTGTCCCGTCGATCGGCGGAGCCGGATCACGAGGGCGGCGACGGCGACTTCGGCCCGGTGGAGCGCAGCGTGCTCTCAGGCGGCTCGGCCGACGTCCAGCCGTTCGGGCGACGGCTCGTAGCCGGCCGCCCTGTAGGCGGCGACGGCGGCGGCGTTCGAGGTCGGGGTGCTGACGAGTGCGCTGGACGCACCCAGTTCGCGCAGCACCGCCGCAGCGGCGACGCCGATCGCCGTCCCGTAGCCGCGACCGCGGTGGTCGGCGTGCACGCCCACCGGCTCCAGCAGGCCGGGCTTGCCCGGCCCGGCCGACCAGACCGTCGCCGCGGCCACCGCGTTGTCCTGGTCGTCGTAGCCGATCAGGCAGCGGGCGTCGGCATAGACCGGCCCGGCCGCGAGGACGTGCCACACCTCCTCGGTGAACGCCGGGCTGCCGAACGCCGAGCGATGCACCGCGGTCCGCACCCCCGCCGTCTCCGGACCGGCCACCTCGATCCGCAGACCGGAGTCCTTCACCGGCTCGGCGAGGTCGCGGCGCAGCGGCGTCCACGGCTCGTCCGGAGCCCAGCCCGCCTCCAAGAGGACCTCGCGGAGCAGGGCGCCGTCGGGGATTTCGAGGCCGACCTTCCCGGGCGGCAGGACCCCGCGCTCCGGATCGTCGAGGTCCGCCAGCAGCCGGCGCGCCAGATCACCGTCCCGGCGCAGATCCGGCGCGGTCGTCAGGCGCAGCACATCGGGGTCGTCCAGATATCCGACGGCGACGATCCGTCCGTCCACGCTCCAGGTGCGGACGGCCGCGGCCAGCCTCTCCGCGCCCAGCGCCCAGGCCCAGCCGAGGTCTCCCGGATGCAGTTGCAGCGGCGTGCGGTCGTCCTGCCATGTGCGGAGGGCATCCACGACCCCGGTCAGCCCCTCGACGCCGGGCACGTTCAGAACGATCGTCATGTCCCGCATCCCACACCATCGCGGCGACCGGCCGCACCCGGATTTCGCTCAGCCGGTCGGATCGACGGGGCCCTGTCCGCCTGTGCGTCACGCGTGGGCGCAGAGCGGTCCCGGGCCCGTCGTCGGGATGCGCATGCGCCGCAGGAGGTCGCGGGTGGCGCGGAGGGTCAGGGTGCTGTGCCAGGCGGTTCCCGGGTGGCGGGCCCGGAGGTGGGAGAGGGCCCGGGTGCCCAGGCCGCTGCCGCGGAAGCGCTCGTCGAGGGCGACGTCGGTGATGACGCCCCGGGCGCACCGCGCGCACATCCGGTAGTGGACCTGCCCGACGACCTGGCGGGCGTGGACCAGGAGCAGGCGCTCCTCCCCCGGGCCCGGGTCGTCCGGGACGTGCGTGGAGAGGAACTCGACCGCCCCGTACGCCAGGAACCGGCGGCGGAGGCGGGTCGCCAACCTGCCCGGTCGTGAGTGCCTGGCCGCGGGGCGGTCGGGCGAGGGGGCGAGGACTGAGCCGAACATGGTGCTGCCGGGGCGCGCATGGTGTCCGTTCATGGAACCCGTGTGCCCCGGCCCCGGGGAGGTATCCCACCCGGGGCCGGGGCACGGTGCCGGCGTTCCTCGGCGGCGCGCCGTCAGCGGCGCCCGCGGCGGCCCCGGATGATCCGGCGCACGAGCAGGAAACCGGCCACGGCCGCGGTCGCGGCGACCAGCGGGGTCCTGTTGGCCTTCGCCTTGTGCGCGACCGCCTCGGCCCTCTCCAGGACCGGGTCGGGGGTCTTCTCCTGCACCAGGTCGGCGGCCTGCGTCGCCTTCTCCTTGGCCCGGTCGGTGACGACCGCCGTCTTCTCCTTGACCAGGTCCGCGGCGACCACCGCCTTCTCCTTGGCCCGCTCGGTCGCGACCGCCGCCTTCTCGCGCACCTCGGCCACCTTCTCCCCGGCCTGTGCCTTGACGTCCGCCTTGGCCGCCAAAGCCTCCACCGTGCGCCCGAGTTCGTCGCGGGTGTGCTCGGCCTGCTCGCGCAGTTCCCCGAGGTCGTTCGCGGTCTTGTCGCCCTGCGTCCGGTGGTTCATCGGTGGGCCCTCTCCTTGATCTCGGCCACGTCGGCCTTGACGTTGTCGATGGTCTGCTCCGGGGCCGGCGCGCCCGCCTCGTCGATCTGCTTCTTCCCGGCCGCGGCCATGCCCGCCGCGCCCGCAGCGAGCAGGGCGGCGACGATCAGGGCCGACGCCCAGACCGGGAGGACCAGGGCGAGGGCCGCGATCACGGCGACGACGAGGGCCTGCGCGGCCAGGACGCCGACCAGACCGGCGCCCCCGAACAGGCCGCCGCCCACGCCGTAGCGCTTGCCCTTCTCGGTCATCTCCGCCCGGGCGAGCCGCATCTCGTCGCGGACCAGCTCCGAGATCTGCTGCGACGCCCGCGAGACGAGGTCGCCCACCGACGCGTCGGCGGCGCTGCCGTGGACCGGCCGTTGGATGGTGCTCATCGCGTCCTCTCTTCGTCCGTTTCCCCGCTTCTCCTCTTCTTCGCCTGCTCGGTAAGAGCGTTTTCACACGGGCCCGTTCTCGCCCGCCGACCCGGGCGCCGTGCCGTCCGGTGGAGGGAGACCGGTCCCCTCAGTCCCCCAGCACCTCCCTGAAGTGCCGGTTCACCGCGAGGAGTCCGCCGTCGACGCGGAGGACCGTGCCGGTGACCCAGGAGGCGTCCGGGGAGGCGAGGAAGGCGACGGCGGCGGCGATGTCCTCGGGGGTGCCGACGCGGCCCAGCGGGTAGACCCGCTCGGCGAGGGCGGCGAGCCCGGCCTCCCGGCCCTCCCACGCCCTGGTCGCGATCGTGCCCGGGTTGACCTGGTTGACCCGGACCCCGCGCGCCGCCGCGTCCCCCGCCAGGGTGCGGGTGAAGGAGGCGAGTCCGGCCTTGGCGGCGCTGTACGCGTGGTTGCCGAAGTCCGCCTCCGCGTTGACCGACCCGATCATGACGATCGCCCCGCGCCCGCCCGCCGCCGCCAGGTGCGGCAGCGCCGCCCGCGCGCAGCGCACCGCCCCCATGAACGTGACCTCGTGCTGGACGGCCCAGCCCTCGTCCGGCTCGTCCTCGAAGCGGTCCCGGTCGGGGACCACGGGCCCGAGCGCGTTGTTCACGAGGACGTCGAGGCCGCCGAAGGCCTCCACCGCGTACGCCACGGCCGCGTCCACCGAGCCCTGGTCGGACACGTCGCAGCGTACGGACTCCGCTCCCGGCAGCTCCGCCGCCGTCGCCCGGGCCGCCTCCTCGTCCACGTCCGTGACGAGGACCCGCGCGCCCTCCGCCGCGAGGCGCCGCGCGGTCGCCGCGCCGATGCCGCGCGCCGCGCCCGTGACCAGTACCCCGTACCCGTCGAGCCGTTTCCCGAGATCCATGCGCCCCACCTGCTCCGTGCGCCCCACCTGCTCCGTGCGCCCCGCCTGCTCCGTGCGCTCCACGTGCTTCATGTGCTCCATGGGCCGATCACAGCACCGACCGCGGCGTCCGCACCAGAGGAACGTTCGAAAGGCCTCGCGCGACGCGCCGGAGATCATCTACTGTCGCAATCCCCGGAGTCCGGCGCGGATCCGTACCGTCCCGGCCCGAACGAGAAGACGGGAACGACGGGAACATGGGTCAGCTCATCGCCGTGGCGGTCATCACCGTCCTGGCCGTCATCAGTCCCGGCGCGGACTTCGCGATGACCGTCCGCAACAGCTATCTGTACGGGCGGACCGCCGGGGTCCTCGCCGCCGTCGGCATCGCCCTCGGCGTCCTGGTCCACGTCACGTACACCATGCTGGGCGTCGGGCTCCTGGTGTCCCGGAGCCCGGCGCTCTTCACCGCGATGAAGCTGATCGGCGCCGCGTACCTGGTGTACATCGGGTACAAGACCTTCGTCACCAAGGCCAAGGTGGACGTCGACCTGTCGGACGGCGAGACCCTGTCGAAGGCGGGCGCGCTGCGCACCGGCTTCCTGACGAACGCGCTCAACCCGAAGACGATGCTGTTCGTCCTGAGCACCTACACCCAGGTCGTCAGCGCCGACACCCCCGTGCCCCAGCAGATCGGCTACGGCCTGTTCATGTCGCTCGCGCACCTGGTGTGGTTCTCGCTCGCCGCGCTGCTGTTCTCCCAGCAGAGCCTGCGGACCCGGCTGCTGCGGCGCCAGACCGTGCTCAACAAGGCCATCGGCGCCGTGCTCGTCGGCCTCGGGATGGTGCTCGCACTGACGCCGTCGGCCGCCTGAGGGGGCCTCAGGCCGTCGAGACCCGCTCCACGCGCGGCTCGGCGATCGCCCGGTAGTCCTCGGTGGAGAGGGCGAGCGAGCGGTCGAGCCGGGCCGCGTTGAAGTAGATCTCCGGGTGGGCCAGCAGGTCCGGGTCCACGATCAGTTCGAGGCGCTCGTCGAAGGCGAAGGGCAGGATGGTGCCGCTCGGGGAGCCCGCGAGCTCCTCCGCGATCTCCGGGGAGGCGAAGGAGACGTACGTGCCGCCGTACAGCGCCTTCACCGCCGCGAGGTCGATCCGGCGGTCGCCGGGGACGACGGCCAGCGCGAACCGCTTCTCCTTCTTGCCGATCTTGACCATCGCGATGATGCACTTGGCCGCCTGCGCGAGCGTGTTGCCCCGCAGCGCGCTGACCGCCTCGGTGGCGCCCTCCGGGGCGTGTTCGAGCACCCGGTAGGCGGCCCCGCGCTCGTCGAGCAGGGCGATCAGCTTCTCGTACGCGGCGTGGGTGCCGCCCCCGGCCGCCGTCTCCCCGGTTCCCGCCGTCTCCACGCTCATGCTCCCGCTCCTCGTCTCAACTCGCCCTCGTCACCTGACGGGTCGACCCTACGCCCGCCACCGCCCCCACCGCCCGTACGAGCGCCTGGGCGCGCGGGTCCGCCGTGACCGTCTTCCGCATGCCGTTGGTGACGTACCCGAAGGCGATCCCGGAGTCGGGGTCCGCGAAGCCCAGGGAGCCGCCCCGGCCCGGGTGTCCGAAGGAGGACGGGCCGAGGAGCGGCGAGGCCGGGCCGTGCAGCATGTGCCCGAGGCCGAAGCGGGTGCCGACGAGCAGCACGCGGTCCGTGCCCGCCGACTCCTCGGTACGGGCGAGGGTGAGGGTCGCCGGGGCGAAGAGGCGGTCGGCGCCGTCGACGGGGCCGAGGGCGGCGGCGTAGAAGCGGGAGAGCGCGCGGGCGGTGGCGACGCCGGCCGAGCCGGGGAGTTCGGCGGCCCGGTAGACCGGGTCGTTCTCGTCGGGCTTCGGGTCGATGACGCCGAAGGCGCGGCGGGTGAGGGAGCCGGGGTCCCGGTAGGCCTCGGTGACCGCGCGCTTGGGGCGGAGCCGGAGCGCGCCGCTCCCGGCCGGTTCGACCTCCTCGACGGGGCCGATGCGGCCGACCCGGTGGGCCTCCGCCTCGGGGAGCCCGATCCACAGGTCGAGGCCGAGCGGGCCGGCGATCTCCTCCGCCACCCAGCGGCCGATCGTCCGGCCGGTGACCCGGTGGACCAGGCCGGAGAGCAGCCAGCTGAAGGTGTGGGCGTGGTAGCCGTGGTCGGTGCCGGGCTCCCAGACGGGGGCCTGGGCGGCGACGGCGGCCGTCGCCGTCGGCAGGTCGACGGCCTCGGCGAGGGTGAGCGGCCGGTCCAGGACGGGGACGCCGGCCCGGTGCGCGAGCAGGTCCCGCACGGTCGCGCGGTCCTTGCCGGCCGCCTTGAACTCGGGCCAGTACGTCGCCACGGGGGCGTCCGGGTCGAGCAGGCCGCGCTGGTGCAGGAGCAGCGGCACGGCGGCGGCGACGCCCTTGGTGGCCGAGCGGACGACCTGGGCGGTGTCCTCGGTCCAGGGGTCCTCGCCGTCCACGTCGCGGCTGCCCGCCCACAGGTCGACGACCTTCACGCCGTCCCGGTGGACGGCGACGGCCGCCCCGCGCTCGCCGCGCTGCTCGAAGTTGCGCAGGAACGCGTCCCTGACGGGCTCCCAGCCCGCCGCCACCGTGCCCCGGACGTCCACGTTCCCGCTCCTCCTCTTGCCCCGTTCCGACCCTCCATGGTGCAACGCGGCGAGGGCAGGACCGATTCCGGGGCCCTCAGACCACCGACCGCGGCACGAAGCCGAACGGCAGCTCCAGGCGGTGCCGCGCCATCAGCTCCTCGTCCGCGAGGAGTTCGCCGGTCGGCCCGTCGGCGGCGATGACGCCCTCGCTGAGGACCACCGCGCGCGGGCAGAGCTCCAGGGCGTACGGGAGGTCGTGGGTGACCATCAGGACGGTGACGTCCAGGGAGCGCAGGACGTCCGCGAGCTCGCGGCGCGAGGCCGGGTCGAGGTTGGAGGACGGCTCGTCGAGGACGAGGATCTCCGGCTCCATGGCGAGGACGGTCGCCACGGCGACCCGGCGGCGCTGTCCGAAGGAGAGGTGGTGCGGCGGCCGGTCGGCGTACTCCGCCATCCCGACCCGCTCCAGGGCCCGCCGCACCACGGCGTCCAGCTCGGCGCCGCGCAGCCCGGCGGCGGCCGGTCCGAAGGCGACGTCCTCGCGGACGGTCGGCATGAAGAGCTGGTCGTCGGGGTCCTGGAAGACGATGCCGACCCTGCGGCGGATCTCGGCCATGTGGGCGCGGCCGACCGGGAGCCCGGCGACGGTGACGGTGCCCGCGCCGCCGGTGAGGATGCCGTTGAGGTGGAGGACGAGGGTGGTCTTGCCGGCGCCGTTGGGGCCGAGCAGGGCGACCCGCTCACCGCGCCCGACGGTCAGGTCCACCCCGAAGAGGGCCTGGTGGCCGTCGGGGTAGGCGTACGCGAGGCCGCGGACGTCGAGGGAGGGGGGAGTGGTCACAGGGTCCGTCCCAGGAGGCAGATCAGGAGGGCGGTCAGCGGCAGCGCGGCGGCGCGCGCCCACTGGGCGCGGGTGGCGGTCACCTCGTCGAGCACCGGGATCGTGCCGGTGTAGCCGCGGCTGACCATGGCCAGGTGGACCCGTTCCCCGCGCTCGTACGAGCGGATGAAGAGCGCGCCCGCGGACTTGGCGAGGACGCCCCAGTGGCGCACGCCCCGCGCCTCGAAGCCGCGCGAGCGGCGGGCGACGGACATGCGGCGCATCTCGTCGGTGATGACGTCGCCGTACCGGATCATGAAGGAGGCGATCTGGACGAGCAGCGGCGGCAGCTTCAGCCGCTGGAGGCCGAGGAGCAGGGAGCGCAGTTCGGTCGTGGCGGCGAGGAGCACGGAGGCGGCGACGCCGAGGGTGCCCTTGGCGAGGACGTTCCAGGCGCCCCACAGGCCGGGGACGCTCAGGGAGATCCCGAGGACCTCGGTCCGCTCGCCGGGCACGACGAACGGCATGAGCAGCGCGAACGCGACGAACGGCACCTCGACGAGGAGCCGCTTGAGCAGGAAGCCGGCCGGGATCCGGGCCTTCGCCGCCACGGCCGCGAGGAGCGCGGCGTACGCGGCGAAGGCCCAGACGGCCTCGCGGGGCGTCGAGACGACGGCCACGACGAAGCCGAGGACGGCGACGAGCTTGGTGTGCGGGGGCAGCCCGTGGACCGGCGAGTGCCCGTGCCGGTAGAGCTTGTGGGCGTGGCCCGCACCCATGTCAGACGCTTTCCGGTGCGGCGGCGCGCCGGCGGCGGACGACCAGGAAGACGCCGGTGCCGACGGCCAGGGTGGCGCCCACGCCGATGACGCCGGCGAGGCCGCCGGAGAGGCGTTCGGCGGCGATGCCCCGGACGCCGTAGTCGGCGAGCGGGGAGTCGGCGGTGGCGTGCTCGTACTCCTCGGCCTTGGCGTCGATGCCCTTGTCGGCGGCGACCTTCTCCAGGCCGTCGGGGCTGGCGGAGGCGTAGAAGGAGACGAAGCCGGCGAGGACGAGGGCGGTGACGACGCCGCCGATCCACAGCTTCCCGGGAGAGCCCTGGGCGGGAGCGGCCGGGGCGGCGGGCTCGGCGTCGACCAGTTCGCCGCCCACCCGGAGCTTGAGCGGGGCGGTCAGGCCGCGCGCGCCGTACACCAGGTCGGGGCGGACGGCGAGGACCGCGCCGACGGTCAGCATGGTGATGACGGCCTCGCCGATCCCGATGAGGACGTGCACGCCGACCATCGCGGTGAGGACCTTGCCGACGGGGACGTCGGTGGTGCCGCCGATCGCGTAGATCAGGGTGAAGGCGGCGGCCGCGGCCGGTACGGAGACGAGCGCGGCGGCGAAGGAGGCGGCGGTCACCGAGCGGCGGGTGCGCGGCAGGACCAGGACGAGGCCCCGGAAGAGCGCGTAGGCCACGACGACGGTGACGACGCCCATGACGTCGATGTTCACGCCGAGCGCGGTGAGGCCGCCGTCCGCGAAGAGGACGCCCTGCATGAGCAGGACGACCGATATGCACAGGACGCCGGTCCAGGGGCCGACGAGTATCGCGGCGAGCGCGCCGCCGAGGAGGTGTCCGCTGGTCCCGGCGGCGACCGGGAAGTTCAGCATCTGGACGGCGAAGACGAAGGCCGCGACGAGCCCGGCGAGCGGCGCCGTCCGCTCTCCTCCGTAGCCTTCGGCACGGGAGGTGCCCCCAAGCTCGCGGCGGGCTCCGCGCAGGCTGACGGCGACGGCGCCGGCGGCGACGACACCGGCGACGGCCGATACGGGGGCGTTGATGAATCCGTCAGGTACATGCACGTCGGAATGATGGGCGTTCCTGCGAAGGCCTTGCAAGAGCGCATGGGTCACATCATGGCCGCACCTTTCCCCGCATGAGCCGTGCGATCACGGGGAAGGAGTGCCACATTGGCTTATAAGAGGACAAAAGTCAGGAGCCACCGATGGCCACCGCACCCGCCCCCGCCGTCGACGACCGTGCCAAGGGTCGGATCATCAGCGACGCCCCGCTCTCGCGGCCCGTCCCGGTGGCCCTGCGCTACGACCCCGGCTACTCCCCGGCGACCGTCCGCTTCGTCTTCCCCGGCGCCGTCGAGTGGTCCTTCCCGCGCGCCCTCCTGGAGACGGGCCTGCGGACCCCGACCCGCCGCGGCGACATCGGCGTCTGGCCCTGCGGCCGGGTGCAGACGGTGGTGGAGTTCCACACGGAGGAGGGGGTGGAGGTGGTCCAGTTCGACACCGCCGCCCTGGCCCGGTTCCTGCGCCACACGTACTCCTCCGGGCCCTCCGCCACCTCCCGCACCCCGGGCCCGGGCACGCGAACGCCGTCGGCGCGCCGCTGACGGGCGACACGCCGACGGCGTCGGGCACAGGACCCGGTCGGACTCAGACCTTCACTAGGCCGGACTCAGGCCCTCACCCGGCCGGATTCAGACCTTCACGAGGCCGGACTCAGGCCCTCACCCGGCCGGACTCAGACCTTCACGAGGTCCGGCTTCTCCTCCGAGCCGGTTCCGCCGACGTGCGCGGCGAGTCCCTCGCCCTCCACGTCCACGTTCGGCAGGGCCCGGTCCAGCCACTTCGGCAGCCACCAGGCCTTGTGGCCGAGCAGCGCGAGGACGGCCGGGACGATCGCCATGCGGACCACGAAGGCGTCGAAGAGGACCGCGACGGCCAGGCCGAAGCCGATCATCTTGATCATCTGGTCGGTCATCCCGATGAAGCCGGAGAAGACCGCGATCATGATCACCGCGGCGGCGGTGACCACCCGGGCGCTGTGCCGGAAGCCGGTCACGATCGCCTCGCCGGGACGCTCGCCGTGCACGTACGCCTCCCGCATCCGGGTGACGAGGAAGACCTCGTAGTCCATCGCGAGGCCGAAGACGACGCCCACCATGAAGATCGGCATCATCGACATGATCGGGCCGGTCTGCTCGACCCCGAAGAGGCTTCCGAGCCAGCCCCACTGGAAGACCGCGACGACCGCGCCGAGGGCCGCGACCACCGAGAGCAGGAAGCCGAGGGCCGCCTTCAGGGGGACGAGGACCGAGCGGAAGACCAGGGTCAGGAGGAGGAAGGCGAGGCCGACGACGAGGGCCAGGTAGGGCACCAGGGCGTCGTTCATCTTCTGCGAGAAGTCGATGTTCATCGCGGTGGCGCCGGTGACGAGGACGTCGTCGCCGGTGGCGTCGCGGATGTCGTGGACCAGGTTCTCGGTGGCGGCGGAGGACGGGCGGTCCTTCGGGACCACCGTGATCATCGCGGCGTCGCCGGCCTTGTTCGGGGTCGCCGGGGTGACGGCGGCCCAGCCTTCGAGCTTCTTGATCGCGGAGACCGTCTTGTCGGCGGCGGCCCCGTCCCCGTCGACGACGACGAGCAGCGGGCCGTTGAAGCCGGGGCCGAAGCCGTCGGACAGCATGTCGTACGCCCGGCGCTCGGTGGTGGAGACCGGCTTCACGCCGTCGTCCGGCAGGCCCATCTCCAGGGAGGCGGCGGGCACCGCGATCGCGCCGAGGCCGAGGACGCCGACGAGGAGCACGAGCACGGGGCGGCGGATGACGAACCGGGCCCAGCGGGTGCCGCCGTTCGGCTTCTCCTCCTGGCCGGCCTTGCCGTCTCCGGACGCCGCGCCCTTGCGCTGCTTGCGGCCCACGACCTTGTCGCCGGCGAAGCCGAGCAGGGCCGGGATCAGGGTGAGCG
Organism: Streptomyces sp. NPDC055632; assembly: GCF_053618675.1. NCBI lineage: Bacteria > Bacillati > Actinomycetota > Actinomycetes > Kitasatosporales > Streptomycetaceae > Streptomyces > Streptomyces sp. NPDC055632. The sequence goes on along the minus strand of NZ_JBSHHY010000009.1, from coordinate 81,320 downwards.
CGATGAGGACGGCGATGACGACCGTGCCGGCGGCGGCGAAGCCCATCTTCGTCAGCATCGGGATGTTGACGACGGCCAGGCCGACGAGGGCGATGACGACGGTGAGCCCGGCGAAGACGACGGCGGAACCGGCGGTGCCGGTCGCGCGGCCCGCGGCCTCCTCCTTGTCCCGGCCCTCGGCCAGCTCCGCGCGGTAGCGGGAGACGATGAAGAGGGCGTAGTCGATGCCGACCGCGAGGCCGATCATCATCGCGAGGGTGGAGGTGGTGGAGCCGAGGTCGAGGACGTTCGCGAGCGCCGCGATCGAGGAGACGCCGATGCCGACGCCGATGATCGCGGTGAGCAGCGGGAGTCCGGCGGCGACGAGCGAGCCGAAGGTGATGACGAGCACGATGCCGGCGATGACCACGCCGACGATCTCGCCCGCGCCGGTCTCGGGCATGGTCTGGAGGGCGTCGCCGCCGACCTCGACCGTCAGGCCCTTGCCCTGCGCCTGGTGCCCGGCCTCCTTCAGGGCCTCGCGCGTCGCGTCGGTCAGCTCCATGGCGTTGACCTTGTACGCGACGGAGACGTAGGCGGTGGAGGCGTCCTGGGAGACGGCCCGCGTGGTGTACGGGTCGGCGACCGAGACGATCTGGTCCGAGCCCGACTTCAGCGCGGCGACGGTCTCCTCGACGACGGCCTTGTGCGCCGGGTCGGTCACCTTCTGGCCCTCGGGGGCCTTGAAGACGACGCGGGCGGTGGCCCCGTCGGCCCCGGCGCCCGGGAACCGCTCTTCGAGCAGGTCGAAGGCGCGCTGGGCCTCGGTGCCGGGGATCGAGAAGGAGCTGGAGGTGGCGGCGGGCGCGGTCGCGGCGCCGACGCCGGCGAGCGCGAGGAGCGCCACCCAGAGGAGGGCGACGAGCCGTCGGCGCCGGAAGGCGGAACGGCCGAGCTTGTACAGGAACGTGGCCACGGGGGCGTACTCCCGGTGTTGAGGGACAGGGGCATGGGGAGCCGGCCCGACGGCGTGAGCGGCGCGACGTCAGGTGGAGAGGGTGGTGCGGGCGGTGCGAGTGGTGCCGGGGGCCTCCGGGGAGGTCCCGTGGGGCTCAGACGCCGAGTGAGGGGAGCACGACGGCGTCGACGTAGGCGCTGAGGAACGCGTGGTCGACCGGCTGATCCTCGATCAGCGGGCGGGCGACGAACGCTCCGATCAGCATGTGCGGGACGAGCTTCAGCGCCGGGTTGGCGGCGTCGACCTCGCCCCTGCGGACCGCTCGGCGCAGCACTTCGTCGAAACCGTTCATCTCGGGTTCGATGAGGAGTTCGCGCAGCGCCCGGTGCAGGTCGGGGTTGTCGTGGACGGCATGGGCCAGGCCCCGCATCAGCGCGGAGTCCTTCTCCATCTGGCAGTCGTCGGTCCGTTCGAGCATGACCCGGAAGTCGCCGCGCAGCGAACCGGTGTCGATCTCGGAGAGGTCGGCCGGCTTGTTGGCGCGCAGCGCCCGGGCGACCAGCTCGGGCTTGCTCCCCCACTGGCGGTAGAGGGTGGCCTTGCTGGAGTGGGTGCGGGCGGCGACGGCGTCCATGGTGAGGGCGTCGTAGCCGACCTCGCGGAGGAGGTCGAGCACGGCCGCGTACAGCTCGGACTCCCGCTCGGGAGTGAGTCTGCTGCGTGCCATGCCGTGTCTCCTGCCCGGTGCGTCGACGGAGTGCGAACGAAACGGTTTCGTACAGTACGAAGATACTCCCGCCCCCAGCGAAACGAAACCGTTTCGTACGTGTCCTGGGCCACACCCGGGCCCCTCCCGCGTGCCCGCCCGCAAACACGTACGAGTTGCCACGCCCCCTCCGCCCGGAAAGCATGGGGAGGTGAGTGACGACGTCGCGTATCTCCGCTTTCCGCACCTCCACGACGACCTGCTGTGCTTCGCCGCCGAGGACGACCTCTGGATCGCCCCGCTCGCGCCCGAGGGGCAGCGCCCCGACCGGGCCTGGCGCCTCACCGTCGACCGGACCCGGGTCGGGCACCCGCGCTTCTCGCCGGACGGACGCCACATCGCGTACACGAACTGGCGCAGCCTCGACCCCGAGATCCAGCTCGTCCCGGTCGACGGCGGGGCCGCCCGGCGGCTCACCTACTGGGGGTCGACCGACACCCGGGTCTGCGGCTGGACGCCCCCCGACAAGGACGGCCGCTCCGAGATCCTCGCCGTCTCCTCGCACGGGCAGCCCTTCTCGTACTACTCCTGGGCCTACACCGTGCCCACCGACGGCACCCCCGGCCGCCGGCTGCCCTGGGGCCCGGTCTCCGACATCACGGTCACCGACGACACCACCGCCCCCGGCCACGACGGCGAGCGCTGCACGCTGCTGCTGACGGGCAAGCCGCCGCACGAGCCCGCCGCCTGGAAGCGGTACCTGGGCGGCGCCACCGGCCGCCTCTGGCTGCACGGCAAGCGGCTGCTGCCCGACATCGGCGGGCACCTGGACTGCCCGATGGCCGTGGGGGGCCGGATCGCGTTCCTCTCCGACCACGAGGGCGTCGGCAACCTGTACTCCTGCCGGCCCGACGGCACCGACCTGCGCCGCCACACCGACCACGCCGAGTTCTACGCCCGGCACGCCTCCAGCGACGGGCGGCGGGTCGTCTACCAGTGCGCGGGCGAGCTGTGGGTCGTGGACGCCCTCACCCCCGACTCCCGGCCCCGCCGCCTCGAAGTGCGGCTCGGCGGCCAGCGCGTGGGACGGCGGAGCTACCAGGTGCCGGCCGCCCACCACATCGACTCCCTCTCCGTGGACGAGACCGGCCGGGCCAGCGCCGTCTCCGTCCGGGGCAGCCTGTACTGGCTGACGCACCGCGACGGCCCGGCCCGCACGATCATCGACTCCCCGGGCGTCCGGGTGCGGCTGCCCGAGATGCTCGGCAGCGGCGGCCAGGTCGCGTACGTCACCGACGCCGACGGCGAGGACGCCGTCGAGGTCGCCCACCTGCCGCGCGCCAGCGGCGACCGGCCGCCGCGCCGGCTCGCCTCCGGGGACCTCGGCCGGGTCGAGGAGCTGGTCGCCGACCCGGACGGCGAGCGGCTCGCCCTCGCCTCCCACGACGGCCGGCTGCTCCTCCTGGACGCGAGCGAGGAGACGAACGGCGAGGTCACCGAGCTGATCAGGTCCGTCAACGGGCCCGTCCGCGACCTCGCCTTCTCCCCCGACGGCGACTGGCTGACCTGGTCCCACCCCGGCATCGGCCGCTCCCTGCGCTCCATCAAGATGGCCCGGATCTCGGGCCCCGGCGCCCGCACGGTCGTGGACGTCACCAACGGGCGCTTCGAGGACGAGAACCCGGTCTTCACCCGGGACGGGCGCTACCTCGCCTTCCTCTCCTGGCGCGGCTTCGACCCGGTGTACGACGTGCACACCGGCGACCTGTCGTTCCCGCTGGGCTGCCGCCCCTACCTCGTGCCGCTCTCCTCCGCGACCCCGTCCCCCTTCGCGCTGCTCCCGGACGGACGCCCGGCGGCCGGCGGCCTGGACCCGGCCGACGACGACACGGCGCCGGCGGAGGGCACGGTGACGGTGGAGATCGAGGGGCTCGCCGAGCGGGTCACGCCGTTCCCGGTGGCCGCCTCCAAGTACTCCGGGCTGCACCCGGTCAGCGGCGGCGGCCTGGTCTGGCTGCGCTGGCCCATCTCGGGCGCGCTCGGCGAGACCTTCGCCAACCCGGCCGACACCTCGGGCCGCCCCACCCTGGAGCACTTCTCCATCACCAAGGCCCGCAAGAGCGAACTCGCCTCCGACCTGGACTGGTTCGCGGTCAGCGGCGACGGCACCCGGCTCGTCGTGGCGGACGAGGGCGAGCTGCGGGCGGTGCCCGCGACCGAGGCCGGGGACGGCGACTCGACCGTCTACCTGGACCTGCGGCGCATCCTGCACGAGGTCGATCCGGGCGCCGAGTGGCGGCAGGCCTTCGACGAGGCCGGGCGGATCGTCCGCGCCTACTTCTGGGAGCCCGGCATGGGCGGGGTGGACTGGACGGCGGTCCTCGACCAGTACCGGCCGCTGGTCGAACGGGTCTCCTCCCCCGACGAGTTCGCCGACCTGCTGCGCGAGGTGATGGGCGAGCTGGGCACCTCGCACGCGTACGTCACCCCGGCCCGCCGCAACGAGGGCCCGCCGCACTACCAGCGGCCCATGGGCCTGCTCGGCGCCAACCTCGTGCCCCGCGAGGCCGGCTGGACGGTGAAGCGGATCCTGCCCGGCGAGTCCTCCGACTCCAAGGCCCGCTCCCCGCTCGCCGGTACGGGCATCCGCGAGGGCGCCGTCCTCACCCACGTCGACGGGCGGCCGGTGGACCCGGTCGCCGGGCCGTACCCGCTGCTCTCCGGCACCGGCGGCACCACCGTCGAGCTGACCTTCACCCCCGCCGAGGGCGAGGGACGCGCCCGCCGCGTCGCCGTCGTCCCGCTCGTCGACGAGCGCCCGCTGCGCTACCAGGACTGGGTCGCCAAGCGCCGGACCGTGGTCCGCGAACTCAGCGGCGGGCGCTGCGGCTACCTCCACATCCCCGACATGGGCGGCTCCGGCTGGGCGCAGTTCAACCGCGACCTGCGCATGGAGGTCTCCCGGCCGGCCCTCATCGTGGACGTGCGCGGCAACGCGGGCGGCAACATCAGCGAGCTGGTCATCGAGAAGCTGACCCGCCGGATCCTCGGCTGGGACCTCACGCGGAACGCCCAGCCCGTCAGCTACGCCTCCAACGCGCCGCGCGGCCCCGTCGTCGCCCTCGCCGACGAGGCCACCTCCTCCGACGGCGACATGATCACCGCCGCCTTCAAGCTCCTGGGCCTCGGCCCGGTCGTCGGGCAGCGCACCTGGGGCGGGGTCGTCGGCATGACCGGCCGCCACCGGCTCGGGGACGGCACGCAGATCACGGTGCCGATGAACGCGGCCTGGTTCCCCGAGTACGGCTGGTCCCTGGAGAACCACGGCGTCGAGCCCGACCTCGCGATCCTGCGCACTCCCCTGGACTGGGCGGAGGGCCGCCACGCCCAGCTCGACGACGCCGTCCACGTCGCCCTCGCCCTCCTGGAGGAGACCCCGGCGGCGAGCCCCCCGGCGTACGAGGAGCTCCCGGACCGCTCCCGCCCGAAGCTCCCGCCGAGGCCGCGGGATCAGGGCCTGTCCGGCGGATCAGGGTCGGACAGGCCCTAGGCCCTACCCGACCCCGTACGCCAGGTCGAGCTCGTACGACGTGCCCGGCCGGCCGTCCAGCACCACGCTGCCGACCGCGCCGAAGCCGACCCGCCCGAGCACGGCCCTCGATCCCGCGTTGTCGAGGGTCGTGACGGCGGTCAGCCGGCTCAGCCCGTACTCCTCGCGGGCCAGCCGGCACACCTCCCGGACCCCGGCCGTCGCCAGCCCGCGCCCGGCGGCCCGCTCGGCGACCCGGTAGCCCAGCTCGGCGCCCCCGTCGGCGACGTCGACCAGGTTGAACCGCCCGAGGACCTCCCCGCCCTCCCCCAGGAGCACGTGGAAGTGGATCGTCCCGGTCTCCTGCTCGTCGAGCAGCGCCCGGTGCCGCTCCTCGAACCCGCTGAAGTACGCGTCGCCCCGGTCGGGCACGGACGCGGCGAAGTAGCCCCGGTTCTCCCGCTCGAACACGAGCAGGGCGGGGGCGTGGTCGGGGCGCAGACGTTCGAGTACGGCCATGGGCGCCACCGTACGGAGATCCGGCGGCGGGCGCGCGGGAGTTGTGGGCGGTGGCCGAAAACGCGCGAAGGCGCACCCGGTCTCCCGGGTGCGCCTCCGGTGCGAACCGGCGGACGTCAGGCCTGGCGGCCCTGGGGTCGGCGGTCCTGGGGCCGGCGGTCCTGGACCTCCTGCTGGGCCCGGTCCTGCGCGCCCTGGGAGCGGTCGCGGCCCTGGGAGGCGCGCTCGGACGCCTCGTCCTTCGCCTTGCCCATGGCCTCCTTGGCCTGGTTCTTGAGCTGTTCGGCCTTGTCCTTGAACTGGTCCTGCACGCCCATGGAAGTTCACTCCTGTGAGAGGTGTGGGGGAGGTCGGGGACGTGGTGTCCCCGGCCTCGATCAGCCTCGCACGAGCGAACATTCCGCGCATTTCGATCAGTTACGGACCGTGAAGGACGGAGGTCGGGCGCGGGGGCCGGGGGTCAGACCTTCTCCGTCCGCTCCTGCTCGTCGGCCGCGCCGCCCGCGCCCACGAGGCCCTTGGAGACCGTGCCGAGGCGCGGCTCGAAACGCTTCATCTCGCGCTGCCCCACGGTCGCGATCACGCCGGGCAGGTAGCCGCGGATCGACTGCATCCCGCGCAGCCACCACTGGGCGTAGACGTGCGGCGAGCGCCGCTCGATGCCCGCGACGATCCGGTCGACGGCCGGGCCGAGGGGGTACGTGCGGTTCGACGGCCACGGCAGCCGCTGGCGCAGCTCCCGCATGACGTCGTCCTCGTCGGCGCCCCGCACCATGTCCGTGTCGGTCCAGGAGAGGTAGCCGACGCCGACCTTCACGCCCTTGTACGCCACCTCGGCGCGCAGGCTGTGCGCGAAGGCCTCCACGCCCGACTTGGAGGCGCAGTACGCCGTCATCATCGGGGCCGGGGTGATCGCGGCGAGCGAGGCGATCTGGAGGAAGTACCCGCGGGACTCCATGAGGACGGGCAGGAACGCCCGGCCGGTCACGGCGCCGCCGATCAGGTTGACCTCGATGACCCGCCGCCAGGCGGTCGGGTCGGAGTCGACGAACGGCCCGCCCGACGCGACGCCGGCGTTGGCGACGACGATGTCGACCTTCCCGAACCGCTCCTTCACCTCGGTCGCGACCCGGGCCATCGCCTCGTGGTCGGTGACGTCGGCGTGCCACCAGTCGGCCTCCGTGTGGAGCCGGCCCGCGACCTCCTTGAGCTGCTCCGGCTCCAGGCCGACGAGCGCGATCTTCGCGCCGCGCGCGGAGAGCTTGCGGGCGAGGAGTTCGCCGACGCCGCGGGCCCCTCCGGTGACGACCGCGACCTGTCCTTCGAGACTCACCCTGCTCATGCGTCCTCCTTGGCGTTCACGGTGGTGTCCTTCACGCCCAGGTACGTGAGGGTCAGTTCGCGGATCTGCGCGGTGACGGCCTCCGGGGCCTCCACCGGGGTCATGTGGCCCATGCCGGTCAGCTCGACGAAGGCGGTGCAGTGCGGCAGCGCCCCGGCCATCGCGCGGGAGTGGGCGGCCGGGGTGAGCCGGTCGGCGGTGCCGACGATCACGGCGACCGGCAGCCGCAGCGCCCGCACGCCGTGTTCGAGGTCGAGTCCGGCGAGGACCTGCGACCAGCCGTGGCGCGGGCCGCGCGGGCAGGCGTGCACGATCCGGGCGCAGGCGTCGACCTTCTCGGGCGCCGAACCGGGGCCCATGGTCGCGTACTTGAGGACCTTCTTCGAGACGGCGTTGACCGGTCCGAGCGGCGCCTTGGAGCCGAGGACGGCCTTGGTGAGGCGGGTGCGCAGGCCGCCGGGCCGCAGCGGCACGACGGTGGCCTCGGCGGTCAGCCGCGCGGGGCCGGTGGAACAGAGCAGGACGGCGGCGGCGTGGTCGCGCAGCCCGTGGCGCTCGGCGGCGGCCATGATCGTCATGCCGCCCATGGAGTGCCCGGCGATCACGGCCCGCTCGCCGGTGGCGAGGGTGGCGGAGAGCACCGCCTCCAGGTCGTCGGCGAGCGCGGTGGTCGAGTAGCCGCCGGGGCCGGGGTCGGGCGAACGCCCGTGGCCGCGCTGGTCGTAGGCGATGACCCGGTGGTCGGCGGCGAGCGCCCGTATCTGCTCGGCCCAGAAGGCGATGGAGCAGGTCCAGCCGTGGGCCAGGACGACGGCGGGGGCGCCCTCGGGGCCGTACACCTCGACGTGGATGCGGGAGCCGTCGGTGGAGGTGACGGTGAGTTCGCGGGCTCCGGGGAGCGGGGTCAGGTGCCGGCTCACTGGGCGGCCTCCTTCGTGCGGGAGGAACGGGACGTGGCGGGGGCGGTCCTGGGCGCGCGGATCACCTCGTACTCGGAGAGGTCGACCTGCCGGGTCTCGCGCCGGAACTCGCCGGTGGTGCCCGGCCAGAGGGTGGTGTTGCGGCCGTTGGCGTCGAGGTACCAGCTCTCGCAGCCGCCGGACTTCCAGACGGTCCGCTCCATCCGGGCCTGCACCTTGCGGTTCCAGGAGTGGACGGCGGAGGGCCGGACGGCGAGGGCGGCGCGCCCGCCGAGGACGTTGAGCTGGCGCAGGTAGTCGGCCATGTAGTTCAGCTGGGACTCGATCATCAGGATCATCGAGGAGTTCCCGAGGCCGGTGTTGGGGCCGATGATCGTCATCCAGTTGGGGAAGCCGGCGGCGGTGGCGCCGCGCAGCGACTCCATGCCGTCCTTCCAGGCGTCGGCGAGCGAGTGCCCGTCGGCCCCGAAGACGCGCGAGGCGATCGGCATGTCGGTGACGTGGAAGCCGGTGCCGAAGACGATCGCGTCGACCTCGGTCTCGCTGCCGTCGGCGCCGACCAGGGTCGAGCCGCGGACCTCGCGCAGGCCGGAGGCGACGACGTCGACGTTGGGCCGCGCGACCGCCGGGTAGTACGTGTTCGACAGCAGGATCCGCTTGCAGCCGATGCGGTACGAGGGGGTCAGCTTGGCCCGCAGCACCGGGTCCTTGACCGCCCTGGCGATGTTGGCCTTGGCGAGCTTCTCGACGAGGCCCAGCTCGCCGGGGTGCTTGGTGAAGGCGCCGACCTGGAGCTCGCGGATGCCCCAGAGCAGACCGCGGCGCAGGGTGGCGGTGGCGGGCAGGGCGCGGTGCAGCCGGCGCTCGATGCCCGTGATGTTCCGGTCCATGCGGGGCATGACCCACGGGGGCGTGCGCTGGAAGAGCGTGAGCTTCCGCACCTCGGGCTGGATCGCGGGCACGATCTGGATGGCGGAGGCGCCGGTGCCGATCATGGCGACGCGCTTGCCGGTGAGGTCGTAGTCGTGGTCCCAGCGGGCGGAGTGGAAGACCTTGCCGGGGAAGTCGGCGAGCCCCGGGACGTCCGGCACCTTCGGGTCGGAGAGCGGTCCGGTCGCGGAGACGACGACCTCGGCGCTGAAGGACCCGGAAGAGGTCTCGATCTCCCACCTCAAGGCGTCGGCGTCCCACTCCATCCGCAGCACCTCGTGGTTCAGGCGCAGGTGCGGCCGGATCCCGAAGGTGTCGGTGACGTGCTCCAGGTACGCGCGGATGTGCCGCTGCCCGGAGAAGGTGCGGGGCCAGTCCGGGTTGGGCGCGAAGGAGAAGGAGTAGAGGTGGGAGGGGACGTCGCAGGCGCAGCCGGGGTAGCTGTTGTCGCGCCAGGTGCCGCCCACGGAGTCGGCCCGCTCCAGGACCACGAAGTCGGTGATGCCCTCGCGGCGCAGCCGGACGGCGGCCCCGAGGCCGCCGAATCCCGATCCGATCACCGCCACCCGTACGTGCTCGTGCTTCGCCATGCCGCCTCCCGTGCGCCCGGCTGATTCCGCCAGCAATCACTGGCATGGTGGGGACTGTAGAGCAGCTCCCTACCGAGCGGTAGGGGTACGACGAGGGAAAGTTACCGGCGGTACAACATAGGCTGGCGGGCGTGGCAGAAGGATCGAGTCCCGGGACGGGCGGACACGAGGGACCGGACGCGGGCGACGGCGCGACGGGCGGCGGCCCGGTGGGCGGCGACCCGGCGGACACGGGCGCGGGCGCACCGGCGGGCGCGGGTACGTCGACGGGCACGGGTACGTCGACGGGCGCGGGCGTACCGGCGAGCGCGGGTACTCCTGCGGGCGCGGGCCCGTTGACGGGCACGGGTACGTCGACGGGCGCGGGCGTACCGGCGAGCGCGGGTACTCCTGCCGGCGCGGGCCCGTCGGCAGGCGGTGCGACGGGCGCACCGGCCGAGGGTGGCGTGCGCGAGTACCGCATGGAGGAGCTGGCGGCCGCCGCCGGCATCACCGTGCGCACCCTGCGCTTCTACCGCGAGCGCGGACTGATCCCGCCGCCCCGCCGCGAGGGCCGGATCGCCTGGTACGACGAGCAGCACCTGGCCCGGCTGCGGACCATCGCCGCCCTCCTGGAGCGCGGTCACACCCTCAACGGCATCGCCGACCTCACCACCGCGTTCGAGAGCGGCCGGAACGTCCGCGAGGTCCTCGCCATCGACGTCCCCAGCGAGGAGGAGCCGGTCCGGCTCACCCCCGGGGAGCTGGCCGATCACTTCGCGGGCGAGGTCACGCCCGAGAACCTGGCCGCCGCCCTCGACCTCGGCTACCTCGTCACCGACGGCGAGGAGATCGTCCACATCAGCCGCCGGCTGCTCGACGTCTCCGCCGCGCTCGTCCGCGAGGGCGTGCCGCTCGCGGAGGTCCTCAAGGCGGGGGCGAGGGTCCGCGAGCACGCCGAGGCGCTCGCGGAGCTCTTCACCGAGCTGCTCCGCGCCCACGCGGCCGAGCAGGACCTGTGGCGGCTGCGCCCGCTCGCGAAGAGCGTGGTGGAGGCGGAGCTGTCGATGGCCCTGGACCGCCGCCTGCGCGACAGCCCCTGAGCCGCCCTTACAGGTCGTAGACGGCGGTGACGGGCGCGTGGTCGCTCCACCGCTCGTCGTGGGTGGCGGCCCGCTCGACGTACGCCTTCACGGCCCTGGCGGCGAGTCCGGGCGTGGCGATCTGGTAGTCGATGCGCCAGCCGCTGTCGTTGTCGAAGGCGCGCCCGCGGTAGGACCACCAGGAGTAGGGCCCCTCCTGGTCGGGATGGAGCTCGCGGACGACGTCCACGTACCCGCCGTCGCCCTCGTCGAGGACCCGGGTCAGCCACTCCCGCTCGTCGGGCAGGAAGCCGGCCTTCTTCTGGTTGGCCTTCCAGTTCTTGAGGTCGGCCGGCCGGTGGGCGATGTTCCAGTCGCCGCAGACGACGACCTCGCGCCCGTCGGCGGCGGCGCGGGCGCGGAGGTCCTTCAGGTACGGCAGGAACTCGCCCATGAAGCGGTACTTCTCGTCCTGCCGCTCGGTGCCGACCTCGCCGGAGGGCAGGTAGAGGCTGGCGACGGTCACGCCGGGCAGGTCGGCCTCGACGTACCGGCCGCTGTCGGCGAACTCCAGGCACCCGAAGCCGACCTGGACCGCGTCCGGCTCGCGCCGGGTGTAGAGGGAGACGCCGGCCCGGCCCTTGGCGGCGGCGGGGGCGTGCACGGCGAACCAGCCCTCGGGCGCCCGCACCTCCGGGGGCAGCTGCGCCTCCTCGGCGCGCACCTCCTGGAGGCAGAGGACGTCGGCGGAGGTGTCCGCCAGCCACTCGGCGAAGCCCTTCCTGGCGGCGGCGCGGAGTCCATTGACATTCACACTTGTGACAGTGAGCATCCCGGGAGAATACCGACACCCACGACCCGCACACACGTACGATGAAACGCATGAACATCCGTCCCACCCCCTATGACCACCCCGATGCCGTCAAGCTCGACGACGCGGTCCAGGCGGAGTACGCCGTCCGCTACGGCGACGAGGGCGACGTCACACCGCTGGACGCCGGGATGTTCGTCCCGCCCCGCGGCCTCTACCTGCTCGCGTACCACCCGGAGGGCCACCCCCTCGCCACCGGCGGCTGGCGCACGCAGGACGCGAACGACCACGGCTACGCGGACGGCGACGCCGAGCTCAAGCGCATGTACGTGATCCCCGAGGCCCGCGGCCTGGGCCTGGCCCGCCGCATCCTCGCGGCCCTCGAAGCCGACGCCCGCGCCGCCGGCCGCACCCGCATGGTCCTGGAGACGGGCACGGCCCAGCCGGAGGCCATCGCCCTCTACGCCTCCAGCGGCTACGCCCCGTGCCCGAAGTTCGGCCACTACCGCGATCACCCGGAGAGCCGCTGCTACGCGAAGGCGCTGGTCTGACGGTTGCTCCAGGAGCGCCCGCCGGACATCGAGCCGCGTCGCCTCGTCCTTGTAGTGGGCCCGGCGGCTTCCCCCGCCCCCGGCTTTCACCGAGCCGACAGGACTGCCTACTTGCCGACCCCGCCCGCAGGGCGGCGACGGTAGGCCCGTGCGGTGCCGAGCCCGATGAGGACGCTGGGAAGGACGACGAGGATTCCGCTGACGACCGCGTCCCGGTCACCGATCAGGAACGTCACCAGAGAAGACAGAGCGAAGACGCTGACACCCGTCACCACCAGGAACAGCGCGAGCTCGTTCCACCGGTTCTTCGAACTGTGGGTCACGCTCCGCATTATTGCCCCGGGGTGACGCACGGCCTCGCGCCGCCTCACCGGAGAACCGGGAAATACGGAGCCCGTTCCCCCGGTCGGCGGGAGCCGTTCCCCGCGCTCTCGGGCAAGCCGATCTCCCCGAAAAAGCAGAAATCCCGTCCGATTTTTCGATCGGACGGGATTCCCGTTGTCTGTGGACCTGTGGGGATTTGAACCCCAGACCCCCTCGATGCGAACGAGGTGCGCTACCAGACTGCGCCACAGGCCCTTGCGACGTGTGAAACATTAGCACCCCGACCGACGAGAACAAAAATCGCTTCCGCCGCAGGTCAGCCGAGGCCGTCGCGGGGCCCGGCCGGGCCCGGCGTACCTTCGCCGCATGACGAACACGGCGGGGGCCCGATGAGCGGCTGGTGGGACTACCTGGAGGAGCGGACGCGCGCGGAGGTCGACGCGGACGTGCTGCGCGACCGGCGGTTCACGGCGGTCAGGACCGTGTGGGCGGCGCTGCGGCCGCTGGGGCTCGGACTGTACGAGGCGGAGAAGGTCGTCCACGCCCGTTACGAGGCCCTCGGGGGCCGCGTGGCCCGCACGCCGCCCGATCCGCTCGACCTGCCCTCGCTCGCCGCCCGCGCCGCGGGCCTGCCGGGCCGGCCCGTCGCCGTCGAGGCGCTGTGGGACGGCGACACCGTCCACGACTGGTTCGTCGTGCTGGTCGCGGTCCTGGACGACCCCGCCGGCGAGGGGCACCTGGCGACCGTCCTCCACCGCCGCGACGGACGCCCGCCGGCCGTCGCGGCCGCCGAGGCCGGCCACGCCCTCGCCGACCACCTCGGAGTGCCCTTCCACTTCCCCTCCCCGCACACCCCCGACGACGAGGCCCCGCGCTGGAGGACGCCTACGCGGGACGGCGCCGCTCCCCCTGCCGGATCACCTCGTCCCGGTACTGCCACCTGATCTCGGTCAGCGCGTCCTCCGCCTCCCTGCGGATCTCGGGGTGGGGATGGTCGAGGAACCGCTCGGCGAGCGGTATCGCCGCCTTGTCGTGCGTGGAGCCGAGGGCCGACAGGACGTAGGCGAGGAGCGGGCGCTCGAAGCGGTCCGCCGCGTCGGCGAGCGGTTCCACCAGCGGGAGGGGGAGCGTGTAGCGCGTGCCCGCCATGCAGACGGCGTACAGGGCGGACTCCAGGACCGTCCTGTCCTCGTCCTCCGACAGGGCGATCCGGGTCATGCGTCCGACGGCCCGCTCGGCGTCCTCCTGCGTCAGCAGGCCCGCTTCCAGGAGGTCGCCGACGGCGTCGAGGCAGAAGTGGCGGTGGGACGTGGCCGGGTCGTCGAATTCCTTCCAGGCCTTCTCGACCCGTGCCGTCAGGTTCTCGTATCCGTCCATGGGCGGAGCGTAGGGAGGTCCGTCCGCCCGGGTCACTCGTTGGCGGCCCGGGGGCGGTCGTCGTCCGCGTACTGGTCGAAGAGCGGGGTGCGGCCGTGGTCGCGGTCGCGGCGGGGGGCGGCGGGGCGCTTGCGGGGGGCCGGGGCGGGGGTCGGGTCGGCCGCCGTGGAGGAGCGGGCCGCGCTCCAGGTCTCCGGGTCCGTGATGTCGACGCCGCCGGACGCGCGCGGGGCGACCGGGGCGGTGACGTACGTGGGGAGCGGGACCGGGACCGGGTCCCAGCTGTCGCCGCGGGCCGGGCCGCGGTCGCGCTGCTGGTCCACCCACTCGGCGTGGTCGGTCTGTTCGACCAGGGCGCGCCGGTCCGCCTCCTGCGGGGAGACCGCCGGGGCCGTCGCGGGCGCCGGGTCGGCCTCCGGTTCGGGCGTCGGGGTGGGGCGGCGGCTCTCGCGCAGCCGGGCGGCCGCCGCTTCGGCGCGGCGCCGGTCCATCACGTACACGAAGCGGCGCCGCTCCTGGATCCGCAGGTGGACGATGTACGCGCTGAGGAGCAGGGCGGGGGCGGCGGGCGCCCACAGGAAGGGGACGCCGCCGACGGCCGCGACGATCGCGCCGAGCGTGAAGGCGAGGAAGAGGACGATCGTGGTGCGGCGGCGCCGGGCGAGGACCTTGCCGCGGCGGGCGCGTTCGGCGGCGCCCGGGGCGGGCCGGGCCGGGGCGGACGCGGGTTCCGGTTCGCGGTTCGACTCGCGGTTCGGGTCGCGTCCCGGTTCACGGTCCTGCGCGTGATCCGGGGCGCGGTCCGACGCGCGGTCGCGGTCGCGGTCCGGGAGTTCCAGGCGCGCTTCCGTCCTGGCCGCGGGCGCGGAGAAGGCCCGGACGTCGACCGAGCCGAGATGCTCGGTCGCCGCGTCCGGGTCCACGTCGGGCGTCGGGCCCTCCGCCGTACGGTCCCGCTCCTTCAGCTCCTTGGCATAACGGCGCTCCATGCCCGCCCGTCCGGAAAGCAGCCGGATGGCGGTGCTGAAGCGCTCCGTCGGACGTGCTTCGTTCAGCTCGTCCTGCCTGCGGAGCCACATCGGTACCAAGTAGGCGGCCCAGGCCCCGACGATGACTGCGTAGATGAGGCCGCTGCTGCTCACGGTTCACACGGTAGAGGGGTTCGCACGAGGGCATAGGCCAATTGGCCCGGTGTGTCGCACGATCTGGCTGATATCACTGAACTTTTTTGTGATTGTTCAGATCGATTGACCGCCAACTACCGATTGAATTCGAACACTTATTTCATTCTCGCCTGACGCCAGCGCCTCAGCAGCCCTTCCGGCACCTCTTCCGCCGTGAGCGCGAACACCAGGTGGTCCCGCCACGCCCCGTCGATGTGGAGGTAGCGGGGCCGCAGCCCTTCCTCGCGGAAGCCCAGCTTCTCCACGACCCGGCGCGAGGGGCCGTTCTCCGGGCGGATGCACACCTCGACGCGGTGCAGGCCGACCGTGCGGAAGCAGTGGTCCACGGCGAGCGCGACCGCCGTCGGCATCACCCCGCGCCCGGCCACCGCGCTGTCCACCCAGTACCCCACGTGCCCCGAGCACATCGAGCCCCAGGTGATCCCGGCCACCGTCAACTGGCCGACCAGCCGCCCCTGGTACTCGATCACGAACGGCAGCATCCGGCCCGCGTTCGCCTCCGACCTCAGGTGGCGCACCATCTGACGGTAGGTCGGGCGCTGGGCGGCCGGGCCGCCCGGGGGCGGCGGCGGGACCGTCGCCTCCCACGGGCGCAGCCACTCGCGGTTGCGCCGGTTCACCTCGCGCCAGGCCGCGTGGTCCCGCATCCTTATCGGCCGCAGGACGACGTCGCCGTCGACGAGGACCGCGGGCCAGGACGGGATCACGACGGTCTCGGATGGTCGCCGCCGCGGATCTGGTCGACGGCGTGCCGCAGGAGCGGCTCCAGGACGGCCAGGCCGTCCCGCACCCCGCCCGTCGAGCCGGGCAGGTTCACGATCAGGGTGGTGCCCGCGACCCCGGCGAGGCCCCGGGAGAGCGCCGCCGTCGGCACCTTCTCCCGGCCGTACGCGCGGATGGCCTCCGGGATGCCCGGGATCTCCCGCTCCAGGACCCGGCGGGTCACCTCGGGGGTCAGGTCGGTGGGCGAGATACCCGTGCCGCCGGTGGTGACCACCAGGTCGTACCCGGCCTCCACGGCCGCCCGCAGCGCCGCCTCGACGGGCTCGCCGTCCGGGACGACCCGCGGCCCCTCGACCGCGAACCGCAGCGCGGTCAGGGCCTCGGCGATCAGCGGGCCGCCCTTGTCCTCGTACACCCCGGCCGCCGCCCGGTTGGAGGCGGTGACGACCAGGGCCGAGTAGGCGTACGCCGGGGCCTCCCCCGGCGCGGCGGACCCGGCGGGCTCCGGGTGCCCGTGCGTCCCCGCCACCCGGCCGGCGCGCGTCACGACTCGCCCCGCGCCCAGCGGCCCGACTTGCCGCCCGTCTTCTCCTCCACCCGCACGTCGGAGATGACCGCGCCCTTGTCGACCGCCTTCACCATGTCGACGACCGTCAGGGCCGCCACCGAGACCGCCGTCAGGGCCTCCATCTCGACGCCCGTGCGGTCCGTGGTCCTCACGGTCGCCAGGATCTCGACCGCGTCGTCCGCGACCGACAGGTCGAGCGTCACGCCCGAGACGGCCAGCGGGTGGCAGAGCGGGATGAGGTCGGGGGTCCTCTTCGCGCCCATGATCCCGGCGATGCGCGCGGTCGCGAGGGCGTCGCCCTTCGGGACGCCCTCGCCGCGCAGCAGCTCGATCACGCGCGGCGAGACGAGGACCCGTCCGCTGGCGCGCGCCGTGCGGGCCGTGACGTCCTTCGCGGAGACGTCGACCATGCGGGCCGCCCCCGCCTCGTCGATGTGGGTGAGACCTTGCTGCGTGCTCATGGCCGTGACACTCCCGGTCGCTGTGTGGGACGAGACACCGTACCCCCACACTCGTCCCCTCAGCCGAGGAGGACCACTTCCAGCTCGGCGCCCGGCTCCACGCTCTCCGTCTCCTCCGGGACCACGAGCAGGCAGTCCGCGTGCGCGAGGGCCGCGATCAGGTGGGAGCCGGCACCGCCCACGGGAGTGACGGCGCCGGTCTCCCGGTCGTACACCCCGCGCAGGAACTGGCGGCGGCCCGCCGGGGAACGCAAGGGGCCGTCCACGTCGAGGACCGCCCGCACCCGCGGCCGGTGCAGGTCCCCCACCCCCATCAGGGCGCGGATCGCGGGACGGACGAACAGCTCGAAGGAGACGTACGAGGAGACCGGGTTGCCCGGCAGGGCGAGCAGCGGGATCCGGTCGGCGCCGATCGCGCCGAAGCCCTGCGGCTTGCCCGGCTGCATGGCCAGCTTGCGGAAGTCGACCTCGCCGTCGCCGGTCAGCGCCTCCTTCACCACGTCGTACGCGCCGACGCTCACCCCGCCCGTGGTCACGATCAGGTCCGCCCGGATGAGCTGGTCCTCGATGGTGGAGCGCAGCGACTCCGCGTCGTCGGCGACGGCCCCCACCCGGTAGGCGAGGGCTCCGGCGTCCCGCGCGGCAGCGGCCAGCGCGAAGCTGTTGGAGTCGTGGATCTGCCCGGGACCCAGCGGCTCGCCCGGCTGGACCAGCTCGCTGCCGGTGGAGATGACGACGACCCGGGGGCGGGGCCGCACCCGGACCGTGCCGCGCCCGATCGCGGCGAGCAGCCCGATCTGCGGCGGCCCGAGGACGGTGCCGGCGGCGAGGGCGAGCTCACCCGCGCGGACGTCGCTTCCCTGGGCTCGCACATGGGCGCGGGCCTCGGCGGCGCGGTGCACCCGGACCTCGCCGGCCGCGCCCTCGGGGGCGGTGCTCGCGGCGCTCATGCCGGTGGCCGCGCCCCCGCCCGCACCGCCGTCGGTCCACTCGACGGGGACGACGGCCTCGGCGCCGGGCGGCAGCGGGGCGCCGGTCATGATCCGGGCGGCCTGGCCGGGGCCGACCTCGGGCAGGCCGTCCGCGCCGGCCGCGACGTCGCCGATCACCGTGAGGACGGCGGGGAACTCCTCGGTGGCCCCGGCGACGTCGGCGACCCGGACCGCGTAGCCGTCCATGGAGCTGTTGTCGAAGGGGGGCAGCGCGGCCGGCACCGTCACGTCCTCGACGAGGACGCAGCCCTGGGCGTCGAGGAGTTGCAGCTCGATGGGTTCGAGCGGGCTCACGGACGCGAGGACGTCGTCCAGGTGCTCGTCCACCGACCACAGACCGCGGGCCGGGCCCGCGCAGGGATCGGGCGTCCCCTCCCCGCGGTCGTCGTCGTGGTCGTCGTGGGACGGCGACGGTGCCGTGCTGCTGCTCAAGGCCTACATCTCCTCGCTGACGTATCTCCGGAGCCAGGCCCGGAAGTCCGGTCCCAGATCTTCACGTTCGCACGCGAGTCTGACAATGGCACGCAGATAGTCCCCCCGGTCGCCGGTGTCATAGCGGCGCCCCTTGAAGACGACGCCGTGCACCGGTCCGCCGATCTTCTCGTCCGAGGCGAGCTTCTGCAGGGCGTCGGTGAGCTGGATCTCCCCGCCGCGGCCCGGCTCGGTCTCCCGCAGCGTGCCGAAGACGGCCGGGTCCAGGACGTAGCGGCCGATGATCGCGTAGTTGCTGGGCGCCTCGCCCGGTTCGGGCTTCTCCACCAGGTCCGTCACCTTGACGACGTCCGCTTCGGCGGTGGCCTCGACCGCCGCGCAGCCGTACAGGTGGATCTGCGAGGGCTCGACCTCCATCAGGGCGATCACGCTGCCGCCCTCCCGCTCCTGGACCTCCACCATCCGCGCGAGCAGCGGGTCGCGCGGGTCGATCAGGTCGTCGCCGAGGAGGACCGCGAAGGGCTGGTCGCCGACGTGCGGGGCGGCGCACAGGACGGCGTGGCCGAGGCCGCGCGGGGCGCCCTGGCGGACGTAGTGCATGGTGGCGAGGTCACTGGGCTCCTGGACCTTGGAGAGGCGCTCGGCGTCGCCCTTCCGGCTCAGGGCCTCCTCCAGCTCGTGGTTCCGGTCGAAGTGGTCCTCCAGGGGGCGCTTGTTCCGGCCGGTGATCATCAGGACGTCGGAGAGGCCGGCCGCGACGGCCTCCTCGACGACGTACTGGATGGCCGGCTTGTCGACGACCGGCAGCATCTCCTTCGGCGTCGCCTTGGTCGCCGGGAGGAAGCGGGTGCCGAGGCCGGCGGCCGGGATGACAGCCTTGCTGATCCGGCCGAGCCTGGGGAGCGACTGATTCATGCGGTGCACCCTAACGGTTCGGAATGAGAGAAAGATGTGGCTCCGATTAACTTCCTCCGCATAAAGGCAGTTACATGAGCTTCGCGTATTCACAGAGGACCGTCATGACACCGGAGATGTCCGAAAAGACCGTGCTGCGCAGTCGACTTCTGGGGGCCCGCGCCGCGCTGACTCCCGAATTCCTCGTGGAATCGGCCGGATCCTTCGCCCGCCAGGGGCTGGAACTGGCCGAGCTCGCCGGGGCGTCCACCGTCGCCGCGTACGTGTCCGTGGGCCGCGAGCCGGGCACGCGCGCGCTGCTCGACGCGCTCCACGCGCGCGGGGTGCGGGTCCTGCTCCCCGTGCTGCTGCCCGACAACGACCTGGACTGGGCCGCGTACGAGGGCCCGGACCGGCTCGCGCGGGCGGGCCGGGGGCTGCTCGAACCGGTCGGGCCCCGACTCGGCCCGGAGGCCGTGTGCGGGGCGGACGCCGTGCTGCTGCCGGGCCTCGCGGTGGACGCGCGCGGGATGCGGCTGGGGCGGGGCGGCGGCTCGTACGACCGGGTCCTCGCCCGGCTCGTACGGTCCGGCCGGGACCCGGCCCTGGTGGTCCTCCTCTACGCGGACGAGGTGGTCGGGCGGGTCCCGGAGGAACCGCACGACCACCCCGTGCACGCGGTGGTGACCCCGGAGGCGGTCGTCCGCTTCCGGTCCGCCCCTACGGGTTGAGGACCAGCGTGTCCTTGGTCGCCGCGTCGACCGCCGCCTTGCCGTGGGCCCAGTCGTACAGCTCGCCCTTCGCCCACGCGTCCGTCTGGTCGGTGTAGTGCGAGTGGAAGGCGTGGCCGGAGGCGCCGGTCAGGTTGACCCACCGGGACTTGTCCCAGTCGCCGACGTTGACGACCATCCGCATCGACGGGACCCAGATGACCTCGTAGCCGCCGGCCGCGTTCCAGCCGGTGGCGTCGACGGCCGCCTCGCCGCCGCCCAGGTTCCACGGGCCGCGGTTGAGGAGCCGCTGCACGGCGCCGGGTCCGGCGGTGCCGAGGGTCTGGTTCTTCAGCGTGAGCTGGTGCAGCCGGCCCCAGCTCCAGGTGGAGACGTCCTTGCCGAGCTTGGCGGTCAGCTCCCAGCGCGCGTCCTTCATGGCGCGGGCGAGCAGCTGGTCACGGGTCTCGGTGGCCTGGTCGGTGCGGTTGCCCGGGGTGGTCCACCACTCGTTCTTCTCCTGCTTGAGGAGCGGGCGGACGACCTCGTACCAGCGGTCGCCGCCGTCCGGCTGGGCCGAGTCGGCGTCGCGCTGGCCGCACTCGCGGACGAGCTTGTTCTGCTCGTCGACCGGGCCGGTGGCGTCGGCCGGGCGCACGTTGATGCAGTCGCCCTCGGCGCGCAGCTCCTTGGGCAGCTTGTCGCCGAAGGCGAGCTTGAGGACGTTGCGCCAGACCGCGTTGAAGTAGGCGGCGGCGGCCGAGTCGGGCTCCTGGGTGTAGTCCCAGCCCTCCAGCAGCTTCTGCGCCTCGCGGACGTGCGGGTCGGCGATGTCGATCTTGAGCAGGAGCGGGTTGAGCAGGGTCGCGATCTCGCTGCGGTTGTCCGTCTGCATGGTCCGCATGTCGTCCGGCGAGATCTTCCCGCCGTCCTTGGTCTTCGACTCGATCAGGTCGTTGATCCGCTGGCTGCGCGAGCCGTAGCCCCAGTCCTTGGTGAGCAGGTCGGGGTAGTTCTTCGGGTCGATCACGGCCTGGTTGGCGGTGACGATGTAGCCGCGGTCCGGGTTGTACTCGTAGGGCAGCTTCTCGAAGGGGACGTACTGCTTCTTCCACGCGTACGAGGAGTCCCAGCCGGGCGCGGGCAGGGTGCCGTCGCCCTTGGTGCGCTGCGGGATCTTGCCCGGCGACTGGTAGCCGATGTTGCCCTCGGTGTCCGCGTAGATCAGGTTCTGCGAGGGGACCTCGAAGTTCTTGGCGGCGGCCCGGAAGGAGGCGAAGTCCTTGGCGCGGTCGATGGCGAAGATCGCGTCCATCGACCTGCCGGGCTGGAGGGCGGTCCACTGGAGGGAGACGCCGTAGCCGGTGCCGCGGTCGGGGGCGGCGTTGCCGACGGGGGCCTTCTGGCCGACCGTCTCCAGCTCGGAGGAGCGGTCGGAGACCAGCGGGCCGTGCTCGGTGGAGCGGACGGTGATCTTTCGGTCGGCGCCGCCGGCGACCTTGATGGTCTCCTCGCGGACGGTGAAGGGCTTGACCTTGCCGTCGACGAGGTAGCCGTCGGGGCCGATCTTCTCCAGGTAGAGGTCGGTGACGTCGGCGCCGAGGTTGGTGAGGCCCCAGGCGATCTTGTCGTTGTGTCCGATGATCACACCGGGCATGCCGGAGAAGGTGTAGCCCGAGACGTCGTAGCGGCAGGTCGCCGAGACCGAGCGGCAGTGCAGGCCCATCTGGTACCAGAGGGACGGGAGCTGCGGCGCGAGGTGCGGGTCGTTGGCGAGCAGCGGCTTGCCGGAGGTCGTGTACTTCCCGGCGACGACCCAGGAGTTCGAGCCGATGCCGTTGCCGTTGGGGCCGAGCAGGGCCGGGACGCCGTCGAGGACCTCGGAGAGGGCGGCGAGCTGGGACGTCATGCCGTCGGAGGAGCTGCCGGAGGAGCCGGTCGAGCCTCCGGAGCCGGAGGAGCCGTCGGAGGAGCCTTCGGAGCCCCCGGAGCCGGAAGAGCCGTCGGAGCCGGTCGAGCCGTCGGAGCCGGTCGAGCCGTCGGAGCCGGTCGGATTGCTGCCCGGGGTCTCGCCCGTCCCCAGGTCGTCGTTGCCGCCCTCGCCCTCGGGGTCGAACTTCCCGGTGGACCCGTCGACCGCGCCCTTGTCCACGATCGGCTGGTGGAGCGCGTACGGGTACTCCGGGTAGAGCTGCTTGATCTGCGCCGGGGTCAGCCGGCTGGTGAGCAGCGAGCGGTCGATCTCGTCCTGCATGTTGCCGCGCAGGTCCCAGGCCATCGCCTTGAGCCAGGCCACCGAGTCGACCGGGGTCCACGGCTCGATCGTGTAGTCGTTGGTGAGGGCCAGGGCCGCGTACTCCACGGAGACGTCGTCCGGCTTCCGGTCCTTCAGGTAGGCGTTGACGCCCTCCGCGTACGCCTGGAGGTACTTCTTGGTCTCCGCCGACAGGACCTTGTCGTACTCCTCCTGCGCGACCCGGCGCCAGCCGAGCGTGCGCAGGAAGGAGTCGGTCTCGACCTGGCCCTCGCCGAACATCTCGGAGAGCCGGCCCGCGGTCACGTGCCGGCGGACGTCCATCTCGTAGAACCGGTCCTGCGCCTGGACGTAGCCCTGCGCGCGGAAGAGGTCCTGCTCGTTGTCGGCGTAGATCTGCGGGACCCCGAGGGCGTCCCGCTTCACCTCCACCCGGCCCGAGAGCCCGTCGAGGCGGATCTCACCGGTGGTCTGCGGGAACGAGGCCCGGACGGTGCTGACACCCCAGTACCCGCCGGCCCCGACGCCCGCGACCAGCACGAGGACCAGGAGGACGAGGAGCAGGCGGGCACGCCGCCCTTTCTTCTTGGCGGGGGGCGCGGACGTGTTGGAGGGCATCGCTGTCCTTCGAGGGGCAGGGTGGTCCTGGAGTACGGGAGCCACCTTAGGCGCAGCGTCCGGACGGCTCGGACTCGGTGTCAGGAAGAGAACCGTACTGGTGAGCGGGTGAGCCACCGGGAAGGCGTCAAGAAAACGTTAAAGATTAGGTAAGGTAACGAAGTGTCGCCCGCTGGAGGAACGATCCAGCCGCATATGAGGGGAAGGATCGGCCACTGACTGTCCACCAGCTCAACGAACTCCTGCTCGTCAGCTCGCTCGTGCTGCTGATCGCCGTGGCGGCCGTGCGGATCTCGTCCCGGAGCGGCCTCCCCAGCCTCCTGCTGTACCTGGGGATCGGCGTCGCCATCGGTCAGGACGGCATCGGCAACATCGCCTTCGACAACGCCGAGCTGACGCAGGTCATCGGATACGCGGCCCTCGTCGTGATCCTCGCCGAGGGCGGCCTCGGCACGAAGTGGAAGGAGGTCAGGCCGGCCCTGCCGGCCGCGGCCGTCCTCTCCACCGTCGGCGTCGCGGTCAGCGTCGGCGTCACCGCCGCCGGCGCCCACTACCTCGTCGGCCTGGAATGGCGGCAGGCCCTGATCATCGGCGCCGTCGTCTCCTCCACCGACGCCGCCGCGGTCTTCTCCGTGCTGCGCAAGGTGCCCCTCCCCTCACGGGTCACCGGCACCCTGGAGGCCGAGTCCGGCTTCAACGACGCCCCCGTCGTCATCCTCGTCGTCGCCTTCTCCACCGCCGGACCGATCGACCACTGGTACGTGCTCCTCGGCGAGATCGCCCTGGAGCTCGCCATCGGCGCGGCCGTCGGCATCGCGGTCGGCTTCCTCGGCTCCTTCGGGCTGCGGCACGTCGCCCTGCCCGCCTCCGGCCTCTACCCGATCGCCGTCATGGCCATCGCCGTCGTCGCGTACGCCGCCGGCGCCCTGGCCCACGGCTCCGGCTTCCTCGCCGTCTACCTGGCGTCGATGATCCTCGGCAACGCCAAGCTGCCGCACGCGCCCGCGAACCGCGGCTTCGCCGAGGGGCTCGGCTGGATCGCGCAGATCGGCATGTTCGTCCTGCTCGGCCTGCTCGTCACCCCGCACGACCTGGTCAACGACTTCTGGCCCGCCGTCGTCATCGGCCTGGTCCTGACGATGGTCGCGCGGCCCCTGGAGGTCCTGGTCAGCCTGCTGCCGTTCCGCATCCCCTGGCAGGAGCAGGCCCTCATGTCCTGGGCCGGCCTGCGCGGAGCCGTCCCCATCATCCTCGCCACCATCCCGATGGTGGCGCAGGTCGAGGGCAGCGAGCGGATCTTCAACATCGTCTTCGTCCTGGTCGTCGTCTACACCCTCATCCAGGGCCCGACGCTGCCCTGGCTGGCGAAGGCGCTCAGGCTCGGGGCCTCCTCGGACGCCTCCGACCTCGGCGTGGAGTCCGCGCCCCTGGAGCGGCTGCGCGGCCACCTGCTCTCCGTCGCCATCCCGGAGGGCTCCCGGATGCACGGCGTGGAGGTCGCCGAGCTGCGCCTCCCGGCCGGAGCGGCGGTCACCCTGGTCGTACGGGACGAGAAGAGCTTCGTACCGGCGCCCGCGACCGTCCTGCGGCACGGCGACGAGCTCCTGGTCGTCGCCACCGACCCGGTGCGGGACGCCACGGAGCGGCGCCTGCGGGCGGTCGGCCAGGGCGGCAAGCTGGCCGGCTGGCTCGGCACGGGGGGCGGCTCGACGGCGCTCGGCCCGCCGCCGGGCACGGAGACGCGCTTCCACCGGGCCGGACAGCGGTCGGGGCAGCAGTCCGGGGAGCAGTCCGGGCGCCGGTCCGGACAGCAGTCCGATCACCGGTCCGGTCACCGGCAGAAGAAGCCCGCGCGCTGACGACTGAGACATGGCGCACACGATCCCCGTGTTCGCAGGAATCGATGAAGGGGAGGGAGCGTTTCCCAGGCGGGAGGACGCTCCTTCCCTGTACCATGAAGGCACACCTGATCGAACCAACTCTGCCTGACGCAGAGCTGGCGCGACCGTATGGCGGCCGTGGCGCCCCTCCGCAGTGGGGCCGGCCCGGTATCTACCGCAGTTCCGCGCATGAGGACAGCTCTCGGCGACACCCGCACCACCGTGCACGGGAAGCGCTACCAGGCGGCGGAAAGGCAAGGACCGTGGCGTCCACGGTCAACACGGGCACGGTCGACACCGACGAGCGGCCCGACACGGGCACGCGGCCCGGTTACGGACAGCTGCTGCGCACCCCCGGCGCGCTGTCCTTCCTGCTTCCCGGCTTCGCCGCCCGGCAGCCCTTCGCGATGCTGACCATCGGCATCGTCCTGCTCGTCCAGCACACCACCGGCTCCTTCGGCAGCGCCGGCGCGGTCGCCGCCGTCACCGGCGTCTCCATGGCGCTCTTCGCGCCGCAGAGCGGCAAGCTCGCCGACCGCTTCGGCCAGCGCGCCGTCCTGGTCCCCGGCGTCCTCGTCCACACCGCCTCCGTCTCGCTGCTCGTGGCCCTCGCCCTGGCCGGCGCCCCGCTCTGGGCGCTGTTCCTGGCGGCCGTGCCCTCCGGCGCCTCCGTGCCGCAGGTCGGCCCGATGGTCCGGGCCCGCTGGGCGGCGAAGCTCGACGGCACCCCGCTGATGCCGACGGCGGCGGCCTTCGAGTCCGTCACGGACGAGTTCACGTTCGTCGTCGGCCCGGTCCTCGCCACCGCCCTGTGCACCGGCGTCCACCCGGCCGCCGGTCTGATCGCCGAAGCCGCCCTCACCCTCGTCGGCGGCCTGTTCTTCGCCGCGCAGCGCGCCACCCAGCCCGCGCACGGCCCGGCCGCCTCGCACGCCGCCGAGCCCCACCGCTCGGCGCTCTCCGTGCCCGGCGTCCGCGTCCTGATCGTCGCCTTCCTCGGCATCGGCTCCGTCTTCGGCGGCATGCAGGTCTCCCTCACCGCCTTCAGCGAGGAGATCGGCAACCCCGGCGCGAACGGCCTGCTGTACGGGGTCTTCGCCGCCGGCAACATGCTCGCGGGCATCGCCATGGGCGCCGTCGCCTGGAAGACCGGCCCCCTGCGCCGCCTGATCCTGGGCTACGCGGGCCTCACCGTCGCCGCGTCCCTGCTGTGGTCCGTGCACTCGGTGCTGCTCCTCGGCGCCCTGGGCCTGGTCGTGGGCCTGTGCATCGCCCCCGCCCTGATCACCGGCTACACCATCGTCGAGACCCTGATCCCGGCGTCGGCCCGCACGGAGGCCTTCACCTGGCTCACCGGCGCCGTCGCCCTCGGACAGGCGGCGGCCGTCACGGTCGCCGGCCGCCTCGCCGACGCCCACGGCGCGAGCACCGGATTCCTGGTGCCGCTGGCGGGCACGGCCCTGGCCCTGACCACGCTGGTGCTGCTGCGGTCGCGGCTGAAGCCGCGCGAGGCGAGCCGGGTCGCGGCGCGTGGTGTCGGTCACCGCGTGCCGGTGACGGTGGACTGAGGCCACGGAATACGTCACTATGGATCGTCGTTAGCACTCGATGAGTGTGAGTGCCAGGAGGAAGTCAAGTGCCGACCTACCAGTACCAGTGCACCGAGTGCGGCGAAGGCCTCGAGGCGGTGCAGAAGTTCACCGATGACGCGCTGACCGAGTGCCCCAGCTGCAAGGGCCGCCTGAAGAAGGTGTTCTCGGCCGTCGGCATCGTCTTCAAGGGATCCGGCTTCTACCGGAACGACAGCCGCGGCTCGTCGTCCAGCAGCTCGCCGGCCTCGTCGAAGCCCTCGGCCTCCGCGTCCTCGTCGGGTTCGACGTCGGACGCGAAGCCGGCCGCGGCGGCCTCGTCGTCGTCCTCTTCCTCCTCCTCGACGTCCTCGTCGGGCACCGGAAGCTCGGCCGCCTGATCCCGCTCTTCCCCGAGGGCCCCGTCGCGTGCGACGGGGCCCTCGGGCGTGTCCGGAGCCCTTGAGGGAGGTCAGGTCGCTCGGGAGGGTGAGGGAGTTCTCCACAGGCGTCGAGTGATCCCCAGGCCGGAGCGGGGCGGGGGCGGGACGGGGAAAGTGGGAGCCGCTTTCCCTTCTTCTCTTCCTGGTTTCCTCTCGATCCGGACAGGCGGTCTCCCGTGACGACCACGAACGACCCACTCCTCGCCTCCCTCGCTCCCGTCTCCCCCGTCTCCGTGCCGGCGCCGTGCGCGGTGCCGCCCTTCGAGCCCGTACGGGTACGGGGTGCCCGGCCGCGGCTGCGCGGGGCGCCGCGCCGGGGGCGGCGGGTGCCGGTGCTGCTCCTGGCCCTGATGGCGGCGGCGCTGGCCGTGGCGGGATCGGTCTCCGGCGGCAGGTCCGCTCCCGGGAGCGCGAAGGCCGCGGCGGCCTCCCCCGCGCGCCCCGCGCCGGCCGTCCCCCTGGTGTCCGCCGCGGTGCGGATCGCCGACGCCGCGACCGTACGGCTGCTGCGGCCCGGGGACCGGGTCGACGTGATCGCCGCGCCCCACGCGCCGCCGGGCGGGGAGGGCGGGGCCCGGGTGGTCGCGACGGGCGCCCGGGTCGCCGAGGTCCCGCGGGCGGACGGCGGGGACGGCCCGGACGCGGGGGCGCTCGTCGTGCTCTCCGTGCCCCGGGCGACGGCCGCGGCGCTGGCGGGTGCCGGTGTCACGTCCCGGCTGGCGGTGACGATGTGCTGATTCGCACGCACACACCGTCGAGTAACCGTCCCGTGTGTACGGATTGGACGCCCTCGCTCCGAGCACGGCGTAATGGCACGGCACGCAGCACGAGCGACGGAGACGAAAGGCACCTCGGTGGCGAAGAAGGAAACCGTGCTGGGAGGCTTCAAGGCCTTCCTGATGCGCGGCAATGTGATCGACCTGGCGGTGGCGGTCGTCATCGGCGCCGCGTTCACGAACATCGTGAACTCGGTGGTCAAGGGCATCATCAACCCGATCGTGGGCGCCTTCGGCACGAAGGACCTGGAGAGCTACTCGTCCTGCATCAAGGGCACCTGCGAGGTGGTCGGCGGCGAGGTGCAGGGCATCCAGCTCCAGTGGGGCCTGGTGCTCAGCGCGGTGCTGAGCTTCCTGATCACCGCGGCCGTCGTCTACTTCCTGATGGTCCTGCCGATGGCGAAGATCCTCGCGAAGCGTGCCGCGCACGACAAGGCGAAGGAAGGCGTCCAGGAGACGATGGAGATCAGCGAGCTGGAGGTGCTCAAGGAGATCCGCGACCACCTGGTCGCCCAGCGCGGCCCCTCGACGGGGACGGGAACGGGCCCCGGTTCGGCTCCCGGTTCCGGCTCGGGCTCCGGTGGCGGCACGGGCACGCACCCCACCTCCTGACCGGCGCCGTACGCCGGGTTCAGAGGTGGTGCGGCGGCTTCTCGTCGAGGAAGCGCGCGAGATCGGCGGCGCTGTCGCCGCCGTTAGGAGGCCGCTCGCCCCACCCGCGGTCCGTGTCGTCCGCGGACTGGCGGTCCAGCGGATCGTCGAAGACGATGGCCGGCCTGGGCCTGCCCTCGGGGCGGGCGGGCGTGCCGGGTCGCTCCGTGTCTCGCGGGCCGTGGGCGGGGGCGGTGCTCATCCTTTCAGGGTACGCCCGTAGCCCCGTTCCGCGCCTCCCTGATCCGTGGCCCCTCTCCGCCCGGGGTCAGCGGTCCTTCGGGTCGAGCAGCCAGAGGCCGAGCACCACGAGGAACGACAGGACGAGGAAGCCCGCGCCCCACCAGGCGGTGCCGGTGTCGCCCGACATCCACTCGTCCACCACGATCGTCAGGCCCCAGAGCTGGCCGACGACGACCGAGAGCGCCAGGGCGAGGCGGGCGGTCAGCTTCGAGGAGCGCTCGGGCTCCTGCTCCACGCCGGCTCCCGGCCCCGGCCCGGTGTGCCGGATCCGGGGATCGCCGTAGCCGCTGGTGGGCCGGATCTGCGGGTAGCGCTCGTGCAGGGGCCGGTTCAGGCGCGGCTGGACACTGCCCGGGGTGTACGCGGGGGGCCGGGGCGGCTCCGCCGGGTCCGGGGCCTCCGGGTCGCGGGGGAAGGCGCTCTCGCTCATGTCCGCTCGCTCCTCTCCGTCGCCCTCGCTCCCGCGCCGACGCCCGAGCCCGTGCCCGTGCCTGCGCCTGCGCCTGCGCCTGCGCCCACACCCGTACCTGCGCCCGTCCCCGTGGGGGAGCCATCGGCTCCGGAGGCTCCCGGGCAGCCCAGGCGGGTGGCGAGGTCGGGGCGGTCCGGGCCGAGTTCGCGGCAGAGGCCCTCGCGGGCGCTCTCGCCCGAGCGGGCGGTGCCGACCGCCCAGACGCTGCCGTCGGCCTCCTCCACGAGGAGCACCTTCGGGAGTCCCCGGGGCGGCGGTCCCGCGGTGACCGCTCCCGTGCGCGCGTCGAAGACGCCCTCGTGGCAGGGGCAGTACAGCTCGCCCTCGCTCCCCCGGTCCCTGCGCCAGAGGACGGCGCAGGCGAGGTGGGTGCAGACGGCGGAGTAGCCGGCGAGGGTGCCGTCCTCCAGGCGGACGGCGACCGCGCGGTCGTCGTCGCCGGGGTAGCGGAAGGCGAGGGAGTCGCCGGGCAGGATCCGGTCGGCGATCCGCTTCGGTTCGGGGGCGCCCTCGCTGTCGCCGTGCCGGTGCAGGATGCCGGAGGCGACGCCGATGCCGCCGACGGCGAGGCCGCCGGAGACGGTGGCGACGATCCGCAGGTAGTCGCGGCGGGTGGTGAGGGAGTCGGAGGCGATCCGGTCGTGGAGCGCGTCCTGGGCGGCGTCGGCGCGGGGGCCCGGGGCGGGCGGCTGGGGGTCGGTGACGCTCAACGGACGTCCCTTCCGTTGATCTCCACGACGGGCAGCCCGCCGGGGACCGGCCACTGGACCTTGTCGGCGGGGACGACCATCGCGACCCCGGTGGAGACGGTGGTGGTGCCGAAGGTGAAGGAGTCGGCGACCTGAACGCCGGGGCGTTCGGCCCGCAGCTCGTCGAGGGTGCCGTAGAAGAGGGCGCCGGTGGGGCAGACGGTGGCGCACATGGGGGCGAGGCCGTAGGCGGTGCGGTCGTAGCAGAGGTTGCACTTCATCTGGAGCTTGGCCTGGAGGTCGATCTTGGGCACGCCGAAGGGGCAGGCGTTGACGCAGTTGGCACAGCCGATGCAGCGGGTGGTGTCGGCCTGCTGCACGACGCCGTCGGGGGTGACGAGGATCGCGTCGGCGGGGCAGACCTCGGCGCAGGGGGCGACGGGGTCCTCGCAGTGCATGCAGACGGTGGGGAGGGAGGCGACGGAGTGGCCCTCGTCGGGGTAGTCGAGGTGGATCATCGACTTGCCGCGGTGGGAGTCGCATTCGCGGCAGGCGGAGACGCAGGCCTGGCAGCCGATGCAGCGGCCGGGGTCGATGAAGATCGTGCGGCCCATCATGTGCGGGTCAGCTCCTCTCGGCGGTGCCGCGGCCCTGGGGGGAGGTGGGGGGCAGCGGGTCGGTGCGGGAGACCTGGGCCTCCGGGTAGGCCGGCTGTCCCGGGGGCGTGGGCGGGGCGGGGACCTCGTCGATGCGTTCGGCGGCCTCGACGCGGGCGGCGCACACCTTGTACTCGGGGATCTTGGAGCGCGGGTCGAGGGCGTCGATGGTGAGGGCGTTGGCCGCGGTGGGGACGGGCCAGTGGTAGGGCACGAAGACGGTGTCGGGGCGGATGGCCTCGGTGACGAGGGCGGGGAAGACCTCGCTGCCGCGGCGGGTGACGACGCGGACGGGGTCGCCGTTGCGGAAGCCGTGGGAGGGGTGGACCTCGACCCAGGGCCGGGGTGTCTGCTCGACGAGGCCCGCGAGGCGGCGGGTCTGGTTGCCGGAGAGGAAGTGGGCGACGGTGCGGCCGGTGGTGAGCGAGAGGGGGAACTCCTCGCTGTACGGGTCCATGGGCGGGTGCCACTCGACGGTCTGGAGGTGGACCTTGCCGTCGGGGTGGTAGGAGCGCCCGTCCTCGAAGAGGCGGGGGGTGCCGGGGTGGTCGGTGGCGGGGCAGGGCCAGGCGATGCCGCCGGTCTCCTCCAGGCGCTCGTAGGTGATGCCGTAGTAGTCGTTCACGGTTCCGGCGGAGGCGACGCGGAGCTCCTCGAAGACGGAGCGGGAGTCGGGGAAGTCGAACTTGTCGCCGGCGCCGAGACGGCGGGCCAGCTCGCACATGACCCAGGTGTCGGTGCGGACGCCGGCGGGGGGTTCCTGGGCCTTGTTGTGCTTGACGACGCGGGCCTCGGCGTTGGCCATGACGCCCTCGTCCTCGGCCCAGACGGTGACGGGGAAGACGACGTGGGCGTTGGCGGCGGTCTCGGAGAGGAAGAAGTCGAACTGGGCGTGGAACTGGAGGGTGTCGTAGCCGTTCTTGACGGTGGCGTAGTTCGGGAGGGAGACGAAGGGGTTGTTGCAGATGCCGATGAGGCCGCGGATCTCCTCGCGCTGCATCTGCCAGACCATCTCCATCATGGAGGTTCCGGCGGGCGGGAGTTCGGTCTCGTCGATGCCCCAGATCTCGCAGATCTGGCGGCGGTGCTCGGGGTTGGTGATGGAGCGTCCGCCGGGCAGGAGGTCGGACTTCTGGCCGTGTTCGCGGCCGCCCTGGCCGTTGCCCTGGCCGGTGATGGTGCCGTAGCCGGCGCCGGGCCTTCCGATGTTGCCGGTGGCGACGCAGAGGTTGATGACGGTGAGGCAGTTCTCGACGCCCTGGGAGTGGTGTTCGATGCCCCGGGCGTGCCAGGCCATGGCCCGGTCGGCGCCGGCGAACATGCGGGCGACCTGGACGATCTGCTCCTCGGGGACGCCGCAGATCCGCGCGGCGCGGGACGGCGGGTACTCGGCGACGGTCCGTTTCACCTCGTCCCAGCCGGTGGTGTGGGCGGCGAGGTGGGCCTCGTCGGTGAGGCCCTCGGCGACGACGACGTTCAGGACGCCGTTGAAGAAGGCGGAGTCGGTGCCGGGCTTGAGGGCGACGTGGACGTCGGCGGTGCGGGCGATCGCGGTCTCGCGGGGGTCGATCACGATCAGGGTGGCGCCCCGGTCGCGGGCTCCCCACACGTACTGGGTCATGACGGGGAAGCACTCGCCGACGTTGGAGCCGGCGATGAGGAGGCAGTCGGTGAGGAGGATGTCGGAGAAGGGGTTGCCGGCGCGGTCGATGCCGAAGGCGAGCTTGTTGGCGCCGGCGGCGGAGACCATGCAGAGGCGCCCGTTGTAGTCGACGTGCTTGGTCTTGAGGGCGACCCGGGCGAACTTGCCGACGAGGTAGGTCTTCTCGGAGAAGAGGCTGGCGCCGCCGAGGAGGCCGAAGGCGTCGTCGCCGTACTCGGTCTGGATGCGGCGGACCTCGGCGACGGTGTGGTCGAGGGCCTCCTCCCAGCTCACCTCGCGGAACTCCTCGTCGCGGTTGCGGCGCATGAGGGGCGCGGTGAGCCGGTCGGGGTGGTTGACCTGCTGGTAGGCGTTGATGCCCTTGGGGCAGAGCCGCATCCGGTTGATGTCGTGGTTGCGGGGTTCGACGCCGAAGACCTTCCCGTGGCGGTCGACCCGCAGGTACATGCCGCACTGGACGCCGCAGAAGCAGCAGTGGGTGGGGACGAGGGTCTCCTCGTTCTGGTCGGCGTGCCAGCGGTCGGCGGGGAGGCCTCCGGCGTCGCGGAAGTTCCGGGAGCCGGGCGGGGCGAGGGAGGGGTCGAGCGACAGCGGCCGCCCGGGGACGGTCCCGGGGACGGCCGCGGGGTCGGTGGCGCTCACTTGAAGCCCTTCTTCACGTGGTCGAGGTAGGCGGTGCCGCGCAGGACGCGCTTGCAGCGGGGGCAGTACTCGGCCCACTCCTCGAAGCCGAGGTCGAGGTCGCGCATGGTGCCCCGGAGGTTCTCCACGTACGGCGCGGTGTCGATGGGCTGTCCGCAGCGGCGGCAGGTGAAGACCTCGCCCCCCTCGTCCTTGCGGCGGGAGGTGTACTTGAAGAGCTGCATGCCGACGGCGGCGGGCCGCTGCACGATGTGGAAGAACTTCCCGAAGGGGATGTAGATCAGGGTGAAGACCACGGACACCATGTGGAGGATGGCCAGGAACTCGTAGCCGCCGCCGTGCAGGAAGATCGACGAGAAGGTCAGCAGCAGCCCGGTCACGGAGATGACGATCAGGGCGAGCAGGGGCACCAGGTCGTAGGCGAAGCGCTGGCCGGTGATGGCGCCCCGGTCCTTCATGCGGCGCCAGAGGAAGTAGGCGGCGCCGGGGATGACGAGGACGGCGGCGATGTCGAGGCCGTGGAACATGAGCCAGCCGAGGATGCCGAGCGAGTCGAAGCCGAGGATCTTGAAGCCCCAGATCCGCATCTCGTAGCCGGGTCCCGAGCCGGTGGAGGAGGTGAAGGTGAACCAGCCCCAGGTGAGCGGGAAGGTGATCGCGGCGGCGAGCAGGCAGCCCCAGAAGACGAGCTGGTGGGCGGCCCAGCGGGCGTGGGAGCGGGCGCCGAGGAACCTCTGGAAGCCGAGGTAGGTGGCGATCATCTTGGGCAGGGCGGTGGGGGCGCTGCGGAAGTTCGCGACGGAGAAGAAGGAGCCCCAGCCCTTGCGGAAGAGGCGGCGGGCGCCGGGGGCGGAGATCCAGACGGTGTAGCGGTAGGCGACGCCGAAGGCGAGGAAGACGGTGGCGACGGCGTAGGGCAGGAGGGCCGAGTCGAAGTCGCGGAGCATGCGGCTGCCGAGGACGATCGCGACGATCAGCAGGGCGGAGACGACCGCGCCGACCAGGGAGGCGCGGCGGCGCACGGCGCCGGGGCTCTGCGGCGGCGGGTCGGCCGCGGCCGGGTCGGTGGCGCCGGACGCGGGGGCGGGCCCGCCCGGAGGAGGGGTCGGCTCGGCGGTCTGCGGTGGCTCGGTCACGCGGCCACGGTAAGGCCGAATGGTACGTTTCGCGCCTTTTGCGGGGGCGGCGTGGTGCGGACGTCGCTCGGACGGCGTTCAGGCCGCGGGAACGGAAGGCCGGGTGGACTCCGGCGATCTGACCGGGGGTCGGGAACGGCGGCGCGGGCGGAGACGGGGGCGGGCGGTGCGTCGTTCGGGGCGGGTGGAGCGGGGCGTCGTTCGGGGCGGGTGGATGGGTGGTGCGGCGCGTCGTTCGGAGCGGGCGGTGCGGCGCGTCGGGCCGGGCGGATGGGTGGAGCGGGGCGGGGCGGGGCGAGCGGGACGGGTGGAGCGGGGCGGGGCGGTGGCGCGCGTGGCTCTGGCCGGAAAGGGCCGGTCCCTGGTGTGCTGGGCATATGACCAGACCTCTCCTTCCCCTCACGGCCCGCTCGCGCGAGGAGGCCCACCGGGCCGCCACGCCCCTGGAGCTCTTCTTCGACCTGTGCTTCGTCGTCGCCGTCGCCCAGGCCGGTGCCGAGCTCGTGCACGCGGTCGCCGAGGGGCACGCGGGCTCGGGCATCGCGAACTACGCGATGGTCTTCTTCGCGATCTGGTGGGCCTGGATGAACTTCTCCTGGTTCGCCTCCGCGTACGACAACGACGACGTCCTCTACCGGGTCGTCACCCTCGTGCAGATCGCCGGCGTCCTGATCCTCGCCGCCGGCGTCTCGCGGGCCTTCCAGGAGCACGACTTCCTCGTCGTCTACCTCGGCTACCTCGTGATGCGGCTCGCCCTCGTCTTCCAGTGGATGCGCGCCGCGCGCCACGCGACCGAACCGGCCGAGCGGACAATGTGCCACCGGTACGCGGGCGGGGTGCTGCTCTGCCAGGTCGGCTGGCTCGGGCTGCTCCTCGCGCCCGAGCCCGCGCGCGCGTGGGTCTTCCTCGTCATGGCGCTGGCCGAACTGGCCGTGCCCCTGTACGCGGAGCGGGCCGGGACCAGCACCTGGCACGCCCACCACATCGCCGAGCGGTACGGCCTGTTCACCCTCATCGTGCTGGGCGAGACCGTCGCCGCCGCGACCGTCGCCGTGAAGTCCGGCATCGTCGAGAACGACGCCCTGGACGAGCTGCTGCCGATCGCCGCCGGCGGCCTGCTGCTCGTCTTCGCCGCCTGGTGGGTCTACTTCGTGGTGCCCGCCCACGACCGGCTGACCTCCAGCCGCCAGGCCTTCCTGTGGGGATACGGGCACTACCTGATCCTCATGTCGGCCGCCGCCATCGGGGCGGGCCTGGAGATCGCCGTCGAGCAGGCCGTGGGCGAGGCCCACATCTCCACCCTCTCCGCCTCGGCCGCCGTGACGATCCCGTCGGCCCTCTTCCTGCTCCTGGTGTGGCTGCTGCACGCCCGCTACTTCAAGGTCGGCACCGCCCAGCAGCTCGTCCTGCCGGTCGCGGCGCTCGCGATCCTGATGTGCTCCTTCGCGGGCCACTGGGCCGTCCTCGCGGCCGGTCTCGTCGCGGCGGCGGCCGTCGCGACCGGGGTGACCCTGAGCGCCCGGAACCCGGCGACGCGGGGCGCCGGGGCCTGAACACCGGGCGGGGGCTCGTGGTAGGCAGGGCGCATGACGGAGCCCGGGAAGACGACGGACGGCCAGGACGGGATCACCGGCGCACGGGACGGGATCACCGATGTCGGCGGGCTGCGCGTGGGGCACGCGCGCGTGGCCGGGCCCGGGGCGCTGAGCGGCACCACGGTGGTGCTCGCGCCGGAGGGCGGGATGACGGCCGCCGTGGACGTACGGGGCGGGGGGCCGGGCACGCGGGAGACGGACGCCCTGGACCCGAGGAACGTGGTGCGGCGGATCGACGCGGTCGTCCTGACCGGCGGCAGCGCGTACGGCCTCGACTCCGCCTCCGGCGTGACGGCCTGGCTGGCGGAGCGGCACCGGGGCGTCCGGGTCGGCCCCGACCCGTCCCACGTGGTGCCGGTGGTGCCCGCCGCGTGCGTCTTCGACCTGGGCCGGGGCGGCGACTTCACCGCCCGGCCGGACGCGGCGACGGGCCGGGCGGCGGCCGAGGCGGCCCACGCGAGCGGCGACCGCGCGCGCGTGGGGACGGGCGCGGTCGGCGCGGGCACCGGGGCCGTGGTCGGCGGCCTGCGGGGCGGCGTCGGGACGGCGAGCGCGGTCCTGGCGTCCGGGATCACGGTCGGGGCGCTGGTGGTGGTGAACGCGGTGGGTTCGGCCGTGGACCCGACGACGGGCGTCCCGTACGGCGCCTACTTCGAGGACGGCAGGACCGCCTTCCCCGACCCGGAGGTGCACGGGGCGGCGCTGCGGCGCCTCGCGGAGGCGCGGGCGGCGGCCGCCCCGCCCCCGCTGAACACCACGCTCGCCGTGGTCGCGACGGACGCGGCGCTGAGCCGCGCGCAGGCGCGGAAGGTGGCGGGCACGGCGCACGACGGCATCGCGCGCGCCGTGCGGCCGGTGCACCTGATGAACGACGGGGACACGGTCTTCGCCCTCGCCACCGGCGCCGTGGAGCTGCCGGAGGAGCCGGGGCCGCTCGCCCTGAACGAGATCCTGGCGGCGGGCGCGGACCTGGTGACCCGGGCGATCGTCCGCGCGCTGCTCGCGGCCCCCGGCGGTCTGCGCGGTCCGGGCGGGGACTTCCCCTCGTACCGCGAGCTGTACGGACCGCAGGCGGACCCGTACTCCCGGTAAGGGGAGGGGAGTTGGGGGAGGACGGCGGGAACTTCCCCCGTGGACCCTTCGTTTTGCCGGAACACCGGACACGATGTCAGACCCAGGGACTACGTTAAGCAAGCATCAAGTGACATGCGGCGACGGCCTGGAGATCCCCTTGAACGATCCGCAGGATCACCCCGATCCGTACGAGACGACCGAGGCGCACGTCGATCGGCTCCTCGGCCGGGCGCTCAACTCCTTCGACCTGCCCGACTCGACCGTCGAGCGCCTCTCCACGGCGCTCGCCCACTCCAGCGCGCCGCACTCCTCGCACCACAGCGCGTCGCTGCACCGCACGACCCACCGCCACGCCTATCTGCTCGCCGACGGCGGTGTCCTCAGCCTGTGGGAGCTGGTGCACAACGCCGGCCGGGACGGCGCCGAACAGCACGAGCTGTACGCGGAGGAGGCGGAGGCCCGGCTCGCCGCCTCCCGCCTGCCCTCCGGGCCGCCGACGCGCCGGTCGGCCGAGCGCCCCGACGGGCGCGTCCTCGACGAGGACGACGACTTCGAGCCGCTGAGCGCCCTGTTCGCCCGCCCGATACCCGCCCAGCCCCGGATGTACGTGCCGGACGACTCCGCCGACCACGCGCGCCGCGTCCTGCGCCGCGCGGAGAACGCGGACCGGCCGGGCGAGGCGACGGCCCGCCGCCTCCGGTCGGCCTTCGCGCACCACATCACGCAGGCCTTCGGACGCCGCTGCCCCGTGGAGGGCGGCCGGGACGCCGGATTCACCCTCTACGAGCACCAGTTCCTGCTGCTCGACGGCAGCGAGGTCAGCCTCTGGGAGGTCGAGCACACGGCGACCCCCGACGGGCGCCACATGTGCGAGGTGTACGAGGACGAGGACACGGCCCGCGGGGCGATGGAGTCCCGCGCCCGGGTGCGCTGATCCCCGCCCGTACGCCCGCGCACGCCGGAGGGCCCTCGTCCCGGGAGAACGTCCCGGGGCGAGGGCCCTCCGGCGGGGCCGCGCTCAGTGGGTGAGCGCCGGCTCCTTGCCGACCCCGGCCTCCGGGGCGGTCTCGTCGTCGCCGCCGCCCTCCAGGTGCTGCTTCGGCTTGGCGGGCAGCGCGAACATCACCAGGAAGATCACGGCGAGCACGCCCGCGACCCAGCCCAGGGAGTTCTGGAAGGCGTCCGTGAACGCCGCGCCCGTCTCCGCCGGGGCCTTCCTGAGGCGCTCGTCGTCGATCACGCCGAAGAAGACGACCGACACCAGGCCGAGGCCGAGCGCGTTGCCCATCTGCGTGGTCGTGTTGATCAGGCCGGAGGCCGAACCGGCGTGCTCGCGCGGCACCTCCGAGAGGACCGCGTCCGTCAGCGGGGCCACGATCAGGCCCATGCCGAGGCCCATGACGACCAGCGGCGGGATCATCTGCCAGGACGCGATCCCCGTTCCGTACCGGCCCGCCTCGAAGAGGTAGAGCAGGACGCCCGCCGTCATCGTCAGGGCGCCCGCCTGGAGCACCTTGCGGCCGAAGCGCGGCACCAGCTTCTGCACCGAGAGGCCGGCGGCCACCGAGACCGCGATCGAGAACGGCACCCCGGTGAGGCCCGCCCGCAGCGGGGTCCAGCCGAGCCCGATCTGCATGTAGAGCGTCCAGACCAGGAAGAAGATGCCCATCACGACGCCGAAGGTGAGCTGGACCGCGATGCCGGCCGCGAAGCTCTTCACCTTGAACAGCGACAGCTCGACGAGCGGCGAACCGTCCTTGCGGGTCTTGTACTTCTCGTACGCGACGAGGACGCCGAAGACGGGCAGGCTGCCGGCCATCATCAGGTGGCCCCACAGCGGCCAGCCCAGCTCGCGGCCGCGCGTCAGCGGGTAGATCAGCATGAGCAGCGCGGCCGTCACCAGGAGCACGCCGACCAGGTCGAGGCGGAGCGCCTTCGGCGCCTTGGACTCGGTGATGAACTTCCGGCCCAGGAGCAGGCCCGCGATGCCGACCGGCAGGTTGATGAGGAAGATCGGGCGCCACTCCAGGCCCGCGATGTTCCACTGGGTGAGCAGCGCGCCGAGCAGCGGCCCGGAGACCGCGCCCAGGCCGACGATCGCGCCGAACAGGCCGAAGACCTTGCCGCGCTCGTGCGCCGGGAAGGTGGCGTGGACGATCGACAGGACCTGCGGCACCATCATCGCGGCCGCCACGCCCTGGAGGAGGCGGGAGGCGATCAGCATCTCCTGGTTGGCCGCGAAACCGCAGAGCGCCGAGGCGAGCGTGAAGCCGGCGGTGCCGAAGAGGAAGAGCCGCTTGCGGCCGTAGATGTCGCCGAGCCGCCCGCCGGTGATCAGACCGGCGGCGAACGCAAGCGCGTACCCGGCGGTGATCCACTGGATGGCCCCGATGGTGGCGCCGAGGTCCCGCTCGATGCTGGGGATCGCGATGTTGACGATCGTGGCGTCGACCAGGTCCATGAAGGCGGCGGTCATGACGATGGCGAGGGCGATCCAGCGCCGCTTGTCGCCGGAGTCGGTGCCGGGCCCGGCCGGGTTCGCCGCGTCCGTGACGGCGTCGTGTGAACTCATACGAAGAAAGATAGGAGTCATATAGGTCAGGTCGTGTCCTAGATCGGCCGCATCCTGGACGGCATGACGGACACTCCGGCACGACTCCTGCATCTGCTCTCGCTCCTCCAGACCCCGCGCGAGTGGCCCGGAAGCGAGCTCGCCGAACGCCTCTCGGTCTCTCCGCGCACCATCCGCCGGGACGTGGACCGGCTCCGCGACCTCGGCTATCCGGTCGAGGCGACCCTGGGCGCGGTGGGCGGCTACCGCCTCGTCGCCGGCACGGCCATGCCGCCGCTGCTCCTCGACGACGAGGAGGCCGTCGCCATCGCCGTCGGCCTGCGCGCCGGGGCCGGGCACGCCATCGAGGGCGTCGAGGAGGCGTCCGTACGGGCCCTGGCGAAGCTGGAACAGGTGCTGCCCGCCCGGCTCCGGCACCGGGTCTCCACCCTCCAGAACGCGACGATCCCGCTGACCAGGGGCGACGGCGCCACGGTCGCACCCGCCACCCTGACCGCGCTCGCGGGCACGGTCACGGGCCGGGAGAAGCTGCGCTTCGGCTACCGGGCGGGCGACGGCGCCGAGACGAAACGCCTGGTCGAGCCCTACCGGCTGGTCTCCACCGGGTACCGCTGGTACCTCGTCGCCTACGACCTGGGGCGCGAGGACTGGCGCACCTTCCGGGTCGACCGGGTGAGCGACCCGCTGGCCACCGGGGCCCGCTTCACCCCGCGCGAGCTGCCGGCGGGCGACGCGGCACAGATGCTGACCCGCTCGATGGCCCGGTCGCAGCCGGAGCTGGACCTGGACGTCTCCTTCGAGGCCCCGGCCGACTTCGTGACGGCCCGCCTCCCGTCCCATCTGGCCCCCGCCGCGACGGGCCCCGCCTCCTGCCGGCTGCGCGCCCGCGCCGCCGACTCGGTCGAATGGCTGGCCCTCCGCCTGGCCCTGGTCGACGCCCCCTTCACGATCCACGGCCCGGAGCCGCTGCGGGCGTACGTCGAGAACCTGGCGGACCGCCTGACGGCGTCGGTCCCGGCGCGGGGGTAGGAACGCGGCCGGGGCCCGGGGACGGCGATCGTCCCCGGGCCCCGGAACCGGTCTTCGACCGGCCGTTCTAGGCCACCGCGTCGAAGCCCGTGTCGCGGGCCATCTTCTTCAGCTCCAGGAGCGCGTGCTTCTCGATCTGGCGGATCCGCTCGCGGGTGAGGCCGTGCTCCTTGCCGACCTCGGTCAGCGTCCGCTCGCGCCCGTCCTCGATGCCGTACCGCATGCGGATGATCGAGGCCGTCCGGTGGTCCAGCTTGTCGATGAGGTCGTCCAGCTCCTCGCTGCGCAGCAGCGTGAGCACCGACTGCTCCGGCGAGACCGCCGAGGTGTCCTCGAGGAGGTCGCCGAACTGGGTCTCGCCCTCGTCGTCCACCGACATGTTCAGCGAGACGGGGTCCCGCGCCCAGTCCATGACGTCGACGATCCGCTCCGGCGTCGAGCCGAGCTCGGCGGCGATCTCCGCGGGCTCGGGCTCGCGCCCGTGCTCCCGGTTGAACTCGCGCTGCACGCGCCGGATCCGGCCGAGCTCCTCCACCAGGTGGACGGGGAGCCGGATGGTGCGGGACTGGTCGGCGATGGAGCGGGTGATGGCCTGCCGGATCCACCACGTGGCGTACGTGGAGAACTTGAAGCCCTTCGCGTAGTCGAACTTCTCGACCGCGCGCACCAGGCCCGCGTTCCCCTCCTGGATCAGGTCGAGCAGGGGGAGGCCGCTGCGCGGATAGCGCCGGGCGACGGCCACCACGAGCCGCAGGTTGGACTTGATGAAGAGGTCCTTGGCACGCTCGCCCTCGGCGACCAGCGCCTCGAGCTCCTCGCGGGACGCGCCGCCCGCCTCGCTCTCGATCTCACCGTCGAGGATCTGCCGGGCGTACACCCCGGCCTCGATCGTCTGGGAGAGCTCGACCTCCTTGGCGGCGTCGAGCAGGGGCGTGCGCGCGATCTCGTCGAGGTACATGCCGACCAGGTCGCGGTCGGCGATCTCCCCGCCCACGGCGCGAACGCTGCTCGCCCGGCCGGCCCCGCTCTGGGCGGAGGTCTGACGGCGGGCGACGGCACGGGTTGCCATGCGTGCTCCCTTGCTGAGTAGGTCACGACACCCTTTCGGGTGCCCTGCATCCGACGGAAACAACGACTGGAATCAGGACAGAATTCCCACCCGGCACATGGATTTTCGCGATCATGCAGTATCCTGCGCGGCTTCCGCCCCTGCGGGCATGCCGCCGACACCCACGGAGGCGCAGGTCAGACCGGGCACGGAGGGTGGTGCGGCGCCCCTCGCGGGGGCCCTCGACCACACCGTCGGTGAGACCGCGATCACATGCGGCGCCACCCCTTCAGACGCGGGACGGGGAGGAGCGGTTGCCTGCGCGGCGGCGGGTCGCGGGAGGGCGGGGATCGGGGCCCGCCCGGCCCCGATCCGACCCGACCCGATCCGATCCGATCCGATCCGATACGGTCCTGCCCGACCCGACCTGGTCCGACCCGACCCTGCCCGCCCCGGTCCGGTCCGACCCGGTCCGACCCGGCCCGGAAGAACGGGACCTAGGTCCCGGCGACCCCCCGTCCTAGGTCCCCGGCCCGTTCCGGCGCGCTCCTCCCCCGGCCTACCGTCGGCCCATGACCGACACCACCGGCACCCTGGACGAGGCCCTCGAGCGACTCCACACCAGCGGACCCGAGCGCAACGGCTGGCTGACCAACCACGCCCCGATGGCCGTCGAGGCACTGGTCCGCCACGGGCAGGCCGCCACCGTGCACCGCTGGCTGGACCACTACGCGGACAAGCTGGAGGAGCTGCCGCCCCCGTACGCCCCCGTCACGGCGGACGGCTGGCGCGAGGCGCTCGGCGACCCGGCCCGGATCACGGACTGGACCCGCTTCTTCGCCCGGGAGCTGGCCGAGCACCCCTGGCGGGCGGTCCTCGCCGCGTGGTGGCCCCGGCTGCTCCCGGGCATCGCCGCCGGGGCGACGCACCCGGTGATCCGCACGGGCCACGCCGTACGGACCCTCCTGGCGTCTCCCGGGGGCGCGACGGCCCCGCGCCTGGCCGAGCTGGCGCACGCCCTCGGCTACTGGGCGGCCCGCCACCAGCCGCTCCCGCCGCTCGCCCCGCTGGCCGCCGCGCCGACGGCGGCGGCCGCGCTGGACGCCGTACCCCTGGTTCCCGAGCAGGACGGCGGGATCCGGCACCGGCTGGCGCAGCTCACGGCCTTCCCCGTGTGGGGCGCGGCGCCGGACCCGGAGACGGCGAAGGCGCGCCTCACGGAGCTGGTCGCGGCGGCGA
The DNA here is from genome assembly GCF_053618675.1 of Streptomyces sp. NPDC055632. NCBI lineage: Bacteria > Bacillati > Actinomycetota > Actinomycetes > Kitasatosporales > Streptomycetaceae > Streptomyces > Streptomyces sp. NPDC055632. Next base: position 39,511 of record NZ_JBSHHY010000009.1, on the reverse strand, counting down.
CGCACCGGTACGCGACCCACGGGCACGGCGAGCCGACCATGCTGGTGCACGCGGCGACCGCGCCGAACGCGGTCCTGCGCGCCCTGCCCGCGCTCCCCCGCGAGCTGTGGGCGCCGAGCCTGTCGGCGGCCTGGGCGGCGTCGGCCGCGGTGACCGCCGCGTACGCCCCGGCGGAGCCCGCCCCGTACGCGGAGACCCCCGGGACGACCCCCGAGGAGGTCTTCGAGCGGGCGGCGGCGCACGGCGACGACCACACGATCAAGTTCACGGACACGGCGCTCGACGTGGGCGGTCCGCTCGCGCTCGCCGCCGCCGTCCGCTCGGTCGAGCTGAACGCGCCCGTCTTCCGGTGAGGCCGCCCGAGCACTTACCCGGACCGCACGGGGCGCCGGGACCGGTGGACCCGCCGGGAGCGCCCGAACGCCTACCCGAACTGCACCGACCGCTTGGCGAGACCCATCCAGAAGCCGTCGATCACCGACCGCTCCGCGTCGAGGTCACCGGCCGCGTCCGCCGCGCCCATGGTGACGAAGAGGGGGGCGAAGTGCTCGGTGCGGGGGTGGGCGAGGCGTCCGGCGGGCGACTTGCGCTCGAAGTCGAGGAGCGCGTCGACGTCCCGCGCGGCGAGGGCCTCGTGGCCCCAGGCGTCGAACTCGGCGGACCAGCCGGGCACCCCGCCCCCGGGGTGCCGGAGCGCGGCCAGGTTGTGGGTGAAGAAGCCGCTGCCCACGATCAGGACGCCCTCGTCGCGCAGCGGGGCGAGCCGGCGTCCGACGTCCATGAGCCGGCGCGGATCGAGGGTGGGCAGGGAGATCTGGAGCACGGGAACGTCGGCGTCCGGGAACATCTCGACGAGCGGCACGTACGCGCCGTGGTCGAGCCCCCGGTCGGGGATGTCCTGCACGGGCGTGCCGGGCGCGCGGAGCAGCTTGCGGACGCCCTCGGCGAGCGCGGGCGCGCCGGGGGCCGCGTACGCGACGCGGTAGTAGTGCTCGGGGAAGCCCCAGAAGTCGTACACGAGGGGCACGGTCTCGGTGGCGCCGAGCGCGAGCGGGGCCTCCTCCCAGTGCGCGGAGACCATCAGGATCGCCTTCGGGCGCGGCAGCTCCGCGGACCAGGCGGCCAGCTCACCGGGCCAGACGGGGTCGTCGGCGAGCGGCGGGGCGCCGTGGGACAGGTAGAGGGCGGGCATCCGCTCCGGCCCGGCGGGCGTCCGTTCCGACGCGGCGTGCGTGCGTTCCGGCGTGACCTGCATGGCGTCCACCTCGACCTTCCGTTGTCCTTGAAACTTCAAGCTTCTCGCTACGCACCCTAGCCCGATTTAGTTCAACATTCAAGAATGAGTCGTACGATGGGACCCATGGGAGACATGACCGAACCCCGCTGGCTCACCGACGAGGAGCACCACGTCTGGCGCGCCTACCTCCACGCCACCACGCTCCTGGAGGACCACCTCGACCGCCAGTTGCAGCGCGACGCCGGGATGCCGCACATCTACTACGGCCTGCTCGTCCAGCTCTCCCAGGCGCCCCGCCGCCGCATGCGGATGACCGAACTGGCCAAGGACGCCAAGATCACCCGCTCCCGGCTCTCCCACGCCGTGGCCCGCCTGGAGAAGAACGGCTGGGTGCGGCGCGAGAACTGCCCCTCCGACAAGCGCGGCCAGTTCGCCCGGCTCACGGACGAGGGCATGGAGGTCCTGCGGCAGAACGCGCCCGGCCACGTGGCCGCCGTGCGCCAGGCCCTGTTCGACCGGCTCTCGGCGGACCAGGTGAAGCAGCTCGGCGAGATCATGCGGGTGATGGCGGAGGGCCTCGAACCGGCGGGCCCGGACGCGGACCTGCCCTGGCTCCGCTGAGTACACGAGTACACGAGTACACGAGTACACCAGTGCGCGGGGCCAGGGCAGGGGCGCGGGGGATTCCGGCGGTCAGTGCGCGACGACCGGGATCCTCACCTCGTCGTCCGCGTCCGTGCCGGACCCGGCGACCACGCCGCCCCCCGGCTTCCCGGTGTTGATGAGCGCGAAGGCGATCGCGGCCGAGACGGCCAGGATGCCGACCGCCCACCAGATGGCCGCCGCGTACCCCTCGACCATGCCCTGGAGCTGGAGCAGCTTCTGGGCGGCCGGGGTGGTGGCGCCGGCCGCGTGGTCGGTCAGGTAGGCGGTGGTGGCCGAGGCGGCGATCGTGTTCAGCAGGGCGGTGCCGATGGCGCCGCCGACCTGCTGCGAGGTGTTGACCATCGCGGAGGCCACGCCGGCGTCCCGCGGGTCCACGCCGAGCGTCGCGAGCGACATCGCCGGCATGAACGCCGTGCCCATGCCCAGGCCGAGCAGCAGCTGCGCGGGCAGGATCAGACCGGCGTACGAGGTGCCGATCTCCAGCTGGGTGAGGAGCAGCATGCCGACGGCGGCGGTCAGGAAGCCCGGGGCCATCAGCAGGCGCGGCGGGACGCGGGTCATCAGGCGGGTGCCGATCTGGGTCGAGCCCACGATCATGCCCGCGATCATCGGCAGGAACGCGAAGCCCGTCCTGACCGGCGAGTACCCCTTCACGATCTGGAGGTAGTACGTCAGGAAGAGGAACAGGCCGAACATCGCGATGACAGCGAGGCCGAGCGACAGGTAGACGCCGCCGCGGTTGCGGTCGGTCAGGACCCGCAGCGGGAGCAGCGGGGACTTCACGCGCGCCTCGGTGAGCACGAAGGCCAGGAGCAGCACGGCGGAGCCGACGAAGAGGCCGACGGTGCCGGCGTCGCTCCAGCCCTCGGACTCGGCACGGGTGAAGCCGTACACGAGGGCGACCAGGCCCAGGGTGGACAGGATGACGCCGGGGACGTCGAGCGGGGAGCGGTTGCGGCCGCCCGCCGGCTCGCGGACGACGAGGTACGCGCCGGCGGCGGCGACCACGGCGAACGGGATGTTGACGAAGAAGGTCCAGCGCCAGTTCAGGTACTCGGTGAGGAAGCCGCCGAGGATCAGGCCCACGGCGCCGCCGCCGCCCGCGATCGCGCCGTAGATGCCGAAGGCCTTGGCACGCTCCTTGGCGTCGGTGAAGGTCACGGCGAGCAGCGAGAGCGCGGCGGGCGCGAGGAGCGCGCCGAAGGCGCCCTGGAGCGCGCGGGCGCCGAGCATCGTGGCCTCGCCGGTCGCGGCCCCGCCGAGTGCGGAGGCGGCGGCGAAGCCGGCCAGGCCGACGATGAAGGTGCGCTTGCGGCCCCACAGGTCGGCGATCCGGCCGCCGAAGAGGAGCAGTCCGCCGAACGCGAGGGCGTAGGCGGTGATGACCCACTGCCGGTTGCCGTCCGAGATCCCCAGGTCCTGCTGGGCGGAGGGCAGCGCGATGTTCACGATCGTCGCGTCGAGGACGACCATCAGCTGGGCGAGGGCGATGAAGACGAGCGCCTTCCAGCGCCCGGGGTCGGGCGCGAGCGCGGCGCTCACGGGGTTGCCGGCGATTTTGGACATGGGTGGGGCCACCTCTTGGTGCGTACTGGCGAAAAAGGGACTTAAGGAAGGGGTGGGCGCTCGGGAGGAGGGCGCCTCAGGAAGGGGTCACGACGGGCAGGAGTCGCGTCTCAGGTCCTCCAGGGTGGCGGCCGCCCCGGGCAGCTCGGAGCGCGCGGGCGCCTCCAGGCCGTCGAGGAACAGCTGCAGATGACGGCGTACGAACGGGGCGAAGGCGGCACAGGCGGTGCCCGGCAGCGGACGGGTGAGCTGGGAGACCGCCACCATCAGGTCGCCGACGCCGACGTCGGCGCGGAGCCGGCCGGCCCGCTGCGCCCGGTCGACGATCCCCTGGACGACCTCTTCGAGGCGGTCGCGTTCGGCCACCAGGTCGGGGTGGTCCTGGTCGAAGGCGCCGTCGAGCATCGGGCAGAGGGCGCCGACGCGCTCGTCGGCGGCGCCGAGGGTGAAGCGCCGCAGGGCCTCGAAGGTGTCGTCCTCCTCCTCGGCGGCCCGTTCGGCGAGCTCGGTGACGCGGGCCATGAGGGAGAGGACGACCTCGCGGACGAGGTCGGCGCGCTCGGGGAAGTTCCGGTAGAGCGTGGCGTTCCCGACGCCGGCGCGGCGCGCGATCTCGTCGTACGGCACCTGGGAGCCGAACTCGACGAACATCTCGCGGGCCGCCGTCACGATCCGCTCGCGGTTGCGCAGGGCGTCGGCCCGCGGCCGGGGTGCGCGGCGGGCGGGCACGGCGGTGTCGGCGCTGCCGGTCACGTCGGTCCTCCTCGGAGATCACGGGGTCGTCGTCATGGGGCCGCCGGGCCGCTGGGTCGCAGCCGCTCCGACGGGTCGAGCACGTCCACGGAAAGCCGTGTCCGGGGGATCCGTGTCCGGGGGATCGGCATCCGGGGGATCCGTGTCCAGGGAGACCCGTATCCGGCGGATCCCTGTCCGGTGGATCCGTATCCGGGGAAAGGTTCCCCACTTCTCTCGACACAGGCGTAAACGGGGACGGCCTCCCCGGTTATTTCCGGCCACTCTTGTGACCCCGGTCACACAATCCTCGTTTCACGGAATACCCACGATCGGGCCACCCGGCGCGCGCGCCCGGACCGCCCGTCACAGGCTGATCGCACAGCGCGGATCCCGCCCGCACGCGGAAAGGGGACCCGCCCGCCGACCTGCCCCCACCGGAGAGGCGACGTATGCAGCACCCACGCCGACGGATACGCAGACCCGTCGCCCTGGCGGCGACCACGACGCTCTCCCTCACCCTGCTCGCCTCCGCGAGCACCACCCTCCCCCGGCCCGTCCCGGCCTCGGCCGGCCCCGTCGCCGCCGCGCCGGACAACGCCCGGCTGGCGCCGTGCCGCATCGCCACGACGATGGGCGTGCAGATGTCGGAGGGGCTGCCCACGGCCCCCGGATACGTGCGCTCCACGGGCCTCGTCAGGGCCCTCACCCTGATGGTCGACTTCCCGGACGCCGTCGGCGACGGCACGGCGGCGGGCCGCTTCCGCGAGTTCTTCCCGCAGACCTCCGACTGGTTCCGCGTCAGCTCGTACGGCCGGCTGCACTACCGCGCCGAGGCCCCGATCCCCGACTGGCTGCGGATGCCCCGGGCGTTCTCCGCGTACGGGATCGAGCGCGGCTCCCCGTACGAGCCGGGCTACCGCTCCCTCGTCGAGGACATCGTGAAGGCGGCCGACGAGCGGGTGGACTTCAGCGCGTACGACCTGGTCAACGTCCTGGTGACGCCGAACGCCGGGCCCTCGGCCCTCGACACCGTCCTGTCCGTGACCTTCTCCGGCAACGACGACGCCCCCTACGCCGACGGCGTGCCGCTCGCCAACACGTCCTTCGTCTACAGCCGCCAGGACGACGGCTCCGGCAGCTTCGCGGAGACCGGCTACCGGGTCCTGCCGCACGAGAACGGGCACGTCTTCGGCCTGCCCGACCTCTACACCGCCGACGGCGGCGGCTCCGTCGGGCACTGGGACATCATGTCCGAGGACTGGGGGGCCAACAACGACCTGCTCGGCTGGCACAAGTGGAAGCTGGGCTGGCTCGACAACGAGCAGGTCGGCTGCGCCTCGGGCGCCGGCACCACCGAGTACGACCTCACCCCGCTCGCGGAGCCCGGCGGCCCCAAGCTCGCTTTCGTCCCGCTCTCCGGCACCTCCGGGTACGCGATCGAGGTCCGCGGCCAGGGCGGCAACGACGAGGCCGTGTGCGAGCAGGGCGTCCTCGTCTACCGGGTCGAGTCCGACGTCGACACCGGCCACGGCCCGGTGACCGTCGCCGACAGCGAGCGGGCGAGCGGCGGCTGCACGCGCCGCGCCAACGTCCACGCGGAGCTGTCGGACGCGCCGTACGGGCCGGGCGAGAGCTTCACGGACCGCGCGAACGGCATCCGGATCACGGTCCTGGACGAGGGCCGGGACGGCGCCTACCGGGTCCGCGTCACCCGGAACTGAGCGCCTCCCCGCTTCCGAACAACCCCCGCAGCTCCCGCTTGAGGATCTTCCCGGTCGGGTTCCGGGGCAGCTCCTCCTCCCGTACGAGGACGCGGGCGGGCACCTTGAAGGCGGCCAGACGCCCGCCGACGTGCGCCCGGAGCGCCTCCGCGTCCGGCGCGGCCCCGGGGCGCCGCCGCACGACGGCCACGACCTCCTCGCCGAGGATCGGATGGGGGACGCCGAGCACGGCGGCGTCGAGGACGTCCGGGTGCGCGTGCAGGGCGGCCTCGACCTCGACGCAGTACACGTTCTCGCCGCCCCTGATCACCATGTCGGTGAGCCGGTCGACGACCGAGACCCGCCCGTCCGCGTCCACGCGCGCGAGGTCGCCGGTCCGGAACCAGCCGTCGTCGGTGAAGGCGGCGCGGGTGGCCTCCTCGTTCCCCCAGTACCCCCGGACCAGGGACTGCCCGCGCAGCCACAGCTCCCCCACGCCCTCCGCGTCGGGCCGGTCGATCCGCACCTCGGTGACGGGCGAGGGCCGGCCGGCGCTGCCGGGATGGGCGCGGTACTCGGCGCCGAAGTTCGCCAGGACCCCGCCGCAGGTCTCGGTGAGCCCGTAGCCGTTGCGGGGCTCGACGCGCTCCCCGTACGCCTCGGTGAGCCCGGCGACGATCCCGGGCGGGGCGGGGGCGCCTCCCGTGCTGAGCAGGGTGAGGCTCTCCAGCGGGTCGCCGTCGCTCCGGGCGCGTTCGAGGAGCTGGAGCGCGGTGGTGGGCACCCCGGCGTAGTGGGTGACGCGGTGCTCCCGGATCAGCCGGAGGGCCTCCCCGGCGTCCCACTTCCGCATGGTCACGAGGGTCCCGCCGGCCGCGATCACGCCGTAGAAGGAGGTGAAGGCGGCGACGTGGAAGAAGGGGAACGTGGTCAGCGACACCGGCGCCGGCCCGGTCCCGGGGACGTCCCCGCGCGCGAGGGCCGCGGCGGCGGCGAAGTACCGGGGGTTCATGGCGGCCCCGGCCTGCGCGAGGTGGGTGGCGACGGCGCCCTTGGGGCGGCCGGTGGTGCCGGAGGTGTAGACGACGGTCGCGTCGTGCTCGGGGAGCACGTCGACGGGCGGCGGCCCGAGGTGCGGGTCGCGGTCGGGCACGTACGCGTCGAACCCCTCCTCGCCCTCCCCGCGGAAGACGATCCCGGGCACCTTCCGCTCCCGGGCCCACTCCCGCACCCGCCCGACCCGCTCCCCGTCGACGAGCAGCGCGCGGGGAGCGCAGTCGTCGAGCGCGTACGCGAACTCGCCCTCGGTCCACCAGGCGTTGAGCGGTACGGCGACGAGCCCGGCGAGCTGGGCGGCCCAGAAGGCGACCTGCCACTCGGGCAGGTTCCGCATGGCGACGACGACCCGGTCGCCGGGCACGAGCCCGTACTCCCCGAGGAGCCGCCGGGCGAGCCCGCAGGCCTCGTCGAAGAACTCCCGGTAGGTCGTCCGGACGCCCTCGTGCACGAGGAACACCCGGTCCCCGTAGCCCCAGGCCGGCTCCACGAACTCCCGCAGGGTCCGCGGCCCGTGCGCGTACGTCCCGCCCTCGACGGCGAAGGGCGCCCCACCGGCCGTCAGCCTCCCGACCCCACCGGCCACCGGGCCACCTCCACGCGCTCGCTCCACCGGACCGCCGACGCCGGGCGGCCCCGGTCCGGGAGGTCAGACGCTAGGCGGCGGCGGTTCGGGAGGTCAACCGAGGGCGGACGGGACATCGAGCACGATGCCGGACGGGACGAGGTCGGTCACGTACCGCCGGAGGGACTCCTCCTCGTCCCCGTTCTCCGCCAGGAGGACCAACGGGCCGCCGGGCCAGACCGGTCGCCCTCCGGTCCAGGCGACGGCGAAGGCGGGGTCCTCCGGGAGGCTCCGTATCTCCAGGGTCCCTTCCGGGGGCAGGGAGGCCGCCGCCGGCAGCGTGTCCATGACCGCCGTCGGCCGCTCCGCCCCCGGCTCGAAGAGGACCAGGAGGAACGTCGTGTCCCCGGGCTCCTCGCCGGACGGCGGGAGGAGGAGGTAGTCGAAGTCCCGCCCCCGCCCCTGCCGCACCGCGCGCAGCAGCCGGTGCAGGACCCGCCCGGTGGAGACCGCGCACCACACCAGGCGGGCGAGCGCCACGACCACGACCGCGCCGCTCACCCACAGGCCGCGACCGAGGCCGGGGTCGCCCGCGATCCGGGCGGCGGACGGCCCGTCGACGGCGTACTCGACCTCGACGGTCGTCCCCTCGGCCGGGGCGGAGCCCCCGTACTGGACGTCCGTCACGATCCGGCGGCCGTCCGGCACGTCGAAGCGGACCTCCACCGCGCCGGGCAGCAGCCAGGGCTCCAGCGCGAACTCCTCGTGGAGGTACTGGACCGTGGCGGTCGCCCGCTCCGTGCGGCCCGTGGCCTGCTGGTAGGCCGTCCCCCACCACCATCCCGACCACAGCGCGGCGGCGGCGAGGGCGACCAGGGCGCCCCAGGCGACGCCCGACGCGAGGACGATGCGGCGCAACACGGGCGAACGCCACCAGGGCCCGGTGCCGGGGTCGGGCTCCGGTCGGAGCTCCTTGCCGCCGCCCCCGAGGTCCTTCCTCTCGTGGAGCAGCCGGGCCACGGCGGCGAGCCGGGACCGGTCGAGCACGTCGGCGGTGTCGGCGGTGTCGGCCACGATCACGTCCCCGACTTCGGCCCCGGCCCCGCCCTCGTCCCCGTCCCGGAAAACGCTCACGGGGACGAGGGGCCGGGCCCGGCGCGCCCGGCGGGAGCGCAGAACGGCCCCCAGGAGGGCGGCGCCGAGGACGACGGCGGTGAGGATCCCGAGGGCGACCGGGGTGAAGTCCCGGTCGAACGCCTCGCCGCGCAGGGGCCACGGCAGGGCACTGATCTCCAGGACGTCCCCGCGGGACACCCCGTCGCAGTCGACCTCGGCGGTGTACCGGCTCCCGTCCCACGGATCGGCCCAGGCGACCGCGCAGCCGTACGCGGTGGTGGCGGTGACCTCGGCGCGCACCGGCTGTCCGAACCCGTACGCCAGCGCCAGCAGGCCCAGGCCGGCGAGGCCGAGCGCTCCGGCGGCCCAGCTCCACCAGGGCACCGCCACCCGGCGCGCCGGACGGGCCGGTGCGGGCCCGCCGCCGTGCCGCAGGTGCTCCCGGAGCAGCCGCAGCCGGCGCGCGCCGGTCCGCGACGCGGCGAGGACGCCCGCCGCTCCGGCGAGGCCCAAGGCGGAGGCGCCGAAGACCGTCAGGTGCAGGACGTCCAGGTCGGCCGCCTCGCCGCGCACCGGCCAGGGCCGGGCGCTGATCCGCAGCGGGTCCCCGGCCTTCTCACCCTCGTAGCAGTCCACGCGCGCGTGCCGGGTGAGGGACGGGTCCCAGGGGTCCTGCCAGACCACCCGGCACATGCCGTCCCGCGCGCCGGTCACCTCGGCGGTGACCTCGCGCCCCAGGCCGAAGGTGTGGACGCCGACGAGCCCCAGGACGAACGCGCCGCCGAGCAGGAGGGCGGCGAGGTGGGGCACGCGGACACGATGCCACCGGGCGACCCGAAGCCCGTCGCCCTCGCCCGTGTCGTCCCGGGCGGTGAGGGCCCCGGTGACGACCTCGACGGCCGGCCGGTCGACGGTGATCGTGAGGACGTCCCCGGCGCCCGGCACCTCGTACACCACGACACCGCGGCGCACGAACGACTGCCGCCGGAACCCGCCCGTGCCGAGCGGTACGACGTCCTTGACGCGCCCGCCCCAGGGGACCGCGAGGACGGCGAAGTCCTCGGAGACGAAGTGGGCCGGAAGGCCGGCCCGGCCGGGCAGCCAGAGATCCCCCCGCACGGCCGGAGCGTCACCGCCCGACCGCCAGGCCACCTCGGCCGGGACCCCGACGGCCCGCCCCCCGAGAACGGCCCGCCGAAGGGCCCGGGTCCGCACCGCCGCCCAGAGAACCGGCACTCCTCCGGCGAGAAGACCGCACACCAGCACAAGAAGGAAGTTCACGGGCACACTCTCGACCGACGGAAAGAACGCGAACAGGGCGTCCCCCGGCAGGATCACACACCCGAACCCGCACGCCTCGGGCAGCCCACCCCCACCGGAAACCCCAGGTGACACCCCTTCCCCCCACGCCCGCACGAACGGGGGCGACCTCCACGACCCCCATCCGCTACGCTGTCAGCGGTCGGTCGACCTCCGGGCCCATCCCGGGAAGGCACGACGGATCCCCGCCTTCGTAGCTCAGGGGATAGAGCACCGCTCTCCTAAAGCGGGTGTCGCAGGTTCGAATCCTGCCGGGGGCACCAGTTCAGAAGGGGCCACCTCCGGATTTTCGGAGGTGGCCCCTTCTGATGCCCACGGCCGTCGAGGAAAGTTCAGCGGCGCAGCGCCATGATGACGTCAAGGACTCGCAGAGCTCGAAGTTCACGCCGTCCCGGCCGAAGCGGTCGAGCCGGACCGTCATGGCGGCGGCGAGCGCGACGGGGAACCGGCGGTCGTCCTGCGAGGTCATGCGGACAAGGTGGCGATCGGTCCGGGAGCGGCAGCCCTGCCGCGCCCCGTCCCGCGGCCCGGTCTTCCGCGCGACCGGGCCGGGCGACAGTACGTCAGGCCGTCTCCGGCCCCTCCCCCGTCAGCTGCTCCGAGAGCTCCCGTTCGCTCTGCTCCGAGAGGGAGGTCTTCAGTACGGCGCCGCCGAAGGGCTCCATCGCGGCGGCGAAGCGGTCCTCCGTGATCTTGGAGGCCATGATCACGACGGCGGCCGAACCCGGGGCGAGGAGGTCGCTGACCTTCTGGCGGAAGCCGCGGTCGACGCCCATCTGGTTCAGCTTGCCGATGAGGCCGCCCAGGGCCGCGCCCACCACACCGATGCCGGGGGTGAGGACGATCATGCCGAGGACCAGGCCCCAGAGCGCTCCGGCCGTGGCCGAGAGTGCGATCTCCTCGGTCTTCGCCGGGGTGTCCACATGGGTTTCGCCGTCCTGGTCGACCCGGACGACGGCGAGGCCCTTCAGCTCGACCACGTGGTCGTCGCGGAGCTGCTGGACCGCCTTGAAGGCCTTGCGGGCCACGGCGTGGTCGTCGTAGCCGATGACGATGAGTTCGGACATGCGGGTCTCCTCCGTACGGGGGGCGGTGGCGGCTCAGTACCTCTGCGCCTTGGTGAGTCTCGGCGTCAGCACCGGTTCGGCCGGCCGCCTGCTGATGACCAGGGGCTGTTCCCGCTCGCCCGGCGCGAGGTCCTCGGCCCCGACGAACTGCGTCTCGACCACCTTCCCCGACGGGTCGAGGAAGTCGACCTGGGCCGCGTAGGACGCCTCCTCGTCCGTCTTGTTGGTGATGGTGACGACCACGGTGAGCAGGTTGTTCGTCTCGGCCCTCGGCTTGCCCGTCATTGCGACCTCGTTCAGGGCGTTCCCCCGGCCCTGCACGCCCTTCAGCGCGTTCTCGGCCTGCTTGCGGGAACGTTCCGTCTCGGCGCCGATCGACGACGCCCGTTCGGACTCCCGCGCGGACGCCGAGGCCGCCGCCGACGACGCCGACTCGCGCGCGGCGGAGGCCGCCGACTCCGCCGCCGAGGCGAGGGCGGAGGGGGCGCCGCCGGAGAACGAGGCCGTGTCGGGGGCCGTGGGCGCGTCGCTGAACGTCGGGGAGCCCCCCTCGTCCCCGCCCGAGTCGCAGGAGACGAGGCCGGCCGCGCCGAGCGCGGTGACGACGACGGCGACGGCGGCGCCCGCCGCCCGGGTGCGGAGCCGCCTTCCGGCGGCGGTGCGGGACGGTGGTGCGGTGTTCATGAGGCCTCCGGGGGTCAGTAGCGCAGTACGGCGGCGACGCGGGCGGCGTCGGCCAGGGAGTCGTCCCGCACGAACCGCACCTCCGCCCCGGTCTCCAGGGCCTGTTCGACGATCTCGTCCACGATGTCGTCGCGGGCGTCGAGGTCGGAGGCCTCCGCCGGTTCCAGGTGGTCGCCGTAGTCCCGTACGACCGTCCGGTAGTGCTCCTCGACGGCGAGCAGGTGGATCCGGCCCTCCTTCGCCGCCCGCCACACCTCGTCGAGGCCGCCCGCGTACTCCCGCCGGCCCCGGGCCGCGTCCAGCTCGGCCAGGACGGTGGTCGTCAGGGCCGCCTCGTGGGCCGCGGTCAGCGGCTCCACCGCCTTCCGCACGGCCTCTGCGGGCCCGTGCCCCAGGCCGCCCTGCCGGACCGGGGTCGTCCCCTGCGGCAGGGCTCCGGTCTCCTCCAGGAGGGAGACGGCGGGCGCCTCGCCGACCACGTACAGCGGACGCGGCTCGGAGGCGAGGACGGCCCGCAGCGCCTGGTGCGCGTCGCGGAAGAAGGCGCGCGTGTCCTCGTCCTGGAAGGTGCTCGGCACGTCCCCGACGCGCTCCTCGCGCTCCACGTCCTGGGGCTCCAGGCTCCGCGTGAACGGGAAGCCGTCCCCCGTGTGCTCGACGGTCCGCTCCGGCCCGCCGCTCCACAGCGAGACCCGGTCGGCGGCCACGGTCAGCGCCCAGTACGGGCGTTCGGCGGCCTGCGCGGCGACGAGGTTGCGGGTGAGGAAGGTGTCCGCGAGGACCACCCGCTCCGGCACCTCCCGGGCCACCGTCCACACCTGGTGCTCGCCGGGCGCCACGAAGACCACCAGGCCGTCCTCCGCGTGCACGAGGTCGATCTCGGCGGCGGCCCGTTCCAGCTGGTCGAGGACGTCCGCGCGCCGCTCCCGCGTCACGGCCGGATCCTCCTCCAGGGCCTTCTCGGCCCGCGCGAGGAGGTTGCGCAGCCGTACGGGGTCCTGGGAGCTGTCCGGTTCGCGGCGGTGCGTCGGCATCACGAGCGACACGGCGGGGTACGGGCGGGGCCGGCGCAGCTTGGCGAGCGCGTCGGTGCTGAGCGCGGGGTGCATGGGGGGCCTTTCGGGTGGGGGTGGGGGTGGGAGGGGGTGGGGCCGGGGGCCGCGGGGGTACGGGACGGGCCCCCGCGTGTGTGCCGGGACGAGGCCCCGCGTGTGTGCCGGGGCGGGTCCCCGCGCACGTACGGGACGGGGCCCGGGTCCGTGTGGGTCGCGGCGCGGCGGGATCCCGGTCTACGGGGCCGCGTCGGGGACGTGGACGGGGCCCGGGCCGTCCGGGCCGATCGGGCCCGTGAGCTGTTCGGACAGTTCCCGCTCGTCCTCGTCGCTGAGCGAGGTCTTCAGGAGCGTGCCGCCGTGCGGCTGCATCGCCGTCGTGAACTTGTCGTCCGTGATCTTCGAGGCCATGATCACGACCGCCGCCGAGCCCGGCTTCAGCAGATCGCCCACCTGCTCGCGGAAGCGGTCGTCGACGCCCGACTTGGCGAGCCTGCCGACCAGGCCGCCCAGGGCCGCGCCCGTCACGAGCCCGACGCCGGGCAGCAGGAACAGGATCCCGAAGATCGCTCCCCACAGGGCGCCCGTGGCGGCGGTGGAGGCGACGACGCGGCTGGAGGTGTCGACGTGGGTGCGCCCGTCGGTGTCGACCGAGACCGTCGCGAGCCCGTTCAGGCGCACGACGTGGTCCCGTTGCAGGTCCTGCACCGTGCCGAGGGCCCGCTCGGCCTCGGCGGGTTCGTCGTAGCCGATGACGATGAGCTCGGACATCCCTGTCCACCTCCAGAAGGCGCCGTGCGGGGCGCCACGGTCCACGCACCGACATCCTTGTCCGGGATGTCCGTTTCCGCGACTCGGTGGAGGCGGTCGGGGGCCCTGCGGGGGTGTCCGGAGACGTGGCCGAAAGGAGGCCCGGGTCTACGGGCGGCTCAGCGCAGCTCCTCCGGGCAGGCCGTGCCCCGGAGGCCCGGGTCTACCGGCGGCTCAGCGCAGCTCCTCCGGGCAGGCCGTGCCCCGGGAGAAGTTGTACGGGGAGCCCAGGCGGTAGACGCCCGCCTTCGGCGCGACCAGCTCGGTCCACTCGTCGCCCTGCGCGTCCGCCTCCGTCCGGAAGAGGCAGCCCTCCTCGTTGGCGAAGACCTTGGGGAGTTCGGTCTCCGACTCCTCGCGGGCCGCCTTCGACTCCTCGGTCTCCTGCGGAGGCGCGATCTTGCCGCCGTTCTCGTCCATGAGGGCGAGCCACGGCGAGTACGGCACGCGGATGAGGACCCGGCCGGGGCTGCCGACCCGGATCACGACCTCGTTCGCCGCCACGCTCTCGACCCGGGCGGGCGGCTCCGCCAGCGGGGTCGGGTCCGCGACCTCGTACAGGCGCCAGTTCTCGTCCGACCAGACCTGCTCCAGGTACGGCAGGCCCTTGTCGACCAGCTCCGCCTCCCGCTCGGCGCCGGAGTCGGGGGCGCCGGTCGGCAGGACCACGAAGTGGACGGCCCAGCGGTCGAGCCAGTCCTGGTAGTTCACGGCGTTGAGGGTGTCGTCGTAGAAGAGCGGGTTGCGCTCCATGTCGGCCTGCCGGTTCCAGCCCCGCGCCAGGTTGATGTACGGGCTGAGCGCGGAGGACTCGCGGTGGCTGGAGGCCGGCACGACCTCGACGCGCGCCTTGCCCGCACCCCGCACCTGGAGCTGGTTGACCAGCGGCGCCAGCTCGCGCGCCCAGGAGGCGTCCGGGGCGGTGCGGATGATGTCGTCGACGCCCTTGAAGCCGATCCAGAAGTTCAGCCCCGCGAAGGCGAGCAGCAGCGCGTACCAGCGGCGCGAGCGCGGCGCGGTGTACGGCAGGGCGGCGAGCAGCACGACCCCGGCGAAGAGCATCGGGAGCCGCGAGATGTTCGAGCCGATCTGGGAGTCGATCGCCCAGGTCAGGAAGGTGCCCACCGTGTACACGGCGGCGGCGGTGCGGACCGTCCGCCAGTCCTTCGGCACCAGGAGGAAGATCAGGATCCCGAAGATCATCGGCAGCGCGGCCGAGCCGAAGGCCATCGGCTGCGTGCCCGAGAAGGGGAAGAGCCAGGAGGAGAGGGCGACCACGACCACCGGGGCGAGACCGAGGGCGTACGCGCCGGGGCGCCGCTTGTTGAGGAAGAGCGCCGCCGCCGCCACCCCGAGGAAGAGCCCGGCGACCGGGCTGCACGCGGTCGCGAGCCCGGCGAGCGGGGCGGCGACCACCGCCTTGGCCCAGCGCTTGCGGCGCCAGCGGTGCGGCCAGCAGAAGACGGCGGCGACCGCGCCGACCGCGAACAGCATGCCGAGGCCGAAGGTCACCCGGCCCGACAGGGCGTTGCAGAGGAAGGCGAAGACGCCCGCGACCGCGCAGGCCATCGGATTGCGGACCGCCCGCACCCGCACCAGGATCAGCGCGGTCAGCGCGGCCGACAGGGTCCCGGTGATCATCATCGTGGTGCGGACGCCGAGCACCGACATCAGGTACGGCGAGACGACGCTGTACGAGACCGGGTGCATCCCGCCGTACCAGGCGAGGTTGTACGCGGAGTCCGGGTGCCGTCCGACGAACTCGGCCCACGCGTCCTGCGCGGCCAGGTCCCCGCCGCTGTTCGCGAAGAGGAAGAACCAGAGGACGTGGGTGAGGGCGGCAAGCCCGGTGGCCACCATGACGGTGTGGCGGCGCTTCCGCCGCCGGGCCGGAACGATCGCTTCCGGGGCGGGCCGCTGCGCCGGAAGCGGTATTCGCGAGAGCGAAGGGGTCGCGGGTCCGGCGGCGGCGAGGGGGGCTCCAGCGGCCGGGCCGGGGTCGGTGCGGGTGCCGGCGGCGCCGGGCTCCGCGCCCGTGGAGGAGCCGGAGAACGACCCCGCGGAAGAGCCGGAGGACGACCCCGTGGAGGGTCCGGAGGACGACTCGGAGGAGACGGAGGGACCGGGGAGCGGGTCGGGCGGGGAGGAATCCGCGCGGTCGGCGCGTGTCGGCTCGGCGGTGGTCACTGCGGCCCTTTCCCGTACGTCCCGTCTCGCTCCGCGCGGGGGTCCACGCGCGCTTCTCGTCCCCCGGAAACGCTAACAGCAGGACGCCCCGGAGAACCGGGGCGTCCGGCCGGGCGGGTGCTTCCCGGCCACCCGCCGCCGTTCCGTGCTTCCGTTCCGCGCCGCTGTGCGCGCGGTCGTTCCGCGTCGCCGTCCGTTCCGGGCGGTCAGCCCACGCGGGTCAGCTTCTTGTCGAAGCCCGGCTCCGCCAGGTCGGCCTGGAGGGCCACCGGGGAACTGACCCTGCCCGTGCCCGTGCCGATCGACACCTGGCCGACGACGTCGCCCGCCTTGCCGCTGTGCGGAACGGCCTTGCCGCCGTCGGTGAGCTCCAGCTTCACCTCCAGGCCCGGCCAGCCGACCGCCTTGAGCTCCTTGGTGGCGACGACCGGGGTCTTGCCGCCGAGGCCGTCGTCGACGTAGCCGAGGACCTGGCCCTTGCGGACCACGGGGGCCGAGGTCACGTCCTTCTGCGCCTGCTTGATCAGCTCGTAGCTGTAGTCGATGGAGAGCTGGAGCTTCTGGCCCAGGTACTTGGCGTTCTTGGCGCCCATCACGATGCCGAGGACCCGGCGGTTCTCACCGTCGACGACGGTGTTCGCCGACCAGAGCAGGTTGCCGCCGGCCGGGGTGGAGGAACCGGTCTTGATGCCGCCCACACCCGGCTTCAGCAGGATGTTGTTGTTGTTCTCGATCCGCCCGGGGATGCCCTCGACGGTTACGTTCGGCATGTTCACGATCTCGCGGAACACGTCGTACTGCATGACCGCCTTCGCCAGCTTCAGCTGGTCCTGCGGGGTCGAGACCGTGCTGTCGAGCAGGCCGGACGGGTCCGTGTACGTGGACTGGGTCATGCCCAGGTCCTTGGCGGCGGCGTTCATCTTCTCGACGAACGCGGCCTCGGAACCGGCGTCCCAGCGGGCGAGCAGCCGGGCCACGTTGTTGGCGGAGGGGATCATCAGGAGCTGGAGCAGCTCCTTCTGCGAGTAGGTCTGGCCCTCCTCGACCGCCGCGGTCGACTCGTGCTCCGCCTTGCCCTGGTCGGCGGCCTTCTTGTCGATCTCGATCTCGGGGCCGGTCTGCTTCCCCTTGAGCGGGTGGTCGCGGAGGATCACGTACGCCGTCATCGTCTTGGTGACGGAGGCGATCGGGGCCGGCTTCTGCGGCCCGTACGTGCCCATGGAGCCGACGCCCTCGACCTCGACGGCGCCCTGCCCCTCGCCGGGCCACGGCATCTTCAGCGCGCCGCCCTCGAAGGTGAAGGCCGGCGCGGCGGAGAGCTTCAGGGCGGGCGCGGGCAGCGGGCGGACCATCTGCGCGATCGCGAAGACGATCAGGAGGAGCAGGACCAGCGGGGTCCAGATCCGGACCCGGCGCAGGGTCGTCCGCAGCGGGCTCGGCGGCGGGGGCGGGGTGTTCGTCAGCTCGGCGAGCAGGTCGAGCGGAGGGAGCGGCGGCAGCGGCTGCTGCCGGGTCCGCTCCGGCTCGGCGAGCGCCGGCGGGGCGGGGGCGGGCGCGGGCGCGGCGGGCGCGGCTGCTTCGGCGGCTTCGGCGGCGGCCTCGGCCTCGGGCGCCTTCCGCTCGGCCGGGATGTCGGGCCGCAGCGGCAGGAAGGTGCTGGTGCGCTCGCTGTCGGGGTCCACGCGGGCACCGGCGCCCGCCGGACCGGCCGGAAGCTTCAGGGCGGTCGTCGGCTGGTCCACCGGCGGCCGGATCATCTTGAACATGGCCGTCGGCTGGTCGACGGGCTTCTCGTCCTTGGAGGGGTCGTCGACGTCCTCGGCGCCCTCGGCGTCTTCGACGTCCTCGGCGCTTCCGGAGGCCGAGGAACCCTTGGAACCCTTGGAACCCTTGGATTCCTTCGGGTCCTTCGAGTCCTCGGCGGGCTCCGGGGCCCTCTCCGGCTCGGGCGTCGTACCGGCGGACGGCTTCCGGGCGGCGAACCAGGAGTCGACGGGCGCCTCGCCCTTGGACTCCTCGGGGGCGTCTTCGGCGTCCTCGGTGTCCTCGGCGTCCTCGGCGGACGCGTCGGCCTTCACGGGCTCGGCGGGCCCGGCGGCCTCCTCGTCCGGCTCGCCCGCGTCCACGGCACCGTCCACGGGCTCCTCGCCCGACTCGGGCTCGCCGTCGGCCTCGGGCTCGTCAGCGGTCTCGGCGGTCGTGGCGGCCTCCGGGGCCTCCTCGGGCTCGGCGGGCTCCTCCGGGGCCTTCCCGGGCTCCTCCGCCGCCGTGGCGACCCACGCCGCCACGGCCGCCTTGAGCCGCTCGCTCTCCGGCTCCGGCTCGGACCCCGACTCCGCTCCGGACTCCGTCCGCGCATCCGCCCCGGGCTCCGGCTTCGGCTCGGACTTGGACTCCGCCTCCGCATCCGACTCCGGCTCGGCGGCCCCCTTCGGGTCGTCGTCCCCCGACGTGCGCGGGACCAGGTTCTTGAAGACGGCGGTCGGCTGGTCGACCCGTACCGGCGTGTCCGAGGGCTCCGACGAGGCCGGGGCCGAAGCCGGCGAGGGCTCTGACTCCCGGAGCACGGAAAGCCGCGGATCCCGGCCGCCCCCGCCCGAGGCCGCCGCCGTGTCCGACGACCCCTGCTGCTCCGCCTTGTCGGGGGACTCGCCCGCCACCGTGCCTCCTCCATGCGTCATGCGTACGTCCGAACCGTGTACCAGTGTCCTGTGTGAACCCCTTGGCCCCCGTGCTAGACGAGAACGACATACCTACCGGTTCCCGGATGAACCACTCGGGTGCTCTCGACAGATGAATGTGAGAGGGGTCACCCTGTCATTCATCCACGCGGGGAGGCATGGATGGGCAGGAGCCGCAGAACCATTCCGGAGGAGCTTCTGCTGCTCGCTCTGGACCCGACCACGGGTACCACAGCGCAGCCGCAGTCGCTCGACCTCGGCCTGGCCGGAGCACAGCTAGTGGAGCTGGCACTGGCAGGCCGGATAGCCCCTGACGGGGATCGTATCGCCGTGGTGATGCCACGGCCGACCGGAGATCCGACACTGGACTCCGCACTGGAGCTGCTGCGCAGGCGCGGCAGCCCGGTCCGGGCCGTCCACTGGATAGGCGGGCCCCGACTGGGGCTCCGTCAGACGTATCTCTCGCATCTGGAGCGATGCGGCATGGTGCATGCCGTGGAGGGCCAGATGTGCGGGGTGTTGCCGACGACTCGCTACCAGGCGACGGACACGGCGATCAGTCGGGAGATCCGTGCCCGGCTGGACAGTGCGATCCGCACCGGCGTACCGCCGGACCCGCGGACCGCGGCGCTTGCCGCGCTGGCCCATGCGGTCGGTCTCGGGAAGCACCTCTACCCCGGCAACGAAGGAAGGTCGTCGCGGTCCCGGCTGCGCGACCTGATCCGGCACGACCCGATGGGCGGACTCGTGGCGCACGCCGTGATGGACGTCCAGAACGGCGCGGGGGCGCAACCGCGCCGAAGCGCCCAGGGCGTTCCGGCACAGCCGCGCGGCGGAATGGCCCGCGCGGCGGCGCACTGAGCACACCCACCGGGCATACGAACCATCCCGGGAGCCGCACAAGCGTGCGGGGCGGTCAGGACGGCCGCCCCGCACGCGCGCGCGTCGAACCGTGATGTTCGCGGGCGCACACGTTGTTGTCATTTCCCAGCGCACACCGCGTCTTTGGTGGCAGTCTGCCAAGCGTTAGGTACTCACAGCTACGCAGCAGACAGCCGGAGGTGCAGTTTCCGTGGCGTCCAACGTCAACCCCACCGTCAGGCGACGCCGATTGGGCCAGGAGCTGCGCAAGCTCCGGGAGGCGAAGAACATGACGGCCGAGCAGGTCGCCGAGCGCCTCCTCGTCTCCCAGTCCAAGATCAGCCGGCTGGAGAACGGCCGTCGTTCCATCAGCCAGCGTGACGTCCGCGACCTGTGCGGCGTGTACGAGGTCGAGGACGAGCGCATGGTCGAATCCCTCATGCAGATGGCCAAGGACTCGCGCCAGCAGGGCTGGTGGCACGCCTTCGGCGACATCCCGTACAGCGTCTACATCGGTCTGGAGACGGACGCGGCGTCGTTGCGCGTCTACGAGTCGCTCATCGTTCCCGGTCTGCTGCAGACGCAGGAGTACGCGCAGGCGGTGATCGAGGGCATGTGGCCGGAGGCCACGCCCAGCGAGATCGACAAGCGCATCCAGATCCGGCTGAAGCGGCAGGACCGTCTCTCCGATCCGGTCAACCCGCTGCGATTCTGGGCCGTCATCGACGAGGCCCTGCTGCGCCGCGTCGTCGGCGACGCGAAGATCATGGCCGATCAGCTGCGGCTCCTCGCCGAGCTGAGCGAGAAGCCGCACGTGACGATCCAGGTGCTGCCGTACGACGTCGGCGCCCACCCCGGGATGTACGGGAAGTTCGCCATCCTGGAGTTCCAGGAGGCCATGGACGCCAGCGTCGTCTACCTGGAGGGCGTCACCAGCGACCTCTACCTGGAGAAGGCGATCGACGTCCAGAGCTACGCGGTGATGTACGAGCACCTCAGGGCGAAGGCGTTGAGTGCCGAGCAGTCGCGGGAGTTCATCCTGCGCGTGGCCGGGGAACTGCAGGCGAAGTAGCCCAGATCGAGGAACGGGCAAGGTACATCACCACGCCACCACCGCAAAGACCTCAATGGAATATGCCACCCGAATGAGTGAACGCGTCCCGTCGCTCCTGATGTTGCGGCGTAGCGTCGGCGCAGAGCCGCTGTTCCAGCGGCTGGAGCGCACATCACTCACCCCACTGGCACAACCATCGGAGTCACGATGCTGTTTCGGCACGACGCGCTGGCGGAATGGACCAAGTCCTCGTACTCGGCCGTCAATGGCGACTGCGTAGAGGTCAAGGTGCAGGAGCACCTCCTGGTTCGCGTCCGGGACTCGAAGGACGTCGCCCGTACGAACCTCGGATTCTCCACCGGGGCTTGGACGGAATTCGTCCTCGACGTCGCCGAGCGCGACCGCCCCGGCGTCTGACATCCGGGCGGTCGCCCCCTGTCGGACGCACGCGTCACACCCCCCGCACCCACGGCAAAGCCCTCTCGACCGGATCGCCGTCCTGGCCGAGGGGGCTGGTTGCCGTCAGGGGTCCCTACACGAGGAGGCCCCGCGTCCTGACCGTCACCGGGTCGTCCGGGCCCAGGACCCGCTCGCACAGGGGAAGGTTCAGCCGCGCCAGGGCCTCGGCCTCGGCCGTCTCGCCCGCCGCCGCGAGGGTCTCGGCCAGACCGGTGCGGTTCGTGAGGAGGTACGGGTGCTCCCGGCCGAGCACCCGCTCCTGACCCGCGACGACCCGGCGGCCGAGCGAGATGGACTCCTCGACCCGGCCGAGGTCACCGAGGATCCAGCTCAGCAGCACGGTCGCGGAGAGCGTGAGCGCGTGCTCGGGCCCGTGCACGAGTTCGCGGCCCCGGAGGGCGCTCCGGGCCTCCGCTTCCGCCCGGTCCGGCCGGCCGAAGAGACGAAGTCCGTAAGCGTAGTTGTGGCGGGCGGTCACGGTGCTGAGGGAGTCGGGGCCGAGGTGCTCCTCGCAGGCGGCGACGACCTCCGGACCCACCCGGTCGAACTCGTCGGCCTCCCCGGCGGTCGCGAGGTACTCGATGAGGAGCGCCCGCGTGTGGAGCGTGTCCCGGTGGTGCTCGCCGACGACGCGCGAGCGGATCTCGATCGTTTCGCGCAGGGTGGCCAGGCACTCGTCGACCCTCCCCAACTGACAGAGCGGTTCATGGATGTCCTGCAGGCTCTCCAGGGTCTCCGCGTGCTCCCGCCCGAGCGCCCTCGTCCGGGCGTCGAGCACCCGGCGGTGCAGCGCCTCCGACTCCTCGAAGCGCCCCAGCCGGAAGAGCGACAGGGCCGCGCGGTGCTCCGCCCGGAGCGTCGCGGGGTCGTCGGGCCCCAGCCACCGCCCGGCCGCCTCCGCGGTGGTCCGCGCCAGGGACAGGGCGGCCGGGAAGTCGCCGCCGACGAAGAGACACGTGGCGAGGCACGTACCGAGTTCCACCGCGCGGGAAGCACTGCCGGCGTCGTTCAGCCGTCCGAGCAGGTGCGTCGCGTGGGACACCAGGTGGCCCACGGGCGGCACGTCCCGGCCCCGGTCGCCGCTCTCCGGGACGGCGCCCCGCAGGAGCTCGGCAGCGGCCGTGACGAGCAGCGCCCGCTGCTCCTCGGGGACGGCGGCGGCGACGCTGTCCAGGACCACGCCGTGCGTCTTGACGCATCGGACCGGCGTACCGCCGATGTCGAGGCTCACCAGCGAGACGAGTGAGTGGTCCAACAGACCCCGGAGGGCGGTCTCGACGTGCGCCCCGGTCAGCGGCGGGTCGAGGTCGCCGAGCCCCGCGGCGTCCACGGCACCGGGGCGGATCAGGGACAGGGGCACCGGGTCGGCGCTCCAGCACGACAGCAGCCTCAGGAGGGACAGGCATTCGGGTGCGCCGCCGTCCGCGAGGGCGGTCAGCGATATCTCCCACGTCCGGCCGACCAGTTGCCGGGCGTTCCGCTCGGAGTCGCCCGGACTCGCTCCCTGGTCGATCAGCTCGGTCGGGTTGTCGTCCAGGTGGCGTCGGTAGTCGCTCATGGACCAGCTCTCCAGGAGTTGTCGGGAAAGGAAGGACCCGGCCAGCGTGAGGGCGAGGGGGAGGCAGTCGAGCCTGCGCGCCACCGTCTCCGCGTCCTCCACAGAACCGGCTTCGGGAGCGAGGTCGCGCAGGACCAGCGCGGCGTCCTCGACCGGCAGCACCCCCAGGGGGTGGAGGTGCGCTCCCTGCCACGCCCGGGCGGCGGCCTGCCGTGTGGTGACGATGACCGTGCCCCGCGGACTCCGCCGCAGCCAACCGCCTTCCCCGAGCACCGTCGGGTCATCCGCGTTGTCCAGCACGAGGAGCCACGGTTGCGCGGAGGAGTCGAGGTAGTGCCAGACGAGATCGGCCGAAGCACGCTGCCCCTTGTAGGCCGAGGCCAGCTCGCCGTCCTCCGCTCCGCGGTCCGCGGCGACGGCGAGCATGCTCGCCCGGAAGGTGGAACGCTCAGTGGCGTTGACCCACAGGCCTATGCGGCGGTCCCCGCGCGTCACCTCGTTGAAGACGGCCTGGGCCAACGACGTCTTGCCGCAGCCTCCGAGCCCGTGGACGACGTGTACGCCCCCGGTCTCCTCCCCGGCCGCCGTCAAGAGGCTCCGCATGAGCTCCCGGCGGTCCCTCAGGACCACCGGGGCCCGCCCCACGAGCGGGGTGCGCACCGAATCCGGTGCGGGTGTCGCCGGCCCGAAGGGGCCCTCGGGTACCCGGACGACGGTGCGCCCCGAGGACGGGCCGAAGAGGGACGCGGCCTCGGCCGAGGGGTAGTGGTGGTGGTGCTCAGTGACGTGCTGGTCGCCCTGCGCCTGGTAGACGCGGCCGTGGCCGGACGCCCGGCCCAGCACTCCCGGCTCGGCGCTCCGCTCGGACCCGTTCACCGCTCGGTGATGTGCTGGTCCCGGCCGGCCTGGTAGACGCGGCCGTGGCCGGACGCCTCGGCCCGCATCCGCACCGTCCCGGCGGGGGCGGCCCGGTCCTCGGGATCGAGCTCGTCGAGGATCCGGCGCAGGTCCACGGCGACCTCGGGCTGCTCCCGCAGGAGGCGCCGGAGCCGACCCGCCCACTCCTCGCGCAGTTCCTGTTCCGTCAGGTCGTCCCCGCTCTCCCTGGCCACCAGCAGATCGTCCCTGGTCGCCTCGAGCTCCCCCTCCACGCCGTCGGCCCGGGACGGGCTGACCCGGCGCCACAGCGCCACGACCCCGTCACGCGTCCGCTCCCAGGCGTCCGTGGCCATGACCGTGACCACCGCGGTGCCCGCGGCCCGCGCGAGTTCCACCAGCTGTGCTTCCATCGACGTCCCCCCTGCCCGGCCCATGGGGCCCCGGTCGCTTCGACCGGACATCCACCATAGGTGCGTCACCGAGCACTGTCAGGTGAACCCTGCCCGCCGCCCCGCCCCGGCCGGAAACCCCCTCACCCCCTCGGATAGCGCGCCAGCCACCCCGGTGCGGACTCCGTGGGGGTGTGCAGGGCGGTGCCCTGGGTCATCTCCATCGAGAAGTCGTCCGCCAGTTCCAGGACCGTGCCCCGGCCCTCCAGGTCGGCCAGCCAGGCCGGGGGGAGGGCCGTGTCGCCGTGCAGGGCGCCGAGCAGGGCGCCGGTGAGCGCGCCGGTCGCCGGTGAGGGGCCGTCGTGGTTCACGGCGAGGCGCAGGCCGTGCCGTACGTCCTCGCCGACCAGGGCGCAGTAGACGGCCGCCGCCAACTGCCCCTCGGCCCGGTCCTCCTCCGCCCCGAGACCGGCCACCCGCTCCGCGTCCGGGACCCCTTCCCGTACGGCTCCGAGGGCGCGGTCGAGGGCCTCGGTGACCGGCTCGTGGCCGGGGCGCACCGCGAGCTGCTCCAGGGCCCCGGCCACCGCCGTCTCCACGGAGCCGCCGCGGGCCAGGCCGTGGACGGTGACCGCGAAGGCGCCCGCCGCGAGGAGCGCGGCCGGGGCGCCGTGCGTCTGGGCGGCGCACTCCACGGCGAGCTGGCAGACGAGCTGCGGCTCCCAGCCGACGAGCAGTCCGAAGGGGGCCGAGCGGACGAGGGCGCCGGAGTCGCCGGCCTCCGGGTTCTTGGGCTTGTCGAGGGTGCCGAGGTGCTCGTCGCCGAGGCCGGTGAGGCAGGCGCGGGACGGGTCGCGGCGGGCGTAGAGCCACTCCTCGCGGGCGAGCCAGCCGTTGTCCTTGCGGCGCTCGTCGGGGCCCCAGTCGCGCTGGGTGGCGGCCCAGCGCAGATGGGCCCGGTGGACGTCGGTGGGCGGGTGCCAGGCGCCGGCGTCGCGGCGGACCTGGGCGCGGATCAGGCCGTCGACGGTGAACAGGGTCATCTGGGTCGCGGCGGTGACGGCGCCCCGGCGGCCGAACGCGGGGACGGGGTCGGTGAGTCCGTCAGGTCCGTGGGCCTCGCGCAGCTCCGCGAGGGAGGAGCCGCCGGCGCCCGCCCCCAGCGCGTCGCCGAGCGCCCCGCCGAGCAGACAGCCCCGCACCCGGGCCCGGAAGTCCTGCTGCTCGGCACGGCCCCACACGGCTGCGGCTGTCGTGGCCACGACGTGCCCTCCCCCGGTCGGCGGTTCGCTGTCGGTTCCCTCGCCGCACTGTAATGGACCGGATACGCGCCACCGGGGGACCGGAACGTTATGTGTTCCGACGTCCTTCGGGCCTGTTTTGACCACACTCGGTCCGGCCCCGGTCCCGGCCCGATGGCGGCGGCCTCACTCCGCCGGGAGCACCGGGAGGAGTTCCGGCAGGTGCCCGTCGGAGGCCTCGGCCGTGCGCCGCCGCTCCTCCGGGACCTCCCCGTAGAGGGTCGTGCGGGGCCTGGCCGGGCGGCCCGCCGCCTCCGCGATGGCCTCCAGGTCCCTGATCGAGCGGTACGAGCCGTAACTCGAACCGGCCATCCGGGAGATGGTCTCCTCCATCAGGGTGCCGCCCAGGTCGTTGGCGCCCGAGCGGAGCATCTCGGCGGCGCCCTCCGCGCCCAGCTTCACCCAGCTCGTCTGGATGTTGGGGATGTGCGGGTGGAGGAGGAGCCTGGCCATGGCGGTGACCGCGCGGTTGTCGCGGACGGTCGGACCGGGGCGGGCGATGCCGGCGAGGTAGACGGGCGCGTTGGTGTGGATGAAGGGGAGCGTCACGAACTCCGTGAAGCCACCGGTCTCCTGCTGGATGCGGGCCAGGGTCCGGAAGTGGCCGAGCCAGTGCCGGGGCTGGTCCACGTGCCCGTACATCATCGTGGAGGAGGAGCGCAGGCCCAGCTCGTGGGCGGTGGTGATCACCTCGATCCAGGTGGCGGTGGGCAGCTTGCCCTTGGTGAGGACCCAGCGGACCTCGTCGTCGAGGATCTCGGCGGCCGTGCCGGGGATCGAGTCGAGCCCGGCCTCCTTCGCGGCCGTCAGCCACTCGCGGATCGAGAGGCCGGTGCGGGAGGCGCCGTTGACGACCTCCATCGGGGAGAAGGCGTGCACGTGCATGCCCGGAACGCGCTCCTTCACCGCGCGCGCGATGTCGAAGTAGGCGGTGCCGGGCAGGTCGGGGTGGATGCCGCCCTGCATGCAGACCTCCACCGCGCCGACCTCCCAGGCCTGTTCGGCGCGGTCGGCGACCTGGTCGAGGGAGAGGGTGTACGCGTCGGCGTCGGTGCGGCGCTGGGCGAAGGCGCAGAAGCGGCAGCCGGTGTAGCAGACGTTGGTGAAGTTGATGTTCCGGGTGACGACGTACGTGACGTCGTCGCCGGACACGTCACGGCGCAGGTCGTCGGCGATCCGGGTCAGGGCGTCCAGGGCGGGGCCGTCCGCGTGCAGGAGGGCCAGGGCCTGCGGGTCGGTGAGCCGCGTCGGGTCGTCGGCGGCGACGGCCAGCGCCTCCCGCACGTCGGTGTCGATGCGCTGCGGCACCATCCCGGGGGCGGCGGCCTCGCGCAGCGCCTCCCAGTCCCCGTACACCTCGTCGAAGTCGTCGCGCCGGTCGCCCGTGCGCCCCTCGGTGTCGATGGTGCGGTGCAGATCGGTGCGGCCGGTGGCGGCGAAGGCCTCGTCGGGCTCCTGCCAGGGCAGCCCGCGCACGGGCGCGTCGGGGTTCGCGAGTCCCGTCTCGGGGTCGGCGAGGGCGCGGACGTGCGGGAGGAGCCGGGGGTCGAGCCAGGGTTCTCCCCGGGTGACGAACTCCGGGTAGACGCAGAGGCGTTCGCGCAGCTCGAAGCCGGCGGCGGCGGACCGCTCGGCCAGCTCCTCGATCCTCGGCCAGGGCCGCTCGGGGTTGACGTGGTCGATGGTGAGCGGCGAGACCCCGCCCCAGTCGTCGATGCCGGCCGCGATGAGCCGCTCGTACTCGGAGTCGACCAGGTTCGGCGGGGCCTGGAGGCAGGCGGAGGGGCCCATGATCAGGCGGGCGACGGCGACGGTGGCGACCAGGTCGTCGAGCTCGGCGTCGGGCATCCCGCGCATCGCCGTGTCCGGCTTGGCGCGGAAGTTCTGGATGATCAGCTCCTGGACCGAGTGGTACGCGCGGGCGACGCGGCGCAGCGCGAACAGCGACTCGGCCCGCTCCTCCAGGGTCTCCCCGATGCCGAGGAGCAGCCCCGAGGTGAAGGGCACGGAGGAGCGGCCGGCGTCCTCCAGGACCCTGAGCCGCACGGCCGGTTCCTTGTCGGGGGACCCGTAGTGGGGGCCGCCGGGCTCGGACCACAGCCGGGTCGCGGTCGTCTCCAGCATCATCCCCATGGAGGGCGCGACGGGCTTGAGGCGCTGGAAGTCGGTCCAGGACAGGACCCCGGGGTTGAGGTGCGGGAGCAGCCCGGTCTCCTCCAGGATCCGGATCGCCATGGCCCGCACGTACGCGATCGTGTCGTCGTAGCCGTGCGCGTCGAGCCACTCGCGCGCCTCCGGCCAGCGGTCCTCGGGCTTGTCCCCGAGCGTGATCAGGGCTTCCTTGCAGCCGAGTTCGGCACCGCGCCGGGCGATGTCGAGGACCTCGTCGGGCGACATGAACATCCCGTGCCCGGCCCGGCGCAGCTTGCCGGGGACGGTGACGAAGGTGCAGTAGTGGCACTTGTCGCGGCAGAGCCGGGTGAGCGGGACGAACACGCTCTTGGAGTACGTGATGACGCCCGGCCGCCCGGCCGCCTCCAGACCGGCGTCCCGCACGCGCCCGGCGGACGCCACCAGGTCCGTCAGGTCGTCCCCGCGCGCCCTCAGCAGCACGGCGGCCTCGGAGACGTCGAGCGCGACCCCGTCCCTGGCCCGCCTGAGGGCCCGTCGCATGGCGTTCTCGGTGGGGCGTGCTGCCTGGTGATCGGTCATGGACCGAGCATACGAGCGGGTACGGGGAGGCGGGTTCGGGTCCCCGTACCCGGTTCGCCGTACCCGGTTGTCTGTGCCCGGCTCTCCGTGACCGGTTCTCCGTGCCCGTACGACTCCCCTCTCGGCCGCTCAGGCGCTCACAGGTACCGCGCGTACCCGTCGAGCACCCCCAGCACCTCGCCCTCCTCCCCCGGCGGGAGCTGGAGGACGACCTCCTCGCAGCCGAGGTCCGCGTAGTACGCGAGCTTGTCCGGGTTCGGCAGGACCGCGTACGGGACGACCCGGAGGGCCTTCGGGTCGCGGCCGGCCTCCTCCCACGCCGTCCGCAGGACCGGGAGGGCGCCCGCGAGGCCCCGGCCGCCGATCGGCAGCCAGCCGTCGGCCTGCGCGGCGATCTGCGCGAAGAGCTTCGGGCCCGCCGCCCCGCCGAGGAGGATCCGGGGCGCGCCGCCGGCCGGCTTGGGCCAGGCCTCGGAGGCGCGCACGGACTCCCCCGACTCCCCGGCGTACGCGGTGGGTTCGGGGGCCCACAGGGCCTTCATCAGGTCGATCCGGTCGCGGCCGAGCCTTCGGCGGGACGCCCAGTCGACGCCGTGGTCGGCCGCCTCCTCCCGGTTCCAGCCGAAGCCGACGCCGAGGGTGAAGCGGCCGCCGGAGAGGTGGTCGAGGGTGGCGATCTGCTTGGCGAGCGAGATCGGGTCGTGCTGGGCGATCAGGGTGATGCCGGTGCCGAGCCCGAGGCGTTCGGTGACGGCGGCGGCCTGTCCGAGGGCGACGAAGGGGTCCAGGGTCCTGCCGTACTCCCGGGGCAGCTCGCCGCCCGCCGGGTAGGGCGTGGTCCGCTCGACGGGGATGTGGGTGTGCTCGGGCAGGTAGAGCCCGGCGAACCCGCGCTCCTCCAGCTCGCGCGCCAGGCGCACCGGGGTGATGGTCTCGTCGGTCAGGAAGATCGTGGTCGAGATCCGCATACCGGCACGGTAGGGGGTGGGGCGGAGTTTTCCGAGACCCCGGACGGCCACGCGCCCCTCCCGCGACTCCCCTTCCCGCGACTCCCCCTTCCCGTCAGGCACCTGCCCGTGAGGCACCTGCCCGTGAGGCCCGCCCGTGCGCCGCCCGGAAATACGACTGCGTCCCTCCCGCCCCTGCCCCTACCGTGGCCCGGTGCTGAAGCGAATCGAGGCGTACTACGACGCCGTCCCCCGGTCCTCCGCCCGCGCCGAGGAGTTCGGCCCGCTGACCCTCTTCGTACGGGAGGGGGAGGGCTGGCCCTTCTACGCGCGGCCCGCGCTCGGGTACGAGGGGGAGGTGCCGGTCGCGGCCGTGGAGCGGGTGCGGGCCCGGCAGCGGGAGCTGGGGGTGCCCGAGGCCTTCGAGTGGGTCGCGGAGACGGCGCCGGGGCTGCGGGCGGCCGT
Organism: Streptomyces sp. NPDC055632; assembly: GCF_053618675.1. NCBI lineage: Bacteria > Bacillati > Actinomycetota > Actinomycetes > Kitasatosporales > Streptomycetaceae > Streptomyces > Streptomyces sp. NPDC055632. The sequence continues at coordinate 10,444 of NZ_JBSHHY010000009.1, read as the reverse complement.
GGAGGCGAGCGGGCTCACCGTGCACGAGCACCCGCTGATGGTCCTGGAGGGCGGGCCCCTCGCCGTACCGGAGCCCGAAGGCGTCACCGTACGGCTGCTGGACGCGGACGACCCGGGTCTGGAGAGCGCCGTCGCCGCCCCGTACGCCGCCTTCGGCTTCCCGCCCGAGCCCGGGACCGCCGGGCGGACCGCCGACCGGATCACGGCCGGCCTGACCCGGCTCGCGGCGGCCTTCGACGACGCCGAGGGCGGTACGGCGGGGGGCGCCGCCCTCTCGGCCGGGCAGCACCAGCCGGTGGGGGACGTCTCCGAGGTCGTCGGCGTCGGCACGGTCCCGGCGGCCCGGCGCCGGGGACTCGGCCTCGCGGTCACGGCCGCCCTGGTCGCGGACGCCCGGGCCCGGGGCGCGGAGCTGGTGTTCCTGTCGGCCTCGGACGCGGACGTGGCCCGGCTCTACGGCCGGCTCGGCTTCCGCACGGTGGCGACCGCCCTCATCGCGGAGGCGGAGTCGGAGTCGGAGTCGGAGGCGGAGGCGGAGGCGGAGGCGTAGAAGTACGCGGGGGTGCGGCGGGGCCGTTTCGGGGATCAGGGAAAGACTTTCGGGGAAAGTCCTCCGGTCGTGTCACATCCCCGGCCCCCGTTCCGTCGTTGCGGTGAAAGCACACGCCGAACGAGACGCCGAGGAGCGATCACCATGACGCACACCCCCGAGGCCCGCATGACCAACCCCGCCTACGTCCTGCCCGACGCCGGCCCCGCGATCCAGGGCCTCGTGAAGGCCACCCGCCAGGGCGGGGTCTCCGAGGAGATCCTGGAGCTCGTGCACCTGCGGGCCAGCCAGATCAACGGCTGCGGCTTCTGCGTGGACTACGGCGTGAAGAACGCCCGGAAGGCGGGCGTGAGCGACGAGAAGCTGTTCGCGGTCTCCGCGTGGCGCGAGGCCCCGTACTTCTCGGACGAGGAGCGGGCGGCCCTCGCGCTCGCCGAGCACGCGACCCGCCTCGCCGACAGCACGGACGCCGTGCCGGACCCGGTCTGGGACGCGGCGGCCGACCACTTCGACGAGAAGCAGCTCGCCTCGATCGTGATGATGATCGGCCTGACGAACTTCTTCAACCGGCTCAACGTCACCGTCCGGCAGCCGGCCGGCGTGGCGATCTGACCGTACGGGCCCCGCGCACCATCAGGACGTCGACCGGGTCCTCGGACTCGGTCGTGAAGCCCTCCCGCTCGTAGAGGCGGCGGGCCGCGCTCCCCTGGAGGACCACGAGGCGGACGGGCACCCCGTCCGCGTCGGCCCGGTCCAGCAGCTCGCGCAGCACCGCCGTCCCGAGCCCCCGCCCCTGCACCCCGGGGGCCAGGTAGAAGTGCTCCAGGTGGAGCCCCTCGCCGCTCTCGTCCGGGCGCAGGGTGACGCTGCCCGCGAAGGCGCCGTCCACCTCGACGACGGAGGTGTGCGCGGGCGAGAAGCCGTCGCGCAGCCGCTGCCGCACCCGGTGCTCGTCGTAGCGGCCGAGCCGCACCAGGTCGTCCCGCATCACCTGGGCCCGCAGCTCGGCGACGGCCTCGACGTCCGCCGCCCGGCCGGGGCGCAGCACCCAGTCCACCGTCTCTCCCACCTCTCCCACCTCTCCCACCTCTCCCACAGGCTCCATGCGCGCATCCTAAGCAGTGCCGGGGAGGTCGTAGCCGGACCCGCCCCTCCACGCAGGGAGGTGGTAGCCGGACCCCGCCCTGCCGCCCGCGAACGCGGTGGTGGAGCGCCTGCTGCCGGGCGGCCGCTGAGCGGTGCGGAACGGACGAAGGCGGCGGGACCCCCCACGGGCCCGCCGCCTTCGCGTCTCCGCGACTCAGGAGTCTCCGGTCAGTCGGCCACCACCAGGGACGGGGTCTCCTTGGTCAGGACCTCGCCGCGGAAGAAGGCGGGGCTGCGGCGCTGCATGACCAGCATGATCACCACGCCGAGGAGCAGCAGGCCGACGCCGATCACGAAGACCGAGCCCATGCCGAGGACGGCGGAGCCGGAGCCGTACGCCGGGTCCCACATGTCGTACAGGGTCTTGCCGAAGACGGCGGTGAGCATGAGGCCGCCGAGCAGCGGCATCAGGCCCTTGAAGGCGAAGTCGCGGAAGGAGCGGAACAGCACCTTGCGGAAGTACCGGACGCAGGCGAAGGCCGTGAGCGCGTAGTAGAAGCAGATCATCAGGCCGAGGGCGTAGATGGTGTCGACCAGGACGTGCTCGCTGACCAGGGTCATCACGGTGTAGAAGACACCGGTGGCGACACCGGCGACGATCGTGGCCCTGCCGGGGGTCTTGAAGACCGGGTGGACCTCGGTGAAGGACTTCGGCAGCGCCTCGTACGTGGACATCGCGAGGACCGTGCGGGCGACCGGGATGAAGGTGGTCTGGAGGCTCGCGGCGGCGGAGGCCAGGACCGCGACGAAGAGCAGGATGCCGAGGGCGGGGCCCATGACGGGGCCGGCCAGGGCGGCGAAGACGTTGTCGGAGGTCTCCGGGTTGGCGAGGCCGAGGCCCTGCTCGCCGGAGCCGACGGCCATCTGGGCGGCGATGCCGGTGGCCAGGTAGGAGCCGACCAGGACGACCATCGCGATGAGGGCGGCGCGGCCGGGGGTCTTCTCGCTGCCGGTGGTCTCCTCGTTGGTCGCCATGCAGGCGTCCCAGCCCCAGTACATGAAGATCGAGAGGGAGAGTCCGGCCGTGAAGGCGGCGAAGGACTGCACCGCGAAGGGGTTCATCCAGGACCAGGAGAAGTCGACCGAGGTCTCGAAGGAGCCGGCCTTGCTCAGGGCCATGCCGACGAAGACGGCGAGGACGACGAGCTGGAGGCCGACGAGGGTGTACTGGACGCCCTTGGTGGCGGTCATGCCGCGGTAGCTGATCGCGGTGGCGGAGGCGATGAGCGCGAGGCAGGTGACGATGTGGACGGCCTTGTTGCCGTCCAGGGCGGCGACGGACTCGCTGCCGGTGATCTCGCCCGCGAGGAGCCAGAAGTAGGAGGTCGCGACGCCGGCCAGGTTGGAGAGCACGATGATCGTCGCGATGACGAGGCCCCAGCCGCACATCCAGCCGATCTTGGGCCCGAAGGCCTTCACGGTCCAGGTGAAGGAGGTGCCGCAGTCCGGCATGGCCTTGTTGAGCTCCCGGTACGCGAAGGCGACGAGGAGCATCGGGAGGAAGCCCGCGAGGAAGACGGCGGGCATCTGGAGCCCGACCTCGCCGGCGGTGGAGCCGAGCGTGGAGGTCAGACAGTAGACGGGGGCGACGGTGGAGACGCCGATGACGGCGCTGCCGAGGAGGCCGACGGAGTTCCCGCCGAGTCCTTTGGTGCGCACGCCGTGGGCGTCGCCCGGGGCGTCGACGCCCCTTACCGTGTCTCCGGCCAGCGGCCGCGCTTCCACCTGAGTCATGAACAGGACGTTAAATGCTGCGGTTTCCACATCCGGAGGTTCGGAATCCGCGCGAGTGATCGACCGTCGCCTTGCATTGCGGGGGTCGAGGCGGACACTCGCCAATGATTGAAAGATCGACCAACCGGACCACCCGACCAACCGGTAGGTCCGTCGAGCGGCGTCCGATATGCGGGAACCGCAGCGGAGCCCGGAATGTCCGTTTCAGAATTTTCCCGAGGAATTTTTCGAACGGTCACCGGGGGCTTGCGCGGGCAGGAACGGGGCGCCGCGGGGCCCGCGGAACGGGGTGCGGAACGGGATCCGGAGCACGTCGGCCCTCCGACGGGCCCCGACGGCCCCGCGGGAGCCCCGGCGGGACACCGCCCGACGCCCCGTGAGGGCGCCCCGTACAACGGTCCGGCAACGGCTCCGCTCCGGCCGACCCGATGCTGACGGACTCCCTCCGGACAAGGCAGACTGTCCTGGGCTAAACCAGCGGTACGGCAGGGGGAGCTATGGACCGTGAGGACGGGCCGCGAGTCCCGGCGCAGCGGGCTGCGGAAACGGGCGGGAACGCCCCGGTGGACCCGGACGCCCCGGTGACTTCGGCGGTTTCGGTGACTTCGACTTCGACTTCGGTGGGTGTGGCGGGCTCGGGGGTGCCGGAAGCTCCGGTGACCTCGGCGGGTACGGCGCGCTCGGAGGTCCCGGTGGAGCCGGTGGCTCCGGAGACCTCGGCGGCTCCGGCGGGTACGGCGGGTACGGCGGCTCCGGCCGGGACGGACGCCGGTGCCGGAGCGGGCGCGGGGGCGCTGCGCTTCGGGGTGCTCGGGCCCGTGCGGGCCTGGCGGGGCGACGAGCCCGTGCCCACCGGATCGCCGCAGCAGCGCGCCCTGCTCGCCGCCCTCCTCCTGCGCGGCGGCCGCACCGCCACCGCCGCCGAGCTGATCGACGCCCTCTGGGGCGAGGAACCGCCCTCCCAGGCCCTCGCGGCCGTCCGCACCTACGCCTCCCGGCTCCGCAAGGCCCTCGGACCCGAGGTCCTGGTCAGCGAGTCCGGCGGCTACGCCCTGCGCGCCTCCGCCGCCGCGCTCGACCTCACCGCCGCCCAGGAGCTGGCCGCCGGGGCCGAGAAGCTGCGGTCCCGCGGGGACCGCGCGGCCGCCCGGGCGCGGCTCGCCGAGGCCCTCGACCTGTGGGACGGCGAGGTCCTGGCCTCCGTGCCCGGCCCGTACGCCGAGACCCAGCGCACCCGCCTGGAGGAGTGGCGGCTCACCCTCCTGGAGACCCGGCTCGACATCGACCTGGAGGTCGGCGCGCACGCCGAGGCCGTCTCCGAGCTGACCGCGCTCACCGCCGCGCACCCGCTGCGCGAGCGGCTGCGCGAACTGCTCATGCTGGCGCTCTACCGCAGCGGACGGCAGGCCGAGGCGCTCGCCGTCTACGCCGACACGCGCCGGCTCCTCGCCGACGAGCTGGGCGTCGACCCGAACCCCGAGCTCTCCCGGCTCCAGCAGCGCATCCTCCGGGCCGACGCCGAGCTCGCCCGGCCCGTCGAGGAGCCCGCCCCGGCCGCCGCGCCCGTCGCGCGCCCGGCCCAGCTCCCGGCGACCGTGCCGGACTTCACGGGCCGCGCCTCCTTCGTACGGGAGCTGGGCGCCCGGCTCGCCACCGCCGAGGGCCACGTCATGGCGGTCTCGGCGCTCGCGGGCATCGGCGGCGTCGGCAAGACGACGCTCGCCGTGCACGTCGCCCACGAGGCGCGGCCGCACTTCCCGGACGGGCAGCTGTACGTCGACCTCCAGGGCGCGGGGTCCCGGGCCGCCGCGCCCGAGACCGTCCTCGGCTCCTTCCTGCGCGCGCTCGGCACCCCGGACTCGGCCGTCCCCGACTCCCTGGACGAGCGGGCCGCGCTCTACCGCTCGACGCTGGACGGGCGCCGGGTCCTGGTCCTCCTGGACAACGCCCGCGACGCCGCCCAGATCCGCCCGCTGCTGCCCGGCACGGCGGGCTGCGCGGCCCTGGTCACCAGCCGGATCCGGATGGTCGACCTGGCGGGGGCGCACCTGGTCGACCTGGACGTGATGTCCCCGGAGGAGGCGCTCCAGCTCTTCACCCGGATCGTCGGCGAGGAGCGGGTCGGGGCCGAGCGGGAGGCCGCGCTCGACGTGGTCGCGGCCTGCGGCTTCCTGCCCCTGGCCATCCGCATCGCCGCGTCCCGGCTGGCGGCCCGCCGCACCTGGACGGTCTCGGTCCTGGCGGCCAAGCTGGCGGACGAGCGGCGGCGGCTCGACGAGCTCCAGGCGGGCGACCTGGCGGTCAAGGCAACCTTCGAGCTGGGCTACGGGCAGCTGGAGCCGGCCCAGGCCCGCGCCTTCCGCCTGCTCGGCCTGGCCGACGGCCCGGACATCTCGCTCGCGGCGGCGGCCGCCGTCCTCGACCTGCCCCTCCGGGACACCGAGGACCTCCTGGAGGCCCTGGTCGACACGTCCCTGCTCGAATCGGCGGCCCCGGGCCGCTACCGGTACCACGACCTGGTCCGGCTCTACGCGCGTGCGTGCGCGGAGAGGGACGAGCAGCCCCCGTCGGAGCGGGAGGCGGCGCTCTCCCGGCTCCTCGACTTCTACCTGTCGACCGCCGCCCGCGTGTACGCCATCGAGCGTCCCGGCGACCGGCTGGTCGACCACCTGGAGCCCACCGGGTACGACGGCCTGGCCTTCACCGACCGCCACGAGGCCCAGGACTGGCTCTACGCGGAGGCCAACTGCCTGCTGGCGACGGTCCGCCAGTCCGCCGCCTCGCCCGCGACGCTGCGGCGGGGCGTGGACCTGCTGTGGGCCTCCCTCGACCTCGCGGAATCGGGCGCGAACTCCCGGGAGTACGAGGCGGTGGCGACGGTGTTGCGGGAGGCGGCGGGCCGGTCGGGGGACGTCCGGGCGAAGGGCCGCGCGGCACTGACCCTGGCGTACGTCCAGCACGTGACCGGCCGGTTCGACGAGGCGGACGGCGAGGCCCGCGAGGCGATGGAGCTGGCGTCCTCGACCGGGGACGCCCTCCCGCTGTGCTGGGCCGCCAACGCCCTCGGGATCATGGCGCTCTACCAGGGCCGCACCGAGGACGGGGAGCGGTTCCTGACCCGGGCCACCACGTCGTTCCGCGCCTGCGACGACGAGGCCGGCGAGGCCAGCGCCCTGTGCAACCTCTCCCGCATCCACCTGGCCATGGGGCAGACGGACGTCGCGGTCGAACTCGCCCGGCGGGGCACCGGGATGTACGACACGATGGGGCACGCCCTCAAGGGCGCCAACGGCCGCTACGCGCTGGGGCTCGCGCTGACCGCGAGCGGCCGGCTCGACGAGGCGGCCGCCCGGCTCACCGAGGCCCTCGACGTCTTCCGGGACAGCCGGCAGCGCCTCTGGGAGGGCATGTCGCTCTTCCGGATCGCCGAGGTGGACATCGCGGCCCGCCGGTACGCCCAGGCCGCCTCCCGCTCCGAACTGGCGCTGGTCGTCCTCCGCGGGGTCGGCGGCGAATGGCGTCGCGGGCAGGTCCTCGTCGTCCTCGGCCGCGCGCTGTCCGGGATAGGGCAGCACGGCCGGGCGCGGGTCTGCTGGCAGGAGGCGCTGGACATCTTCGTCGAACTCGGTTCGCCGGAGGAGTCGGACGTGCGGGCCCTGCTGCGGGAGACCGCCGCCGCGTAGCCGCTGAACTGCCCGTTCATCGTTCGTTTATGAGGGTGCGGCAATGTTCTTCCCACGATCCGTCGCGTCGGGGGGCAGACGGGTCACCGGTAAGGCCGTCACACCGTCGCACTAGGGTGAACGGCTCCGGGTGGGACCGTCCAGCAGTCCACGGGGGAACTGCCGGACGGTCCCTCCCGCCCCATCCGAGGTAACAACGGGAGATGATCAGCATGGCCGACCTGGACCCCACCGCGCCGAACGCCGCCGGTGAAGAGATCGTCAGCAAGAACATGCACGCGACCGACGCTCCGCTCGCCGACTCCGTGGCCGCGAAGATCGGCATCAACGGCAACATGCACGCCACCACGGAGCCGATCGACGGCACCGCCGGCGCGACCACGAACGGCAACATGCACGCCACGTCGGAGCCGGCCAAGTAGTCCACTCCCGACGGGGAGAGGGCCGCGGCGGCGACTTCGGGGGAGCCGCCGGGGCCCGGGAGGTCCGGTCGACGGGGGAAGCACACGGGCTCGGGGGACGTCCGGCGGAACCGGGGGGATCCGTCCGGGCGGGGCCCGTGCGCGACGCGGTCGGACCACCGCACAGGGAGGGGCCGGGCAACTGCCCGGCCCCTCCGGCGTTCCCGGCTACCGGCGCGCGTCGAGGCGGTGCCGGAGCGAGCCGTCCGGGCCGAAGACGTCCATCAGGTAGCCCCGTTCGAGGGAGACGCCCTCCTCCCGCTCCAGGTACCCGGCGACCGAGGCCTTGAGCGCGTCGAACCGCCCGGCGTCCCGCTCCTCCCCGCGCGTCCACACGGTCACCAGGGGAACGCCCCCGGCACCGGGGCCGCGCTGGATCCCGTACACGTCCTCCGCCCCGCCGGACCGGCGGTAGCGCTCGGCCGTCCGGGCCGCCTCGTCGGGCGCGGCGGTGGCGGTGACCGTGGGACCGGGGGTGACGGGCGGGGCGCCGCGGTCCGCCTCCGGGGCGGTGGCCGGGGAGCAGCCGGACGCCAGGAGGACGCTTGCGAGGGCGAGGCAGGCCGCCGGGGCCGCCGGGCGGGTGAGGGGACGCATCGGGTCATTGTCGCGGGCGTGCGCGCGGGCCGCCGGGCCCCGCCGGTGAAATGGCTCGATCCCGTACGGGCCCCCGGGGGCCTGTCGCCGGAACGGCTCGATCCCGTACGGCCGCCGGGTCCCGCCGCCGGAACGACCCGGTCCCGGCCGCCGGAACGGCGTGTCCGTGCCGCCCCCGTGCCGCATGGCGGGCCCCTTCGACCCGGCGTAGCGTCGGGAGCGAGAGCCGGACCACTTCAGGAGGCCGCTTCGATGATCCGCAACGTCGCCGGCGCCGTCCTGGCTCTCGCCGGAGCGACGGCCGCCGTGCTGAGCCCCTTCCGTGCCTGGTACGACGGCCGTCACGGGCGCGACTACGCGATCGACGAGCTGTTCACCGGCATCACCGACGCGAAGGCCGGCCTCTGGTGGTCGCTCCTGCTGCCCTTCGCCTTCGCCGCCCTCCTCACCCTCGTCGGCCTGGTGCTCCGCTCCCGTCTCCTCGTCGCCCTCGCCGGGCTCGTCGTCCTCGGCTTCACCGTCTTCTGGATGGTGCGCGTCGGACAGTACGAGGGCAGCCTCACGGTGGACGGGGCCGGGACGGGCCTCGGCGACGGGGTCGCGAACGCCCTCGGCGGCGGGGTCCTGCTGCTGCTCGGCGCGCTCGTGATGTCGGGACGGAAGCGGAGGAAGGACCGGAAGGGGCCGGAGGAGCCGAGCGCGTACCCGCCCCCGTCGGGGCCCGACCCCCGCGCGACGCCCGTGTCCGATCCCTACGGGGCGCCCGCGGGCGACCCCCGGGAGGCCTCCTCCCCCGGCCCGTACGACGCGTACGACCCCTACGGGTCCGAGCCCACCCGGACCTTCGACGTGCCCGGCCGGGAGAAGGAGTGGGGGCGGGACCCGGACCAGGACGGTCCCGGGCCCCGCTGAGGCGCCGGGCCCGTCAGCGGGCCGCCGCCGAACCCCGGCCCGTCGCCGTGCCCTTCACCGCGTCGAGCGCGTACACGCAGCGGTCCTTGCTGCACGCGTACACGACCCCGCCCTTCGCCACCGGCGAGCCGGTGATCTCGCCGCCGGTCGCGAGCTTCCAGCGGAGCTGCCCGCCGGTCGCGTCCAGGGTGTAGAGGACGTGGTCGGCCGAGCCGAAGTGGATCCGGCCGTCCGCGACCACCGGGGAGCCGACCAGCTCGCCGCCCGCCGCGAACCGCCACCGGGGCGTGCCGGTGACCGCGTCGAGCGTGTAGAGCGCGCTGCCGCTGCCGACGTGCACGTTGCCGTCCGCGACGAGCACCGGCTCGGCGGACTGGCGCTGCTCGGTCGCGATCCGCCAGCGGTCCTGGCCGGTGGTGGCGTCGAGCGCGTACACCGTGCCGAGGTGGTCGGCGAGGTACACCCCGCCGCCGGTGACGGCCGGGCCCGGCGCGAAGGCCGGCGGGGAGAGGAAGACGGCCGGCGCCTCGAAGTGCCAGCGCACGTGCCCGGCCGCGACGTCGATCGACAGGACCCGGGTCCCGGCCGACACGTACACGTAGCCGTCCTCGGCCGGGGCCACCCGTACGGGTACTCCCCCGCAGGAGGCGGCGTCCCCGATCGGGTACGACCAGCGCTCCACCCCGGTCCGCGCGTCGAGGGCCTGGAGCCGGGCGTCCCGCCACACGTACACGGTGTCGCCGTGCACGGCGGGCCCCGCCTCCGGGGTCTCGAAGTCGGTCTGCGCGCCGGTGACCTCCCACAGCTTGGCGCCGTTGGAGGCCTCCCAGCCCTGGACCCCGCCGCCGCGCGTGCCGGTGACGACCGTGCCCCGGTCGACCTTGAGCGCGTACACCCAGGCGTCGGTGTGCAGCCGCCAGCGCTCGCCGCCGTCGCCGGCGTCGAGGGCGTACAGGGTGGGCCCGTCGGAGGCGTGGATGCGGCCCCCGGCGACGGCCATGGACCAGGCCACGTCCCGGGTCTTGAACTGGCGCCGGCCGCTGCCGGTGTCCAGGGCGTGCACCTCGAAGGAGGTGACGTACAGCAGGTCGCCGTCGACGACCGGGGTGCCCCAGACGTCGTTGGACATGCGGAAGCGCCAGGGCCGCCAGTGACCGGGGTCCGGCGGGGGCGGGGCCGGGTCGGCGCCGCCCTGCGCGGGCACGTTCAGCGGGCGGGAGCCGGGCGGCGGGCCGGGCTCGGCGCCGTGCGGACCGCCGCCGGGCGGCCGGATCCAGCCGGTCGCGGGGCCCGCGTCGGCGCCCCGGCCGACGGCGAGCGCCGCCCGGGTGTCGGCGACCCGGGGGCCGGGGCCGATGGGC